>NZ_JALKAS010000001.1:0-319262 GCF_023015695.1 Jannaschia sp. S6380
CATGGCGAAGGCAAAGTTCGAACGCACGAAACCGCATGTGAACATCGGGACGATTGGTCATGTCGATCACGGCAAGACGACGCTGACGGCGGCGATCACGAAGTATTTCGGTGATTTCCGGGCCTATGACCAGATCGACGGCGCGCCGGAGGAGAAGGCGCGCGGGATCACGATCTCGACGGCGCATGTGGAGTACGAGACCGAGAGCCGGCATTACGCGCATGTGGATTGCCCGGGCCATGCGGACTACGTCAAGAACATGATCACCGGGGCGGCGCAGATGGACGGCGCGATCCTGGTGGTGAACGCGGCCGACGGCCCGATGCCGCAGACGCGCGAGCACATCCTCTTGGGTCGTCAGGTCGGCATCCCGACGATGGTCGTGTACATGAACAAGGTCGACCAGGTCGACGACGAGGAGCTGCTGGAGCTCGTCGAGATGGAGATCCGCGAGCTTCTGTCGAGCTACGAGTATCCGGGCGACGACATTCCGGTGATCCCGGGCTCGGCGCTGGCGGCGATGGAGGGCAACAGCCCGGAGATCGGCGAGGAGTCGATCCGCAAGCTGATGGCGGCGGTCGACGAGTACATCCCGACGCCGGAGCGCGCGGTGGACCAGCCGTTCCTGATGCCGGTCGAGGACGTGTTCTCGATCTCGGGCCGGGGCACGGTGGTGACGGGTCGCGTGGAGCGCGGCGTGATCAACGTGGGCGACGAGATCGAGATCGTGGGCATTCGCGACACCAAGAAGACGACCTGCACGGGCGTCGAGATGTTCCGCAAGCTTCTGGATCGCGGCGAGGCGGGCGACAACATCGGCGCGCTGTTGCGCGGGATCGACCGCGAGGGCGTGGAGCGTGGGCAGGTTCTGTGCAAGCCCGGCTCGGTCAAGCCGCACACGAAGTTCGAGGCCGAGGCGTACATCCTGACGAAGGAGGAGGGCGGTCGCCACACGCCGTTCTTCGCGAACTACCGTCCGCAGTTCTATTTCCGCACGACGGACGTGACGGGGACGGTGAACCTGGCCGAGGGCACGGAGATGGTGATGCCGGGGGACAACGTGTCGTTCGGTGTTGAGCTGATCGCGCCGATCGCGATGGAGCAGGGGCTTCGCTTCGCGATCCGCGAGGGTGGCCGCACGGTCGGCGCGGGCGTGGTCAGCAAGATCGTGGAATGATCTTTCCGACACGCGACCGGGGCGTCCGCATCGCGGGCGCTTCCGAGAGCGTGGCGTCGAAGATCGTGGCGTAGGTCGAGGCCCGGCGGACGACGTCCGCCGCAGCCCCGGAGAAGCGAAGGCCCCCCAGCGGGGCCTTCGGCGTTCGGGGGGGTGGCAAAAACCACTGCTTCCCGCCAGCTGGATGGTCTTGCGAACGACCTGTGGCGGCCCATTTCCCGGGGCTGACCGTTACGGAAGCCCCCCGCATCCTGCGCGACCCCGTGGCGGTCTTACGGTGTCGCGCAATGGTTCACGACTCGCATAAGTTTCCGATCGTGCGGGTCGCGGCAGCCCTGCGCCGGAACGGCCTGCCGGGCAACGAGATGCCGGACGCCGATCCGCTGGATGGCGGGACAATGGCGCGGCTGCTGTTCCTGCTGGAGAATCCCGGACCCGGGAACGTCGCCCACGCGCGGTGGCGCGGGTTTCGTCAGCCGGAAAAATGATGATCCTACGGCCGAAGCTTCCCGGTATTTTTCTCCGGACAGCCGGGCTGGTGCGCGCCGACGTGATCTTCCGGAATACCGTCCCATGGGGGAACGGCACCATCGCCTTCACTGCCGCAGAGAGGGTGCGCGGGCTTCAGCACCTGCCGGCGTTCCTGAAACTGCTGCCCGGCTCGAAGCCGTCGTGATGCTCGGCGTCAACTCAAACGGGTTCGGCCACCTTCGGCGCAGCGGGGACTGCGACTGCATGTCCCGGCCCATCCCTCGCCGCCGGTTCGTACCGGGAGCGCCATGCGTTGGCGTGGAACCGCCAAGCGGTGGGCCGAAGCGGGCGCCGCACTCAGGCGAGCGTGAGCGATGTGCCGTTAATGCAGTGCAGCCACATGCCGGCTACCTTGATGTGATGGCCCAGGTGCGAGCCGCAGCGGCGGCAGTGCACCTCGGACATGGCGAAATTCTCGCCGGTCATGCCGGCCTGCCCATAGGCCCGGACCGCCCCATCGAGACCAAACATCACGCTGTTCGGCTCGGCGTGGTGAAAGAAGACCCATCCCTTGTCCAGCGGTTCGAACCATCCGGCGTCGTAGACCGGCAGGTCGCAGCCGCGGCAGAGATATCCGCCCGGATGCGCCTCGCGCCACATCTCGGTGGTCTTCGGCCATTCGGTATTGGCCTTCCGCAGGATGCCGTAGGCTTCCTCGTTCCCGTCGAGATGGTCCATCCATTCGGCCTCGGTGCGCTGGACCTCATAAGGGAAGTCCGACTCTTCGGGAACGTATTTGGTTATCGTCCGACCGGAGGGGGCGACAACTGTCTCGGCGCGGGCCGATCCGGCGAGGGCGGTCCCGGCGGCAAGCGTGGCAGCGGAGGTCAACAGGCCGCGGCGGGTGAAATCGGTCGGGGTCATGGTGATTCCTCGTGTAACTGATCCATTCAGTATCGAACCATAAGGCCGCCGTGCGCGACTGTCGCATCACGATCGCTCGCGCGCGGCGGAGCGGCTGCGCGGGCGAGGGTTGGTCCCGCCCGCGCCGGGCCGGTCAGTTGTTGTCGATGATGGCCTGGATCCGGTTCTTCTTCTGCGACTCGTTCTCGTTGCTGTCGATCACGGATTTGATCGAGGCGATTTCACCCAAGGTCAGGTCGTCGCCCATCGAGGATGGGTCGATACCCAGGCGCTCCAGGTCGTTCATCAGTGCGGTCTGCAACATATTGAAGCCCTGTCCGGCATGTCCGTCGGCAAGGGCTGCGCCCCCGAAGGCCATCGTTGCGGCAAGGACCACGGCGCTCAACTTGTTCATGGTAGTCTCCGTTCTTTTTCATTCGAGGCCGGGTCCGGTTCATCCGGGGCCCTTCGACCTCGAATGTCAGAAACACCGCTTCACCGATCACGGTCGCCCGACGAGGGTGTGAGCGCACGATTATATGATTTGCGCCCCGCAACGCGTGATCGGCCCCGTCGGAACTGTAACGAAGTGGCACTGCGGACGGGTGGATCGGCGGGTCCGGCGCGCGGTTCTGAAATGTCGCGTCAGGGGTTGCGACGCCGTCCGAGTCGGTCTAGACGCGCGCATCTGCGGACGGGGTCGCCACAAGCGGCCACGCTTCCGTTCGGGTTCGACGAGGGGGCGGGGTGGTCCTGTCTCCTCCTCTCAACTTGGGTCCTGACCCCGCGTCGCGGGGCAGGTAGTCATCGGACATGACATGAAAAGCCAGAATATCCGTATCCGGCTGAAGGCGTTCGATTACCGCGTTCTGGATGCCAGCACGCAGGAAATCGTCAACACCGCCAAGCGCACGGGTGCCCAGGTTCGCGGGCCGATCCCGCTTCCCAACAAGATCGAGCGTTTCACCGTCCTGCGCGGTCCGCACATCGACAAGAAGTCGCGCGACCAGTGGGAAATCCGCACGCACAAGCGGATGCTCGATATCGTCGACCCGACGCCGCAGACCGTGGACGCGCTCATGAAGCTCGACCTGGCCGCGGGCGTCGACGTCGAGATCAAGGTCTGAGGAGGGCACAGATATGCTGCGTTCCGGAGTGATCGCCAAGAAGGTGGGCATGACCCGCCTGTTCATGGAAGACGGCAAGCAGATTCCCGTCACCGTGCTGCAACTCGACGCGCTTCAGGTCGTCGGTCAGCGCACCGCAGACAAGCACGGCTACACCGCCGTCCAGCTGGGTGCCGGCACGGCCAAGGCCAAGCGCACGTCCCAGGCGATGCGCGGCGTCTTCAAGGCCGCCAATGTTGAGCCCAAGCGCAAGGTCGCCGAGTTCCGCGTGGACGAGGATGCCCTGATCGAAGTCGGCGAGGAAATTATCGCCGACCACTATTTCGAGGGTCAATTCGTCGATGTCAGCGGCACCTCGATCGGCAAGGGTTTCGCCGGCGCGATGAAGCGTTGGAACTTCGGCGGTTTGCGCGCCTCGCACGGCGTGTCGATCAGCCACCGCTCGCACGGCTCCACCGGTCAGTGTCAGGACCCCGGCAAGGTGTTCAAGGGCAAGAAGATGGCCGGTCACATGGGCGCCGCCCGCGTGACCACGCAAAACCTGCAGGTCGTCCGCACCGACACCGACCGTGGCCTGATCATGGTCAAGGGCGCCGTTCCCGGCTCCAAGGGCGGATGGGTCACGATCAAGGATGCGGTCAAGAAGCCGTTCCCCGAGAGTGCCATCGTTCCTGCCGCGCTGATGTCGGCGAAGCGCGAGGCCGCGAAGGCCGCCGAAGAGGCCGCCGCCGCCGCCGAGGCCGAGGCCAAGGCCGCCGCCGAGGCGCAGGCCGCCGAGCAGGCCGCCGCAGAGGAAGCCGCGCTGAAGGAAGCTGAGGCGCAGATCTCGGAAGAGAGCGCGTCGACGGACAATTCGGACGCCGAGAAGAAGGAAGGTGACGAATGAAACTCGATGTCATCACCCTGGACGGCGGCAAGGCCGGTTCGGTCGAGCTGAGCGACGACGTTTTCGGACAGGAACCGCGCCGCGACATCCTGTTCCGCGTTGTCCGCTGGCAGCGCAACAAGGCGCAGCAGGGCACGCACAAGGTCAAGACGCGCTCCGAGGTCAGCTATTCGACCAAGAAGATCGTCCGCCAGAAGGGCTCCGGCGGTGCGCGCCACGGCTCGCGCAAGGCGCCGATCTTCCGCAAGGGCGGCGTCTACAAGGGCCCCACGCCCCGCAGCCACGCCCACGACCTGACCAAGAAGGTCCGCGCCATGGGGCTGCGTCACGCGCTGTCGTCAAAGGCCGCGTCCGGCAATCTGGTCGTTGTCGACGACCTTGCCGCCGCGAACGCCAAGACGTCCGCGCTGGCCAAGCAGGTCGCGGATCTCGGCTGGAAGCGCGCGCTCGTCATCGACGGCGCCACGGTGAACGAGGACTTCGCGCAAGCCGCGCGCAACCTCGGCAACGTGGACGTCCTGCCGTCGATGGGCGCCAACGTCATGGACATCCTCAAGCGTGACACGCTCGTGCTCACGAAGGCGGGTGTCGAGGCCCTGGAGGCACGACTGAAATGAACACCTACGACGTGATCCGCAAACCGATCATCACCGAGAAGGCGACCATGGCGTCCGAAGCCAACGGCGTGGTCTTCGAGGTGGCGATCGACGCCAACAAGCCGCAGATCAAGTCCGCGGTCGAGGAACTGTTCGGCGTGAAGGTGAAGGCCGTGAACACGACCATCACCAAGGGCAAGGTCAAGCGCTTCCGCGGCCAGATGGGCCGCCGGAAGGACGTGAAGAAAGCCTACGTGACCCTTGAAGAGGGCAACACAATCGACATGACGACTGGGCTGTGAGCCGTAGGGTTGGTGAAACCCACCGCTCGTTGTGATATAAGCCCCGCCGGAGACGGCGGGGCTTTTCTTGTAGAGGTCAGGTTCTATCTAGATCCCGTGGGAGTCATAGACGCTGCACGAAATCCAGTCTTCCCGTTCAAAATCACCCTGGTCGATGGACACAATGAGATTGGAAACATCGCCGAAGCTCAATCCAAAAATCTTATTTGATGGCATCTCTAATAGCTTGATGCCGCGATCCTCGTAAGCCTCCATCACGTAGTTGGGTGATCCACCAATGTGTCCGAAAACGGTTTCGGCCGCCCTTTTCCAGATGCCCTCGTAGGCTTCCCTGACATCCGAACGTAATTTTGACGGCGTCTGAAGATAGGTTTGTCGAGCTAGGTATTCATGGAGATCCATGTACTCAAATAGATTCGCATGCCTCAACGTACTGATGGGCTCGACAGTTGGACCCGCGTAGAGGCGGGGATATGTGATCGCGGCAAGGTCCTCAACTTCGCGTGCCGCAACCTCACCTGGTATCAGGCCCGTATCACTATGGCGATTGCGGCGATCTCTTAGTTGTACGATGACCGATTGGCATTCGTCGATGCTACTCTGACGAGACAACTTCGATACGTCTTCGCTATCCTCTGCTCTCAAGTTTCTTATATTTCCTTCGATGGTCGATATTAGGCAATCAATCATCGCGTTCATTGTGTGAGTTTCGAACGGCTGCCATCGTGACTGAAGTATATCAAAGTTCCCATGAAGACCGTCTCCGATAACGTTACTACCAGATGGTGATTGCGGAGTGTTATCAGGAATAATTTGAATCGGCCATTTCGCAGGCTTAAAGAATTCTGTCTCTCCCTCCGTGCCTCGTCGATCGTATCGACATCCTAGACGTAGAGATGCCGGGTATTTCTTCGGGACCGGCCGCAGGGATCCTAGTTCTTTGGTGTGTAGAAGACGGACAAGCGGCCCACACTCTTCGTCCTCCTCTCGATAGAAGATGACGAACCATCCGTTCCTTGGGTGCAGGCCGCCCCAGGTGTCTCGCGGGACATCACGGAGATTGATTTGCGCAAGAAAAGTAAGGTGTTCACCTCGAAAAGTCGGCCAATCCACGCTGCTGGGAAGGCTTGGAGTGCCGGATAACCAGCTACCGGTTTCCTCCGGCGGAAATTTACACACTAAGCGACACGCGCCGCCATGGATCGGTCCGCTTGTGGTTCGCACCACAGGCTTCTCAGGACGTGGTTTGACCCTCCCTAGGCCAACGCGTTGAAATAGTTCTTCCAGAGACTTTGAAGTGTCGCTCATCGACTTTTTCTTCGATCCGTTCTAAAGGCATTACATGCAGAGAGAACGGGACATGATTGCGGCTATTTTGGTGCCGAAGTAGGTGGAGCAAGCGTGGGGTAGGTGATAACCCACCATCCCGGCAGGCCAAACCGGGTGCGGGCGGTGGGTTATCACCCATCCTACATTTCGGCGCGCCCAACCCTTGACCCCACCCCCCAACCCTTCTACACGCCCCCATCCCGACCACCCCGGACCCGTCCGGGGTGTCTCTTTTCGGGGTATCGAACCGGGGACCTTCGGGGCCCTTACATCCAGGGCGGGGCCGTCATGCGGGGCCGTCCGACACACAACGGAAGACAGGTAAACAATGGCACTCAAGTCGTACAAGCCGACGACGCCGGGCCAGCGTGGGCTGGTTCTGATCGACCGTTCGGAGCTGTGGAAAGGTCGCCCCGTCAAGGCGCTGACCGAAGGCCTGACCAAGAATGGCGGCCGGAACAACACCGGACGGATCACGATGCGCCGCAAGGGCGGGGGCGCCAAGCGCCTCTATCGGATCGTCGATTTCAAACGCAGCAAGCTGGACGTGCAGGCGAACGTCGAACGGATCGAGTACGATCCGAACCGGACCGCCTTCATCGCGCTCATCCGCTATACCGATGGCGAACAGGCCTATATCCTCGCCCCCCAGCGTCTCGCCGTCGGCGACCGCGTCGTGGCGAGCGCCAAGGCCGACATCAAGCCCGGCAACGCGATGCCTTTTCAGGGCATGCCCATCGGCACGATCGTTCACAACATCGAGCTGAAGCCCGGCAAGGGCGGCCAGATCGCGCGCGCGGCAGGCACGTATGCCCAGTTCGTCGGGCGTGACGGCGGCTACGCCCAGATCCGGCTCTCCTCGGGCGAGCTTCGCCTGGTGCGCCAGGAATGCATGGCGACCGTGGGCGCGGTCTCGAACCCCGACAACTCGAACCAGAACATCGGCAAGGCCGGCCGCAACCGGCACAAGGGCATCCGCCCGTCGGTCCGCGGCGTCGTGATGAACCCGATCGACCACCCGCATGGTGGCGGCGAAGGCCGCACCTCGGGCGGCCGTCACCCGGTCACGCCGTGGGGCAAGCCCACCAAGGGCGCCCGTACCCGCAACAAGAACAAGGCGTCCAGCCGACTGATCGTCCGGTCGCGTCACGCCAAGAAGAAAGGCCGCTGATATGAGCCGCTCCGTCTGGAAAGGCCCGTTCGTGGACGCCTTCGTGCTGAAGAAAGCCGAAGCCGCCCGCGAATCCGGCCGAAACGACGTGATCAAGATCTGGTCGCGCCGCTCCACCATCCTGCCGCAGTTCGTCGGCCTCACCTTCGGCGTCTACAACGGGCAGAAGCATATCCCCGTGAACGTGTCCGAAGACATGATCGGTCAGAAGTTCGGCGAATACTCCCCGACGCGCACCTATTACGGGCACGCGGCCGACAAGAAAGCCAAGAGGAAGTAAGTCATGGGCAAGGAAAAGAATCCCCGCCGCGTGGCTGACAACGAAGCCATGGCGAAGCTGCGGTCGCTGCGCACCAGCCCGCAGAAGCTGAACCTCGTGGCCGCGATGATCCGCGGCAAGAAGGTCGAGACCGCGCTGAGCGATCTGACGTTCTCGAAGAAGCGGATCGCGGTCGACGTCAAGAAGTGCCTGCAATCCGCGATCGCGAATGCCGAGAACAACCACAATCTCGATGTCGACGAACTGATCGTGGCCGAGGCGTGGGTCGGCAAGAACCTGACGATGAAGCGCGGACGCCCCCGGGCCCGCGGCCGTTTCGGGCGCATCACCAAGCCCTTCGCGGAACTGACGATCAAGGTGCGGCAAGTTGAGGAGCAAGCCTGATGGGTAACAAGGTCAACCCGATCGGCATGCGGCTCCAGGTCAATCGCACCTGGGACAGCCGCTGGTACGCCGATACGAAGGATTACGGCAATCTCCTGCTCGAGGACCTGCGCATGCGCGAGTTCATCGAGGAGGAGTGCAAACAGGCCGGCGTCAGCCGCGTCATCATCGAACGTCCGCACAAGAAGTGCCGCGTGACGATCCACACGGCCCGTCCGGGTGTGATTATCGGCAAGAAGGGTGCGGATATCGAGGTTCTGCGCAAGAAGCTGGCCGCGATGACGGATAGCGAGCTTCACCTGAACATCGTCGAGGTGCGCAAGCCCGAGCTCGATGCCGCGCTGGTCGGCGAGAGCATCGCCCAGCAGTTGGAGCGTCGCGTCTCGTTCCGTCGCGCGATGAAGCGTGCGGTCCAGAACGCCATGCGGATGGGTGCGCTCGGCATCCGGGTGAACCTGGCGGGCCGTCTCGGCGGCGCCGAGATCGCACGGACGGAGTGGTATCGCGAGGGCCGCGTGCCGCTGCATACGCTGCGCGCCGACATCGACTTCGCGAATATCGAGGCCAAGACGCCCTATGGGATCATCGGGATCAAGGTCTGGATCTTCAAGGGCGAGATCATGGAGCACGATCCGTCGGCCCGTGACCGCAAGGCCCAGGAACTTCAGGACGGCCCCGCCCCGCGCGGCGCGGGTGGACGTCGCGACGATCGCCCCCGCGGCGACCGTCGGCGCTGAGGAGGCATAGATCATGTTGCAACCGAAACGGACGAAGTTCCGCAAAGCCTTCAAGGGCCGCATCAAGGGCGACGCCAAGGGTGGCTCGGATCTGAACTTCGGCACTTATGGCCTGAAGGCGACGCAACCCGAGCGGGTCACCGCCCGTCAGATCGAGGCTGCCCGCCGTGCCATGACGCGCCACATGAAGCGTCAGGGCCGTGTCTGGATCCGGATTTTCCCGGACCTGCCGGTGACGTCCAAACCCACCGAAGTGCGGATGGGTAAGGGCAAGGGTTCGGTCGATTACTGGGCTTGCAAGGTCAAACCGGGCCGCGTGATGTTCGAGATCGACGGCGTCAACGAGACCGTCGCGCGCGAGGCGCTGCGCCTGGCCGCGATGAAGCTGCCGATCAAGACGCGCACGGTGGTCCGAGAGGATTGGTGACGCAAACATCGCCTTGGGCGATCCCCCGCAGTTGGGCATAGGCGGTTTGCCTGCAAACCGTCCGGGCTCCACCCGGTAGAGAGCAGATGGAACCCCCGCCGAACCGGCGGGGGTTTTTCGTTTTGACAATGGATGTCCACGCGGATCAAACCGGCGGCATGTCCGACATCCGATCCCTCTTCGCGACCCGCCTGTATCGCGCGCCTCTCTCGGCCCATTCCCCCGCCATCGACGCGGCCGAACTGGAAGGCTCCTGCTATTCGATCGCCGAGGATGACGAGGCCGGGAAGCGCTGGTGCGAGGAGAATAGCTATCCGGGCTATACCAGCTATGCCTCGCTGACGGATTTGCCTTGGCGCTTTCCCATCTTCGCGGACTTGGTGAAATCGCTGGACCGGCACGTGTCGGCCTTCGCCGGGGATCTGGCCTTTGACCTGGAGGACAAGCGGCTTGCGCTGGAGGATATCTGGATCAACATCCTGCCCGAAGGCGGTGCGCATTCCGGCCACCTTCACCCGCATTCGGTGATCTCGGGCACGACCTACATAGCCATGCCCGAGGGGACGAGCGCCATCCGTTTCGAAGACCCGCGCCTGCCGATGATGATGGCCGCCCCCATCCGCCGCAAGGATGCACCGGCCGACCTGCGGATGTTCCACTATGAGGCGCCCGAGGTCGGCGACGTGCTGCTCTGGGAAAGCTGGCTGCGCCATGAGGTGCCGATGAACATGGCTGAGACGGAACGCGTCTCGGTCAGCTTCAACTATGCCTTGAACTGAACCGGCATACATGGCCCCCCGCGTCGAAACTTTTGACGCATATCGAATTTTCTGGAATCGTTAACGGCTAGGGCCCGCGGCCTCCCGGTTCGGGGGCCACGGGGGCGGGTCCATGGTTTGATTCTTTGGGGGCAGTTCATGGACGACGAGGGGCCGGATGACCGGATAACGATGTGCGCGACGCGGATTCCGATGATCTTGTCCGGATGGGTCCTGGTCATCGTAGCCAGCTACCTGGTGGTCGAGTGGCTGGACGGCGAATGCCAGGAAGGGCCCTGCGCGGCGGTTTCGCGGTTCTTCGACCTCGACGGAGAGGCCAACCTGCCGGCCTGGTTCTCCAGCATGATCTGGCTCGGCGCCGGGGCCTTGGCCGCGCTCCTGAGCCATAGCGATGTGCCGGATCGCCGACGCTGGCGGCTTCACTGGATCGGCATCGCGGTAATCAGCGTGTTCTTGTCGCTGGATGAGGCCGCGTTGTTTCACGAGCGGTTCGGCTCGACCCTGGGCGGACTCGTCGGGGCCGAACGCGTCCTGTTCTACAACTGGATCTTCTACGGCCTGGCGATGGTGGCGCTGGTGGCCCTGATCTACCTCCCGTTCCTGCTGCGGATCGACCGCGGCACGGCGCTTCGCATGATCCTGGCCGGCATCGTCTTCGTTTCCGGGTCGCTCGGGCTCGAGATGCTGGGGGCGGCATCGCGCGTGGGCGCGATCTCTCTCATCGAGGGGCGCATGTGGCTCGTGGAGATCACGCTGGAGGAGACGCTGGAGATGCTGGGCGTCATCCTGTTCATCCACGCGCTGTTGTTCGAGTTCCAGCGCGGCGGCCGGGCGATCCGTATCTCCACGCGCTAGCCGCCGTCGGATCCGTATGGCACGTCGGGCGACGGGGCCGCGCGAAGGCCCTTGCGCCCGAGTCGATCCTCGTCTATGCGGCGCCCTCTACCGTTGATCTCCACCGGAATCAGCCGTCACTCGCGGGCCCATGGCCCTGCCGAAGCGGCCCGGTGATGTTGCAAAGGAAAAGGCGATGAACGCCAGCGAACTCAGAGACAAGACGCCGGACGAGCTCCGTACCAAGCTGACCGACCTCAAGAAGGAGGCGTTCAACCTGCGCTTCCAAGCGGCGACGAGCCAGCTCGAGAACACCGCGCGGATGCGCAGCGTCCGCCGTGACGTGGCCCGTGTGATGACCATTTTGAACCAGAAAGCCGCCGACGCGGCCAAGTCGGAGGCCTGAGCCCATGCCCAAGCGCATCCTCACCGGTGTCGTGACGTCGAACCAGAACGCGCAGACCGTTACCGTCAGCATCGAGCGTCGCTTCAAGCACCCGCTGCTGCAGAAGACGGTTCGGAAGTCCAAGAAGTACCGTGCCCACGACGAGGCCAACCAGTTCAAGGTCGGCGACACCGTGCGCATCCAGGAATGCCCGCCCAAGTCCAAGACCAAGCGGTGGGAGGTCATCGCCGAATAGTCGGCGCTGACCAGCAATTCGAAACCCTGGGGAGATCGGCAAGCATCGCCGCCCCAAAGGTCGGGAGAAACCAATGATCCAGATGCAAACCAACCTGGATGTTGCTGACAACAGCGGCGCACGCCGTGTTCAGTGCATCAAGGTCCTGGGCGGGTCCAAGCGGAAGTATGCCTCCGTCGGCGACATCATCGTGGTGTCGGTGAAGGAGGCCATTCCGCGGGGCCGCGTCAAGAAGGGCGACGTCCGCAAGGCCGTGGTCGTGCGCACCGCCAAGGAAGTGCGTCGCGACGACGGCACCGCGATCCGCTTCGACCGGAACGCCGCCGTGATCCTCAACAACAACAACGAGCCGATCGGCACCCGTATCTTCGGGCCGGTGGTTCGCGAACTGCGCGCGAAGAACTTCATGAAGATCATCTCGCTCGCGCCGGAGGTGCTGTGATGGCTGCCAAACTCCGCAAGGGTGATACGGTCGTTGTTCTGTCCGGCCGCGATGCCAGCAAGCAGGGCGAGATCGTCTCGGTCGATCCCAAGGCCGGCAAGGCGGTCGTGGAGGGGGTCAACATGGCCATCCGCCACACCCGTCAGAGCCAGGCCAGCCAGGGTGGCCGCATTCCCAAGGCGCTGCCGATCGATCTGTCGAACCTGGCGCTGGTGGACGCGAACGGCAAGGCCACGCGCGTCGGCTTCCGCATGGAAGACGGCAAGAAGGTGCGCTTCGCCAAGACCACGGGAGACGTGATCTGATGCTCGACCAAGCGAACTACACGCCCCGGCTCCTCACCGTCTATCGCGACACCATCAAGGGCGCGATGAAGGAGGAGTTCGGCTACAAGAACGACATGATGATCCCGCGTCTGGACAAGATCGTCCTGAACATCGGGTGCGGCGCCGAGGCGGTCCGTGACAGCAAGAAGGCCAAGACGGCGCAGGAAGACCTGTCGACCATCGCCGGCCAGAAAGCGGTCGTGACCAACGCGAAGAAGTCGATCGCCGGCTTCCGCGTCCGCGAAGGCATGCCGCTGGGCACCAAGGTCACGCTGCGCGGCGCGCGGATGTACGACTTTCTGGATCGCCTGATCACCGTGGCCATGCCGCGCATCCGCGACTTCCGCGGCGTGTCCGGAAAGAGCTTCGACGGCCGCGGCAACTATGCCATGGGCCTGAAGGAGCACATCGTGTTCCCCGAGATCAACTTCGACAAGATCGATGAGATGTGGGGCATGGATATCATCATCTGCACGACGTCCGAGACGGATGCAGAAGCCAAGGCGCTGTTGAAGCATTTCAACATGCCGTTCAACAGCTGAGGGGAAGAGCATGGCCAAGGAATCCATGATCGAACGCCAGAAGAAGCGCGAGCGGCTGGTGAAGCAATACGCCGCCAAGCGCGCGTCTCTGAAGGAGATCGCGAACGACGAGTCCAAGCCGATGGAAGAGCGTTTCAAGGCCCGGCTGAAGCTGGCCGAATTGCCGCGCAACTCCTCGCCCACCCGTCTCAACAACCGCTGCCAGCTGACCGGTCGGCCCCGTGCCTATTATCGCAAGCTCAAGCTGTCCCGCATCATGCTGCGCGATCTCGCATCGCAGGGGAAGATCCCCGGCATGGTCAAGTCCAGCTGGTAAGGGAGGTCAGATAGATGAACGATCCCATCGGTGATATGCTGACCCGCATCCGCAATGCGCAGATGCGTGGCAAGTCCACCGTCTCCACCCCCGCCTCCAAGCTGCGGGCCCATGTCCTGGATGTCCTCGCAGACGAGGGCTACATCCGCGGCTACGAGTCCGCCTCGGACCGCCAGGGCCATCCGACGCTGGAAATCTCGCTGAAGTACTACGAGGGCGTGCCCGTCATCCGCGAAGTGAAGCGGATCTCCAAGCCTGGCCGTCGCGTGTATCTCGGTGTCGACAACCTGCCTTCGGTCCGCCAGGGCCTTGGTGTCTCGATCGTCTCGACGTCCAAGGGCGTCATGTCCGATGCAGCCGCTCGCTCCGCCAATGTCGGTGGCGAAGTGCTCTGCACGGTATTCTGAGGAGGGTAGTATGTCTCGTATCGGCAAACGCCCCGTCGAACTGCCTTCGGGCGTCGAAGCCTCGGTCTCGGGCCAGACGGTCTCGGTGAAGGGGCCCAAGGGCACCCGTGAGTTCACCGCGACCGACGACGTCACGCTGACTGTCGCGGACAACGCCGTGAAGGTCGAGCCGCGCGGCAAGTCCAAGCGGGCGCGCCAGCAGTGGGGCCTGTCCCGCACCATGGTCGAAAACCTGGTGACCGGCGTGACCACCGGCTTCAAGAAGGAACTGGAGATCACCGGCGTCGGTTACCGCGCACAGATGCAGGGGAACACCCTGAAGCTGGCGCTCGGCTATAGCCACGACGTGAACTTCGACGTCCCCGAGGGCGTTACCGTCACCGCGCCCAAGCAGACCGAAGTGGTCGTCGAAGGCATCGATCAGCAGCTCGTCGGCCAGGTCGCGGCCAACATCCGCGAATGGCGCGCGCCGGAGCCCTACAAGGGCAAGGGCATCCGCTACAAGGGCGAGTACATCTTCCGCAAGGAAGGCAAGAAGAAGTAAGGACCAGTCAGATGGCAAACAGCAAACGGGATCTGTTCCTCAAGCGCCGCCTGCGCGTCCGGAACAAGCTTCGCAAGATGGCCGCCGGGCGTCCGCGCCTGTCGGTGCATCGTTCGAACAAGAACATCAGCGTCCAGGTGATCGACGACGTGGAAGGGCGGACCCTCGCGTCCGCCTCGACCATGGAGAAGGACTTGGGCGTCGTCGGCAAGAACAACGTCGAGGCGGCCACGAAGGTCGGCGCGGCGATCGCCGAGCGTGCCAAGAAGGCCGGGGTCGAAGATGTGTATTTCGACCGGGGCGGCTTCCTCTTTCACGGGAAGGTCAAGGCCCTCGCCGACGCCGCCCGCGAAGGTGGCCTGAAGTTTTGAGTGTTGTGGGGCGCCTGAACGGGCGCTCCCGATGATCCGGGGGCCGTGCGCCCACCGAGGATCGAGAAAACCGGGCAGCCGCCCGAAACAGGAGATGCCGCATGGCAGAACGTGACAACAATCGTGGGCGGGGCCGTGGCCGCGACCGCGACGAAACCCCGGAATTCGCCGACCGCCTGGTCGCCATCAACCGCGTCTCCAAGACGGTGAAGGGCGGCAAGCGCTTCGGTTTCGCGGCGCTCGTCGTCGTGGGCGACCAGAAGGGCCGCGTCGGCTTCGGCAAGGGCAAGGCCAAGGAGGTCCCCGAGGCCATCCGCAAGGCCACCGAACAGGCCAAGCGCCAGATGATCCGCGTTGCCCTGAAGGACGGCCGGACGCTGCACCACGACATGAACGGGCGTCACGGCGCCGGTCGCGTCGTCATGCGCACGGCACCGGAGGGCACGGGCATCATCGCCGGCGGCCCGATGCGTGCCGTGTTCGAGATGCTGGGCATCAAGGATATCGTGTCGAAGTCGATCGGCTCGCAGAATCCCTACAACATGATCCGCGCCACGCTCGATGGCCTGCAAAAGGAATCGAGCCCCCGTTCGGTCGCGCAGCGTCGCGGCAAGAAGGTCGCCGACATCCTGCGCAAGGACGACGGCCCGAAGATGGACGGCGAACAGGCGCCCGTCGCCGAGGAGGCCTGATCAATGGCTAAGACGATCGTCGTGAAGCAGATCGGATCCCCGATCCGACGCCCCCAGGATCAGCGCGCGACGCTGATCGGCCTGGGCCTGAACAAGATGCACAAGACGCGCGAGCTGGAGGACACCCCCAGCGTGCGCGGCATGGTCAACAAGATCCCGCATCTCGTGGAAATCATCGAAGAACGGGGCTGAACTCCCTCGGGGGCGCTTGCACCTCCGAGCTATCGCCTCGAACGCCCCGGCCCGGAAACGGCCGGGGCGTTTGCGTTCGCGGCGACCTGCGCCGTCCGGAGGGCGCGTTCTACCGGCAAGGAATCGGGGTTGATGCCTGCGACGGCGCAGCCGAGGACCTGCCGCAGGACTTCCACCAGCGCATCGACGGTCTCGGGCAGTGCGTAGTGCCCGCCGGTCAGATCGGCGAGACATCGTGCCGCGACCTCGCCTCGGGGGAAGGGGCGCTGAAGCACCGTATGCCCGCCAGATATGTCGCCGACGACTTTGAATCCGATCACGTGGATCGTCAGATCGGCCGCATCCCGCGCGAGGCGTTCCGCCAGGACGCAAGGGCGGCCGGCGCATGTATCGTTGCCGTCGGTCACGACGACCACCATTCCGGGCCGGGTTCTGAACCGCAGCGTCTCGGCCGCCCTGGTCGTGGCTTCGGCAAGCGGCGTAAGGCCGATCGGTTCGAGCCGGTCGATGACCTCGAGGATGGGGGCCGCAGCCTCAGGCATGGGCGCGAAATGCGTCCGCACGCTGTCGCAGGACCCCTCGGGCCCGGGGCCGTAGGTTACGAGCCCGATGCGCCGGGTGTCCTCGACGGCCGGCAGCACGCGCCGCATTGCTTCGCGCGCATCTCGGATCCGAGGTGGATCGCCGGCATTGATTCCGATTTCGGCCATGGAGGCCGATCCGTCGAACACGATCATCGCATCCGTATCGCAGGCGGCGGACGCCGTGCGAGCGGCTACGGCGAAGACGAGCAGGGCGGCGACGGCGCTGTTCATGACCGATGATCGCAGCCCCCGGGCAACCGATCAAGTGTCGCAGCGCGGACTTGCATCGTGCGGGGACCGGGTGTAGTGCCGCGCGGTGCCTACGGGCGCACAAGGAATCGAAACGCCGTGTCCGCCCATTTTCGCTTCGGGGGCGCGTCCGGCAGGAAAGGAAGCGACATGAAACTCAACGATCTTCGCGACAATCCCGGCGCGACGCACAAGCCCAAGCGGGTTGGTCGCGGCGCCGGTTCGGGCATCGGCAAGACCGGTGGCCGCGGCATCAAGGGTCAGAAGTCCCGCTCGGGCGTGGCGATCAACGGCTACGAGGGCGGCCAGATGCCGCTCTACCAGCGTCTGCCCAAGCGCGGCTTCAACAAGCCGAACCGCAAGGCTTTTGCCGTCGTCAACCTGTCCAAGCTGCAGGAGTTCATCGACAACGGCAAGCTCGACGCCAACAACGTGACCGAGGACAGCCTTGTCGAGGCCGGCGTGGTGCGCCGCAAGCTGGACGGCGTTCGGCTTCTGGGTAAGGGCGAGCTTTCCGCCAAGGCCACGATCACCGTGACCGGCGCCTCGAAGGGCGCGGTCGAGGCGGTCGAGAAGGCTGGCGGATCGGTCACGGTCGCCGAGCGCGCCGAAGCCTGATCGGTTGTAGGCGGGCGCCGGTCCGCTTACATGAACCCAAGTTTTCCTAGCGCCGCCTGACGGGAAAGCCCGGCGGGCGGCGTTTCAGTTATCCAAGAGGGGCTCGCATGGCTTCAGCTGCGGAGCAAATGGCCGCGAACATGAGCTGGGGGGCGTTCGGCAAGGCGAAAGAGCTGCGCCAACGCATCCTGTTCACGATCGGCCTGCTGATCATCTATCGCATTGGCACGTATATTCCGGTTCCCGGCATCGACGCGGTCGAGCTGCGCAACTTCGTCGAACAGGCGAGTGCGGGTCTGGGGGGCGTGCTCAACATGTTCACCGGCGGCGCGATCGGCCGGATGGGGGTCTTCGCCCTGGGCATCATGCCCTATATCTCGGCGTCGATCATCGTGCAGCTGATGACGGCGATGGTCCCGCAACTCGAGAACCTCAAGAAGGAGGGCGAGCAGGGGCGCAAGAAGATCAACCAGTACACCCGCTACGGCACGGTGGCGCTTGCAACGTTGCAAGGCTACGGCTTGGCGGTATCGCTGCAATCGGGCAATCTCGTCCATGATCCGGGCTGGTTCTTCATAGCGTCCTGCGTGATCACGCTGGTCGGCGGCACGATGTTCCTGATGTGGCTGGGCGAGCAGATCACCGCGCGCGGCATCGGCAACGGCATCTCGCTGATCATCTTCGTGGGCATCGTCGCCGAACTTCCCGCCGCCTTTGCCCAGTTCTTCGAAAGCGGTCGTACGGGCGCGCTGTCGACGCCTGTGGTTCTCGGCGTGATCCTGATGTTGCTGGGAACGCTTCTTTTCGTCGTGTTCATGGAGCGCAGCCTGCGCAAGATCCACATCCAGTACCCGCGCCGGCAGGTCGGCATGAAGGTCTATGACGGCGGATCCAGCCACCTTCCCATCAAGGTGAACCCGGCCGGCGTCATCCCGGCGATCTTCGCTTCGTCGCTCCTGCTGCTGCCGACCACGATCGCGACGTTCTCGGGCCAGAACACCGGCCCGGTCATGTCGACGATCCTCGCCTATTTCGGTCCCGGACAGATCCTCTACCTGCTGTTCTTCGCGGCGATGATCATCTTCTTCGCGTATTTCTATACGCACAACGTTGCCTTCAAGACGGATGACGTGGCCGACAACCTGAAGAACCAGAACGGATTCATCCCCGGCATCCGGCCGGGCCGGCGCACGGCGGAGTATCTGGAATACGTCGTCAACCGCGTGCTGGTCCTCGGCTCCGCCTATCTGGCCCTGGTCTGCCTGATCCCCGAGATCGTCCGGCAGGAGCTTGCCATCACGGCCTATTTCGGCGGAACGTCGATCCTGATCATCGTGTCCGTGGGAATGGATACGATCCAGCAGGTCCAGTCGCATCTGCTTGCCCATCAGTACGAGGGGCTGATCGAGAAATCGCAGCTGCGCGGCAAACGGCGCGGACGGAATAAGGGGACGGCGCGTCGATGAACATCATACTGCTGGGCCCGCCGGGGGCGGGGAAGGGGACCCAGGCCAGGCGACTGGAGGTCGAGCGCGACATGATCCAACTTTCGACCGGTGACATGCTGCGCGAGGCGCGGTCGTCGGGAACCGAGATGGGCGAGCGCGTCGCCGCGATCATGGATGCCGGCCAGCTCGTGACGGACGAAATCGTCATCGGCCTGATCGAGGAGAAACTTCGTGGCGATCGGGCCGGCGGCTTCATCTTCGACGGCTTCCCGCGCACACTTGCCCAGGCGGACGCGCTGTCGGAGATCCTGGCCAAGCATGATGCGACGCTGGATGCTGTCGTGGAGATGCGCGTCGACGACGCCGCCTTGGTCGAGCGGATCGTGGCGCGGTCGACCTGCGCTAACTGCGGCGAAGTCTACAACGACATCACCAAGCCCATCCCGGACGACGGGAAGTGCACGAATTGCGGCGGCACGGAGTTCAAACGTCGCGCCGACGACAACGCCGAGGCGCTGACCACGCGGTTGATGGAATACTACAAGAAGACGTCGCCGTTGATCGGGTACTACTATGCCAAGGACCAGCTCCGGCCGGTCGACGGTCTGGGCGAGATCGACGCGGTCGCGCAATCGATTTCGGCCGTTCTGCAAGAAACTTCTTGACAGGGCGTTGCGCACCGCTTGACGCCCCTATCGGAAGGCCTTAGGTCGCAGTCTCCACCGGGAATCACCTCGATTCCCGGTGATCTGTTTTGGCCCCGCCGATCGGCCCGGGCCGTTGTGAAAAAAGGTTCTGGGACTACGGAACCGCAACGAAAAAGGAAGCACACTTGGCTCGTATTGCTGGCGTCAACATTCCGACGGGGAAACGTGTTCCCGTCGCACTCACCTATATCACGGGCATCGGTCCGTCGAAGGCGAAGGAGATCATCGAGGCGGTCGGTATCGACGGTGGCCGTCGGGTCAACGAACTGTCCGATGCCGAAGTCCTTTCGATCCGCGAGTTCATCGACGCCAACGTCACGGTCGAGGGCGACCTGCGCCGCGAGACGCAGATGAACGTCAAGCGGCTGATGGATCTGGGTTGCTACCGCGGCCTGCGCCATCGTCGCAACCTGCCCGTTCGCGGTCAGCGCACCCACACCAACGCACGCACGCGCAAGGGCCCCGCGAAGGCCATTGCCGGCAAGAAGAAGTGAGGGTCTGACAGATGGCACGTGATACCCGTCGCGCCCCCAAGCGCAAGGAACGTAAGAACATCGCCGCCGGTGTGGCGCATGTGAATTCGTCGTTCAACAACACCAAGATCCTGATTTCCGACGTTCAGGGCAATGCCATCAGCTGGTCCTCGGCCGGCACGATGGGCTTCAAGGGATCGCGCAAGTCGACGCCCTATGCCGCCCAGATGGCTGCCGAGGACGCCGGCAAGAAGGCGCAGGAGCACGGCATGAAGACCCTCGAGGTCGAAGTGCAGGGCCCCGGTGGCGGTCGCGAGAGCGCGTTGCGCGCCCTGGCCGCCGTCGGCCTGCAGATCACCGCGATCCGCGACGTGACGCCGATCGCGCATAACGGTGTCCGTCCGCCGAAGCGTCGCCGGGTCTGACCCGCACAGTCTTACAGGGCAGGGGCCGTTCGCGCGGCCCCTGTCACGCCGTTTAATCACCTCGGGGTTCCTGCGCCATCCGCCCCGGCGCAGGACGGGAATGGAGGGACAGGGCATGATCCACAAGAATTGGCAGGAACTCATCAAGCCGTCGCAGCTTGAGGTCCGTCCGGGCAACAACCCGGCACGTCAGGCGACGGTCGTCGCCGAACCGCTCGAGCGGGGCTTCGGCCTGACGCTGGGCAACGCGCTGCGGCGGGTGCTGATGTCGTCGCTGCAGGGCGCCGCCGTGACCAGCGTCCAGATCGACAACGTCCTGCACGAGTTCAGCAGCGTGTCCGGCGTCCGCGAGGATGTGACCGACATCGTGTTGAACCTCAAGGGCGTCAGCCTGCGCATGGATGTCGAGGGGCCGAAGCGCGTCTCGATCAGCGCGAAGGGTCCGATGGTCGTCACCGCCGGCGACATCTCGGAGACGAACGGGATCGAGGTGCTGAACCGCGACCACGTGATCTGTCACCTCGACGACGGTGCCGATCTCTATGTGGAACTGACGGTCAACACCGGCAAAGGCTATGTCTCGGCCGACAAGAACAAGCCCGAGGATGCGCCCATCGGCCTGATCCCGATCGACGCGATCTATTCGCCGGTCAAGAAGGTCTCCTACGAAGTGCAGCCGACCCGCGAGGGGCAGGTGCTGGACTACGACAAGCTGACCCTGAAGCTGGAAACGGACGGCTCGCTCGCGCCCGACGATGCGGTGGCCTATGCGGCCCGCATCCTGCAGGATCAGCTTCAGATCTTCGTCAACTTCGACGAGCCCGAAGCCGCGCGCGGTGCCGAGGCGGCGGACGACCTGGAGTTCAACCCGCTGCTTCTCAAGAAGGTCGATGAGCTGGAATTGTCGGTCCGGTCGGCGAACTGCCTGAAGAACGACAACATCGTCTATATCGGCGACCTGATCCAGAAGACCGAAGCCGAGATGCTGCGGACGCCGAACTTCGGCCGCAAATCCCTGAACGAGATCAAGGAGGTGCTCTCGGGCATGGGCCTGCATCTTGGCATGGATATCGTCGACTGGCCGCCGGAGAACATCGAGGATCTGGCCAAGAAGTTCGAAAACGAGTTCTGAGTTTCGTCGCGGGCGTCGCGAGGCGCCCCCGGCCCCCTGGGTATCCTGCCCCAATAGGTGAGGGGATCGCACGCACGATCCCCCGGACAAAGCACAAGCAAACGGAGATGAACCAATGCGCCACGCCCGCGGATACCGCCGCCTGAATCGAACCCACGAGCATCGCAAGGCGATGTTCGCCAACATGGCCGGCTCGCTGATCGAGCACGAGCAGATCAAGACGACCCTGCCCAAGGCGAAGGAACTGCGCCCGATCGTCGAGAAGATGGTGACGCTGGCCGGCCGCGGCGACCTGCATGCGCGCCGCCTGCTGCGTTCGCGCCTGAAGGAGGACCGCCATCTGGCCAAGCTGATGGACATCCTTGGGCCGCGCTACAAGGATCGTCAGGGCGGGTACGTCCGGATCCTGAAGGCCGGTTTCCGCTATGGTGACATGGCGCCGATGGCGATCATCGAGTTCGTCGATCGTGACGTCGATGCCAAGGGTGCGTCTGACCGGGCCCGCCTCGAGGCCGAGGACGCCGCCGAGGCGTGATTGCCCGCCGCGCGCCAAGAACGGGCCCCGTCGGAAACGGCGGGGCCTTTCGTTTGCCACGGCCGCGGATCTCATGGTCGACGTACCGCTGTGAAACGCCGCGTCACCCGGTGATGTTAGCACTTCTTTAACCACCAGCGCTCTTTACTGGGGCAGGCGGTTGCCGAAGGCCCAGCCAACGAATGGAAACATCCGATGTCCGAGAGACGACGCAAGATGGTCGAATACCTGCAGCGGCTGGGAACGCTTGCCCCCATGGGATATTCCGCCGGGATTCAGATCCGCTTCGCCACGCCTCTCTACATGCGCAGCACCTATCCGCAGGCCTGGCAGAACGAATATGCCGAAAACGCCTATTCCCTGCGCGATCCGCTGGTGTTCTGGGGCATCAGCAAGACAGGCAGCATCCGCTGGAGCGAGATCACATTGCCCGATCCGTTCGGCGTCCTTGCCAGCGCACGGGCCCACGGGCTGACCTATGGCGCCGTCACCTCCTGCGGCAAGATCACCTCGCGGACGATCGTGGGGATCGCCCGGGCCGACCGCGAGTTCGAGGACGATGAAATCGCCGAGGCCGCCGCGATCGCCGCTGCGCTGCACGAGGTGACGGATGCGCCCAAGGAGCTGACCCCGGTGACAGCGGAGGCGCTGTCGCTGGTCAGCGATGGGATGACATCGGGTGCGGCGGCGGCCCGCCTGGGCATTTCCGAAGGGGCGTTCGAGGCGCGCCTGAAATCCGCCCGATCCGACCTTGGTGTCGCGACCACGGCCGAGGCCCTTAGAATGGCGAGAGAGTTCAAGCTGATCTAACCCCCACATTTCGAATGATGAGCAGACCAAGGCCCCCGGCGTCCCCGACGACCGGCAAAGAGAGATATCGCCCATGCAAGTGACGACCCTATCCTTCGACAACCTGCATGCCCATGGATCGCTTTTCGCCGACCTGTTGCGCGCCCGGCACCGGACGTTCATCGAACAGGCCAAGTGGGATCTGCCCGCCGCCGACGGGATGGAGTTTGACCAGTACGATACCCCCGCCAGCCGCTGGGTCGCGGTCCATGATGGCGGGCGGATCCTGGCCGGCGTCCGTCTGACGCCGACGACCCACCGATGCGGCATCTATTCCTACATGATCCGGGACGCGCAGCGGGGTCTGCTCGAGACGATTCCCTCAACCCTGCTGTTCGACGCCGCCCCGGTCGCGCCGGATGTGTGGGAATCAAGCCGGGTGTTCGTCTGTCACGACGTCCCGGCCCGGCTGCGCATGCGGGTCCAGATGCAGTTGATCAGCCGGATGGTCGAAAGCGGCCGCGCCCTCGGCGCCTCGCGCGTTCTGGGGCTGATCCCCGCGAACTCGCCGCGTCTGGCCCGGCGGGTCGGGCTCGACTGCGTTCCCGCGGGGCCCGTGATGGATATCGGCGGGTCGGACAGTGTCTGCGTGAACATCTCGATGGCAACGAAGATGCACTGACAATCGGCTTCGGCCACCCTGGACCGGCGGGTTTATCCGCAAGCCTTTCCGCAGTAGATGACGGGGATGGCAGACCTTTTCGACAGTGCGGGGCCGCCCGCAAATGGCGGCCCGAACCGCGATGTGCCGCTGGCGGACCGGCTGCGCCCGACCGGTCTGGATCAGGTGATCGGACAGGGTCACCTGCTTGGGCCGGATGGCGCGCTGACGGTCATGCTGCGGGGGACCTTGCCGAGCCTGATCCTCTGGGGGCCGCCGGGTGTGGGCAAGACCACCATCGCACGTCTGCTGGCAGACCGTTCGGGGCTGCATTTCGTCCAGATCAGCGCGATCTTCACCGGGGTCGCCGACCTGCGGAAGGTGTTCGAGACCGCGCGCCACCGCCGGGCGAACGGGCAGGGGACGCTGCTGTTCGTCGACGAGATCCACCGGTTCAACAAGGCGCAGCAGGACGGCTTCCTGCCGCATATGGAGGACGGGACGATTACCTTGGTCGGCGCGACCACCGAGAACCCCTCCTTCGAGTTGAACGCCGCCCTGATGAGCCGGGCGCAGGTCCTCGTGCTGCAGCGCCTGACCTTGCGCGACATGGAGCTTCTGACCCAACGGGCCGAGAAGGAACTGGGCGCCAAGCTGCCGCTGAACGGCGAGGCGCGCGAGGCGATGCAGGAGATGGCCGATGGCGACGGGCGCGCGCTTCTGAACCTGGTGGAACAGGTCGCCGCCTGGGGCGCGGCGAAGCCCGTGGATCGCGACACGCTGGCCACGCGGCTGCAACGGCGCGCCGCGCAATACGACAAGTCGGGCGACAGCCATTTCAACCTGATCTCGGCGCTGCACAAGTCGGTGCGGGGATCGGACCCGGATGCCGCGCTCTACTGGCTGGCAAGGATGCTGAAGGGGGGCGAGGATCCACGCTACCTCGCCCGGCGCGTGACCCGGATGGCGGTCGAGGATATCGGCCTCGCCGACCCGCAGGCGCAGGGCATCTGCCTGCAGGCGTGGGAGACGTTCGAGCGTCTGGGCAGCCCCGAGGGCGAGCTGGCCATCGCGAACGCCGTCGTCTACCTGGCGCTCGCCCCGAAGTCGAACGCGGCCTATGCAGCCCACAAGGCCGCGATGCGCCAGGCCGGCGAGACCGGCTCGGAGCCACCCCCCAAACACATCTTGAACGCGCCGACCAAGATGATGAAGGAGCAGGGCTACGGCTCCGGCTATGCCTACGATCATGATCAGACGGACGGCTTCTCGGGTCAGAACTACTTCCCCGACGGCTTGAAGCGCCCGGTCTATTACGTGCCCGTCGACCGCGGGTTCGAGCGGGAGCTGGGGCGCCGGCTGGACTGGTTCGTGGAACAGCGCGCCAAGCGAGGCGCGAAGGGCAATGGTTGACACCGCGCCCGCGAGGTTCGACAGCACGCACATGACCTTTCCCCTGATCTCCGTGGCCCTGGGCGGCGCAATCGGCGCGTCGCTGCGTTTCTTGCTGGGGTTGGCGCTGATGCGTCCGGGCTTTCCGGTCGCGATCCTGACGGCGAATGTCCTCGGCTCCTTCTTGATGGGGATTGCCGTCGTGGTGCTGGGGCGCGCGGGGCTGCCGGAATGGCAGCCCTTCGTGCTGACGGGGCTCCTTGGCGGGTTCACCACGTTCTCGGCCTTCTCGCTGGAGACGGTGACGTTGTTCGAACGCGGCGCGGTCGGGCAGGCGACGCTTTATGTCGGGCTGTCGGTCGGCCTTAGCCTCGCGGCAATCGTCCTCGGCGTGACGCTCGCGCGGGGTGTGGCATGAGCGGCGTGCAGACGATCGACGTGGGCGCGGGCGAGGGGGACCAGCGGCTGGACCGATGGCTGCGGCGCCGGTTTCCGAATGTGAGCCAGGGCCAGGTCGAGAAGATGTGCCGCAAGGGCGACCTGCGCGTCGATGGCGGTCGGGTCAAGGCGAACACCCGTGTGCAGGTGGGACAATCCGTTCGCATCCCGCCGCTGCCGGACGATCGCGGCCCGGCGGCCCCGCGCCGCGACAAGGTGATGGCGGCCGATG
The DNA here is from genome assembly GCF_023015695.1 of Jannaschia sp. S6380. NCBI lineage: Bacteria > Pseudomonadati > Pseudomonadota > Alphaproteobacteria > Rhodobacterales > Roseobacteraceae > Jannaschia > Jannaschia sp. S6380. The sequence continues at coordinate 25,560 of NZ_JALKAS010000001.1, forward strand.
CCGAGATGATCCGGGCCTGCGTGATCTATCGCGACGAACATATCATTGCGCTGAACAAGCCGCCGGGGCTCGCCTCGCAGGGTGGGTCGGGACAGGTGCGGCATGTTGACGGGCTAGGCGACGCGCTGCGCTTCGACAGCGAGGAGCAGCCGCGGCTGGTGCATCGTCTCGACAAGGACACGTCCGGCGTCATGATCATGGCGCGCAGCCGCCTGACCGCCGCGCAGCTGTCCGAGGCCTTCCGCGCCCGCGATACGCGCAAGATCTATTGGGCCGCCGTCGCGGGCGTGCCGCACCCGCGGATGGGCACCGTCCGCTACGGGTTGGTCAAGGCCGGCGGGGGCGGTGACGGGGGCGAGAAGATGCGCGCGGTCCACCCCGAGGAAGTCGACGACGTACCGGGCGCAAAGCGTGCGACGAGCGATTATGCCATCCTGGAGAACCTCGGGTCGCGCGGGGCGTGGGTCGCGCTCGTGCCGGTGACGGGGCGTACGCACCAGTTGCGCGTCCACATGGCCGAGATCGGGCACCCGATCGTCGGCGACGGTAAGTATGGCGGCGCGGGGCAGGAAAACCAGGGCGACGGCTGGGGCGCGTCCTTCGGCGGCGAGATCAGCCGCAAGCTGCACCTGCACGCGCGGTCGCTGTCGTTGACGCATCCGATCACCGGCGCGCGCCTGAACCTGACGGCGCCGCTGCCGGAGCACATGCAGCGCACGTGGGAGATGTTGGGCTGGAACGGTATGGACGTGCCCGCCGACCCGTTTGCGGAAGACGGCCTTGGCTGAGGGATTGGTTCTGTTCGATGTCGACGGGACGCTGGTCGATGGCGAGGGCCAGATCAGCGACACCATGGCCGCCGCTTTCGCCGCGGCGGGCCTGCACCCGCCGACGCGCGCCGCGGTGGCCTCGACGATCGGATTGTCCTTGCCCGAGATGGTCCAGGCGCTGATTCCCCCGTCCGAAGCGGGCCTTCGCGACAAGGTCATCGCGGGTTACCGTCTTCGCTACATCGATGCGCTAAACCGCCGGGAGGAGCCGCCGGTCTTCGATGGGGCCGAGACGACGCTGTTGCGGCTGCGTCGGTCGGGCTGGACTCTGGGCCTCGTGACCGGAAAATCGCGGCGCGGCGTGGACTACCTGCTCGACGCGATGGACTGGCGCGGGCATTTCGCAACGGTCCAGTGCGCGGACGACAACATCTCGAAGCCGCATCCCGAAATGGTTCTGCGCGCGCTGTCGGAGACCGGCACGACGGTCGATCGGACAGTGATCGTTGGCGACACCACATACGACATGGAGATGGGCCGCGCCGCGGGCATTCGGGCGCTCGGGGTGGCCTGGGGATACCACACAGCGGACAGGCTGATGCGCGCCGGGGCGGAGGCCGTCGCAGCCGATTTCGCAAGCCTCGCCCTCTGGATCGACGGAGAGAAAACATGAGCGAGTGGGCGACCAAGCGCTTCTGGAAGGACGCGACTGTCGAAACGGTTGCCGACGGATTCGCCATCCGTCTGGACGGGCGCCCGGTGCGAACCCCGGCCAAGACGGAACTGGTCGTGCCGTCCCGCACGCTGGCCGAAGGGATCGCCGAGGAATGGCGTGCCCAGGGCGAACGGGTCGATCCGATGACCATGCCGCTGACGCGGGCGGCCAACGCCGCGCTCGACAAGGTCGTCCCCCAGCATGCCGAGGTGGCGTCGAACCTCGCCGAATATGGCGGCTCCGATCTGATCTGCTACCGCGCGCCGGGCCCCGAAGGTTTGGTCGCGCGGCAAGTCGCGGCTTGGGACCCGCTCGTCGCGAAGGCGGCGGAGCGGTTCGGCGCCGAACTTCGGGTGACGCAAGGAATCGTTCCCGTCCCCCAATCCCCCACCGCCCTTGACGCACTTCGCGCGCGGGTGGCCGCGATGGATGCCTGGGAGTTGACGGCCTTGTCCGAATTCGTCTCGCTGTCGGGCAGCCTGATCATCGGACTGGCCGCGATGGAAGGCGACCCGCCCGAGCCGCTCTGGCAGGCCAGTCGCGTCGATGAGGATTGGCAGGCGGAGCAGTGGGGCGTCGACGAGGCCGAGGCCGGACGCGTCGACGCGAAACGCGCGGCGTTCTTTCAGGCGCATTGTTTCCTGACCGCATTGCGCGCCGGCTGACGCCTGTCGGACCAGGGGCGCTGCTCATCCGGGCATCCCGGGCCGGATGTCCCGTCTGATCGGGTGATTCACGGGGAAACCGGCATCCTCCCTTGACGTTCGCGGTCCCATCTGGCCTGTTTCCGGGCAGTGAGGGGGATGAACATCCTCACGTCAAAACCAGCCGGTCCGGCACAACGGGTTCGGCGCCGCGCGTCGCAGAGACGCGGGGTTCATCAGGAAGAGGTAAACAATGAAGAATACTGTCCTTCTCGGCACGCTGGCGGTCGCCGGTCTGGCCGCCGCGGGTGCATCTGCCGCGACGCTGGACGACGTCAAGGCACGCGGCACGCTGAATTGCGGCGTGACCACGGGCGTCCCCGGCTTTGCCGAGCCCGATGCCGACGGCGTCTGGCAAGGTTTCGACGTGGCCGTCTGCCGCGCCGTCGCTGCGGCCGTTCTGGGTGATCCGAACGCCGTGACCTTCGTGCCGACCACCGGCAAGACGCGCTTCACCGCGCTCGCCTCGGGCGAGATCGACATGCTGGCCCGGAACACCACCTGGACCTTTTCGCGCGACACCGATCTCAAGTTCGATTTTGTCGGCGTGAACTACTACGACGGCCAGGGCTTCATGGTCCCCGCCGATCTGGGCGTGTCCTCGGCGACGGAACTGGACGGCGCGACCGTCTGCATCCAGACCGGCACCACGACCGAGCTGAACCTCGCGGACTTTTTCCGTGTGAACAACATGTCCTACGAGCCGGTGCCGATCGAAACGGGCGCAGAGGCCGTTCAACAGTATCTGGCCGGCGCTTGTGACGTGTACACGACCGACCGTTCGGCGCTCGCCGCGCAGCGCGCGGGCTTCGAGAACCCGGACGATCACGTGCTTCTGCCCGAGGTCGTCTCGAAGGAGCCGCTGGGCCCCCTCGTGCGTCACGGCGACAGCGAGTGGGCGGACATCGTCCGCTGGACGCTGAACGCGCTGATCTCGGCCGAGGAGCTGGGCGTGACCCAGGCCAACGTCGAGGAAATGGGGTCGGCCCCCGGCGACAACCCGGAGATCAACCGGATGCTCGGCACAGAGGGTGAACTGGGCGCGATGGTCGGCCTCGACGCCGATGCCTTCAAGAACGCGATCGCGGCCGGAGGCAACTACGGCGAGGTGTTCGACGGCAACATCGGCGATGGCACGGCCATCGGCCTGTCGCGCGGCCTCAACGCCCAATACACCGATGGTGGCCTGATCTACTCGCCGCCGTTCCGGTAAGACGACTAGGGGAAGGGCGCGGGCCACGGTCCGCGCCCTTCTTCGATCACGACAAACGATAAGCCCGCGGGAAGGGCTGGCCGTACGATACGCGGCCGCGACGGACGAGAAGGCGGAAACCGCCCTGTCCGGTAAACCCGACGGGACACGGGGAAAAGATAGATGACCACGATGACCGACCCGCCCAAGGCGGAAGGCTTCCGCATCGGGCAGCTGATCAACGACACGCGCTATCGATCCTACACCTTTCAGGTCATCGCGCTGGCCCTGATCGGCCTGGCCTTCTGGTGGTTGATCGGCAACGCGCTCGAAAACGAGCAGTTGCAGTCCAACGGCTTCAGCTACGATTTCATGTTCGCGCCCGCCGGCTACGACATCAACCAGCAGCCGATCCCCTATACCAGCCAGGACACCCATCTGCGCGCCACCGTCATCGGGGCGATCAACACGCTGATCGTCGCCTTTCTGGCTTGCGTCACGGCCACGATCTTCGGCGTGATCGCGGGGGTGCTGCGCCTGTCGAACAACTGGATCATCTCCAAGCTGATGGCCGTCTATGTCGAGATGTTCCGCAACATCCCGGTACTGATCTGGATCATCATCATCTTCACCGTCGCGGCGAACACGTTCCCGCCGATCTCGGAATTCCGGCTTCCGCGCGACGGGACCGACCCCGAACGCGGCTTGCTGTTCGGCATGTTCGCGGCGACCAACCAGGGCGTGTTCGTGCCTCGCCTCGTCTTTCAGGACCTGGGCTGGGTCGTCGCCGCGGTTTTCCTCGCCTCGATCGCCGGGGTCTTCGGATGGCGCGCCCATGCCCGCAGGAAGCTCTATGACGAGGGCCGGGTCGTGCCGGTCCTATGGCCGGCGCTCGCGATCCTGATCGTGCCGACGGTGATCGCCTATTTCCTCCTCGGGGCGCCGATCTCGATCGAGAACCCGGCCATGGGCCGCTTCCGCTTCGAGGGCGGGTTCCTGCTCCGCCCGTCGCTGATCGCGCTCTGGTTCGCGCTGTCGATCTACACCGGCGCCTTCATCGCCGAGAACGTGCGCGCGGGCATTCTCGCCATCAGCCGCGGCCAGACCGAGGCGGCCGCCGCACTGGGCCTGCGTCCCGGACGCATCATGTCGCTGGTGGTGCTGCCGCAGGCGCTGCGGGTCATCATCCCGCCGCTGATCTCGCAATACCTCAACATCACCAAGAACACCTCGCTGGCCATCGCCGTGGGCTACATGGACCTGACGGGCACGCTGGGGGGCATCACGCTGAACCAGACCGGTCGGGCGCTGGAATGCATCCTTCTGCTGATGCTGTTCTATCTGACCTTCAGCCTCGTCATCTCGGCGATCATGAACGTCTACAACAACTCCGTCCGCCTGAAGGAGCGCTGAGCATGAGCGACACGCACGCCCAGTCCGTCGCCTTCGTCCGCGAAAGCGAGATTCCCCCGGCTCCGCCCCCCGCGGCCGGGACCGGTGCACTCCTGTGGGTTCGCAAGAACCTGTTCTCGGGGCCGTTCAATACGATCATGACCATCCTAGGGCTCCTGATCGTCTTCTACCTCCTCTCCGGGCTGATCCCCTGGATCCTGAACGGGACGTGGGAGGGCGGTGACATCCGCGAATGCCGCGAACAGCTGCAGGGCAATGGCGGCGGCTGCTTCGCCGTCATCGCCGAGCGCTGGCCGCAGCTTCTGTTCGGCTTCCAGTATCCGGACTACCTGCGCTGGCGCCCCACCGTGGCGTTCCTTCTGTTGTTCCTCGCCGTGCCCCCGGCGCTCTTCGTGATGTTCCTGCCGCGTTGGACCTTGGTCGCAACGGCACTTTATCCGTTCGTCGCGTATTGGCTGATCTGGGGTGGAACGGCCCTGGCGCCCATCTTCGCGGCCGTGGGCCTATTGGTCGGCTACCTCGTCTTCTCGCGCGTCGAGAAGCGGGGTTTCGTGCAGGGCCTCGCCGCCGGCATCGTCGCGGCCGTCGCGGTCTGGTGGGTCGGCGGAACCATCGCCGAGGAATTCAGCCGCACCCTTCGCCTCGAGGCGGTTGAGAGCCGTTCGATGGGGGGGTTCATGCTCAACATGATCCTGGGCATCGTCTGCGTCTCGCTGTCGATCCCCCTGGGCATCCTGCTCGCGCTCGGCCGCCAGTCGCGCCTGCCGATCGTCAAGGGGTTCTGCGTCGTCTTCATCGAGTTCGTCCGCGGCGTGCCGCTGATCACGCTGCTCTTCGTGGCGAACGTGGTGCTGGCCTATTTCCTGCCGCCGGACGCGAATTTCGACCTTATCATCCGGGTGATCATCATGATCACGATGTTCTCCTCGGCCTATATCGCCGAGGTCATCCGGGGCGGGCTCGCCGCCCTGCCCAAGGGGCAGTACGAGGCCGGGGACAGCCTGGGTCTCGACTATGCGCAGTCCATGCGGCTCATCATCCTGCCGCAGGCACTCAAGATCTCGATCCCGGGCATCGTCAACGTGGCGGTGGGCCTGTTCAAGGACACGACGCTGGTCTCGGTCATCTCGATGTTCGACCTGGTGGGCATGATCCGCGGGCCGATCCTGTCCTCGACCGACTGGGCCGGCGTCTATTGGGAGTTGTGGGCCGCGGCCTGTGTGCTGTTCTTCGTGGTCTGCTACGGCATTTCGCAATACTCGCAATGGCTCGAACGCCAGCTGCGCACCGATCACCGCTGAGGGAAAACTGACATGGCAATGATGGACACCAACCCTGGCGGGATGACGATCTCCGACGAGATCGCCATCGAGATCAAGAACATGAACAAGTGGTACGGCTCGTTCCACGTGCTGCGCGACATCGACCTGACGGTGCAGCGGGGCGAGCGGATCGTGATCTGCGGGCCGTCCGGCTCGGGCAAGTCGACGCTGATCCGCTGCATCAACGCGCTGGAGGAGCATCAGCAGGGTTCGATCGTCGTCGATGGGACGCCGCTGTCGTCGGACCTCAAGAACATCGACAAGATCCGGTCCGAGGTCGGTATGTGCTTCCAGCACTTCAACCTCTTCCCGCATCTGACGATCATGGAGAACTGCACCCTCGCGCCGATCTGGGTCCGCAAGATCCCGAAGAAGGAGGCCGAGGAGACCGCGATGTTCTTCCTCGAGAAGGTCAAGATCCCGGAGCAGGCGGACAAGTATCCCGGCCAGCTCTCGGGCGGACAGCAGCAGCGGGTGGCCATCGCGCGGAGCCTTTGCATGCGCCCGCGGATCATGCTGTTCGACGAACCGACCTCGGCGCTCGATCCCGAGATGATCAAGGAGGTGTTGGACACGATGATCCAGCTCGCCGAGGAGGGGATGACCATGCTCTGCGTGACCCACGAGATGGGCTTCGCGCGGCAGGTGGCGAACCGGGTCATCTTCATGGATGCCGGCCAGATCGTGGAGCAGAACGAGCCGGAGCCGTTCTTCCAGAACCCGCAGAACGAACGCACCAAGCTGTTCCTGAGCCAGATCCTGGGTCACTGACATCGGAGAGTCGGAGGGCGTTCGCAGCCCTGTTACAGACTTTTCTCGCACCGGGCGTCGGAAGGCGCCCGGTGCCTTGTTTAACAGGGCGAAACGGACGCCACCCCCTGTGCACCCCGCGTGCACCCCCTGTGCATACGGTCGGTGCGTCTTGTAGGTTTGTTAACAGGTTGGGGATACGATCGCCTGTCCGCCGCGCATGTCGCCCGCAACGATCTCTGGCGTTCCCGTCTTGTAGATGCGGGCGATCTCGTACTGCTGGATTGATGCCGTGCAGTACGGCTGCGGCTTTGGTCGGCCGGCCGAAACCAGGAAATAGGTGAAGCCGTGCGCGTGGCGAGGGGCTTGGACGAGTCTGGTTTCAGATGGGGTGCAAGGTCAGCCACGAGCCCACATCAACCCATGCTGCGTGACGCGGGAGCGTCAGCTATCGGTTTCAGCGATTAACCTTTTGAACAACACCAAGGTCAGCATCGCAGCAATAGAGAGAAACGCCGCACCCACAATCCATGCGATAGGTGTGGAGTAGATCTCGGCGAGGAGTCCGGCCAACACAAGACCCAGCGCAGCGCCCAACTGTTGTATCAGCGACCTCAGAGACAGCATGGTCGACCGCTGACGGTCTCCTACGCAACGATGCAGAATGCTGCTGGCTGGTGTTTCGCTGATGCCAAGGAACACGGAATACAGGATAAAGACGGCCACGAAGCCGATGATATTGCCCTGTAATGCCAATCCGATCTGAACAGCTGCCAAGCCGGCAAAAGTCGCCGCAAGCGTCAGTGCGTGCTGCCGCCTGAAAATCCGGTTGACGTACGGAGACAGAAACGCGCCAAAGGCGATGGAGAAGAAATAGGTCGCAGTCACCGTACCAATGACGGTGTTTGCATAGCCTTCGTCCAGCATGGGCTTTGCGTGGGTTGGCCAGACCACCTCGACCGGGTTGGTCGCCATCAAGACGAACGCCAGCGCTGCCAAGAGGACGGATAAGGTGGGGTGCTTCAGAGCAAGGAGGCCCGCGTCCCTGACCACCGACGGAACGTTTGCAAACCCCTGTCCGAGTGCACCGGGGTCCACCGAACGTGGTTTTTCGACAATGGCCAACATCGTGAAAACAAGCACGCCCAGCATCACGCCGAAGCTTGCCGCATAGGACACATCATAGATACTGAACCCGAGGCTTTCCGCGACCGAGCCGAAAATATCGGGCAAAAGACCTCCGATGACGGCGCCAATTGCCAACCCCACGGCATTGGCCCACTGCGCTTTGGCCAGTGCAGGTTGCACATCCACATTTGGCGCGGCGGCCTTGAAAGTTTCGACAAACCACGCATCAAGCGTTCCTGACCTGAGCGCCCGTCCAAAACCGATGAACGCAAATGAAAGTGCGAGAACTTGGAAATCGCTGGATGAGAGAAAGAGCGCGAGCGAAATCAAGCTGGCGACGACTGCTGTCAGAAAGACGGGCTTGCGTCCGATACTGTCTGCCAAGCCGCCGAAAGGCAGCTCCATCGCCATGGTCGTGAGCGAGTAGACCCCGAAGAGAAGCGAGATTTGAAAGAGGTCCATGCCTCGGTCGGCTAACGCCAGCGCAACGACGGCAACCGTCAAACCCATCGCGAAACGATCAAGAAACTGGTGTATCTGAAACACCCGAATGTGCCGTTGCGTCGAACCGGTCAGCGCAGCGAAGGAAAACTCTGTTTCGGTTGCCATGCCTGCAACATCGACGTTGCCGCCATCATGCACAACGCCTCAGAGGAATTGGCATCTAGTCGGCGCAAGCCAGGGCGGCCGTCCGAACGAGCGCCGCAAAGGGTCGCTCCGTCCCCGCACGGCAGCCGCGCCAACCGCTACCCACCAACACCCATCAGCGCGGCGGCGCGCTGTTCGCGCGTCAGGACCTGCGGTGAGACTGTCGGGGTGCCCGCGTCGTCGAAGAAGGGCGTGTCCCGCCAGTCGCCGTTCAGGTTCTTGGCCACCATGCGCGAGACCATTCCGCCGACCATGCGGGCCGTTCCCTTGTGGCGTTGCTTGCCGCCGGGGGCGGGAATGAATGCCTCGGCCACGACCGGGCCCGCGTCGTCGGGCGTGTCGAGGCGGTCGGCATTGACGCCGACATGGACCAGCCGGGCCTTGAGCGGGGTGAAGAACAGCGGCGTGTCGCAGCAGGTCGCGTACCAACGGAGCGCGCCACGAGGCGTGTGGCGGAATACGCGCAGCTTCTCGCCGCCCTGGGTGATCTTTACGCGGTCCTGCGTCGTCTGCAGGATCCCGACCTTTTCGGGGTCGGCGAGGCCCAGATGCGTATAGGCCGCCCGGCAGTCGTGGCAATGGCAGATGATATGGGTGTAGGCGGCGGGCGAGACGTCGGCGATCTCGCCCCGGAGCGTGCCACAGGTGCAGGCGAAGCCCAGCGAGGGCATCAGACTGCGATCCGGCCGTCGCCCAGAGCTTCGGGCGCGGGGGTGGCGGCGGCGCGTCGGCCCCGGCGGCGTTTGGGCGCGGCATCGGCATCGTCGGAATTGGCGTCGATGAAGTCGAGCACCAACGGCCGGATGTTGCGCCGCCAGGAACCGCCGGCGAAGATACCGTAATGGCCCGCCTCGGGTTCGAGGTAGCTGGCCTTCTTGGCGTCGGGCAGCCCGGTCAGCAGGTCGAGCGCCGCGACGCATTGGCCCGGGGCCGAGATGTCGTCCTTGCCGCCCTCCACCGTCTTGACCGCGACGGAGGTGATCTTGCCGATATCGACCTGGTGGCCGTCGACGATGAAGCGGTTTTGCGCGATCTCGAGGCCCTTGAAGACGCGCTCCACCGTGGAGAGGTAGAATTCGGCGGTCATGTCCATAACCGCCAGGTATTCGTCGTAGAACCGGTTGTGCCTGTCGTGGTCGGAGGCGGCGCCACGGGCGACGGCCATGATCTGGTCGCGGAAGGCGCGGCCATGCGTCTCGGCGTTCATGGAGATGAAGGACGATAGCTGCAGCAGGCCGGGATAGACCATGCGGCCCACGCCCGGGTACTGGAAGCCGACGCGCTGGATCATCGACTGCTCCAGCTGGCCCATGGTCACGCGGCGGCCGAAATCGGTGACGTCGGTGGCGGCGGCATCCGGGTCGATCGGGCCGCCGATCAACGTCAGCGTGCGCGGCTGCGCGGCGGGGTCGCGTTCGGCCAGGAGCGCGGTCGCCGCCAGCGTCAGCGGCGCGGGCTGGCACACGGCGATGACGTTCAGGTCGGCGCCCAGGTGTTTCATGAAGTCGGCGAGGTAGAGGGTGTAATCCTCGACGTCGAACTTGCCGGCGCTGACGGGGATGTCGCGGGCATTGTGCCAGTCGGTGATCCAGACGTCGGCATCGGGTAGGAGCGAGGCGACCGTGGAGCGCAGGAGCGTGGCGTAGTGGCCGGACATCGGGGCGACCAGCAGGATGCGCCGGGTCCGGGGCGGGCGGCCAGAGACCGAGAAGCGGACGAGGTCGCCGAAGGGGCGGCTGATCTCGACCTCGGGCTCGACGAGCATGTCGTGGCCCTCGTGGGCGGTGATGGGCGGGATGTTCCAGTCGGGCTTGACCACCATGCGGGCGAAGCTGCGCTCGGTGACCTCGCCCCAGGCGGCGAGCATCTTGAACATCGGGTTGGGCACCATCGCGGTGGCGGGATAGCTGGCCCAGGTGCGGGCCGTCGCCCCCAGCCAGGCATTGGTGTTACGGGCGGCTTCCATCATGTCGTAGGCGGCCATGTATCGCATCGTCGAACCCCTTCGTCTGCGGGCGGCGCCGGTTGGATCCGGCAGGCCCTGTTCTCCGGCCACGCATCGCGTATGGTGGGGGAACGCAGTTAGCAGTTGCAGCACGATCGCGGGAAGGCAAGGCATGAGCGCAGAGGATCACGCGAACGGAACGGCCAGTGATCGGGCGGACACGGCTGCCGAGGCCGCGGCGCTGGAGCGTCTGAACGCGAACCTGGTGCGCATGGACGAGCTGACGAAACGGCTCGTCGCGGCGTTGTCGCAACGGCGCGGGGCCGATCACGGACTGCAGGGGCCGGGGGTCGATCTCTATGCCAAGGCGATGGCCGCCTACTGGGCCGAGATGGCCAGCAACCCCGGCAAGCTGTTCGAGCAGCAGGTCGGATATTGGGGGCAGGCGCTGCGGCACGCGATGGAGGCGCAGACGGCGCTGGCCAGCGGCAAGCCGGTGCCCGCGCCAGACGACCAGCCCAAGGACCGGCGTTTTGCGAACCCGCTGTGGCAGGAGCATCCGTACTACAACTTCCTCAAGCAGCAGTACCAGATAAGCGCCTCGGCCATCCGCGACACGGTGGCGGGGCTGGAGGGGCTGGAGGCGGCCGACAAGCGGCGGGTGGAGTTTTTCAGCCAGCAGATCGTGGATCTGTTCGCGCCCACGAACTTTCTGGCGACCAACCCTGAGGCGATGCAGAAAGCGGTCGAGACCGAGGGCGACAGCCTGGTAAAGGGGCTGGAGAACCTCGTGCGCGACATCGAGGCCAACCAGGGCGACTGGCTGGTCACGCTGTCGGACCCCGACGCATTCCAGATCGGCGGCAACATCGCCACGACCGAGGGCAGCGTGGTCTATCGTAACCGGATGTTCGAACTGATCCAGTATGCGCCGACGACCGAAAAGGTGCGCGCTGTGCCGGTCGTACTGTTCCCGCCCTGGATCAATAAATTCTACATTCTGGACCTGAAACCGCAGAACAGCCTGATCAAATGGATCGTCGATCAGGGATACACGCTGTTCGTGGTCAGCTGGGTGAACCCGGACGCGTCCCATTCAGACGTGGATTTCGGCACCTATGTCGACGAGGGGTTCCTGACGGCGATCGACACCGTGAAGGCGATCACCGGGCAGTCCCAGGTCAACGCCATCGGATACTGCATCGCCGGCACGACGCTGGCGGCCACGCTGGCGCTGATGTCGCGGCGGGGTGACGAGTCGGTCCGCTCGGCCACGTTCTTCACCACGCTGGCCGATTTCGAGGACCCGGGCGAGATGGGCGTGTTCCTCGGCGAGGATTTCGTCGAGGGCATCGCCCGCGAAAGCGCGGCCAAGGGCTATCTGGACAAGTTCTTCATGGGGCGGACGTTCAGCTATCTGCGCTCGAACGACCTGGTCTATGGGCCGGCGATCAGATCCTACATGCTGGGCGAGGCACCGCCGGCCTTCGACCTGCTCTACTGGAACGGTGACGGGACGAACCTGCCTGGCCCGATGGTGACGGAATACCTGCGCCGCTTATGCAACGACAACGAGCTGGCCACGACCGGGTTCGACCTGCTGGGCGAGGCGGGGCTGACGCTGGCCGACGTGCAGGTGCCGCTTTGCGACATTGCCTGCGAGACGGATCACATCGCGCATTGGCGCGGTGCCTGGCAGACCGCCCGCAAGTTCGGAGCGAAGGACAAGACCTTCATCCTTTCGCAGTCCGGGCATATCGCGGGGATCGTGAACCCGCCGTCGAAGAAGAAGTACGGCCATTATACGAACGACGACATGAAGCTCGCGACGCCCGAGGACTGGTTCGCGGGCGCCATCTTCCACGAAGGATCCTGGTGGCCCCGGTGGGAGGAGTGGCTTCGCGGGCGGTCGGGCCGACAGGTGGCTGCGCGCGCGCCGGGTGGACCCGATCATCCTGTCCTGCAGGCCGCGCCGGGCAGCTATGTGCTTCCGAAGGGCCGCGCCGCCTGACACTGACCCAGGGGAAAGAATTTTTGCTGCAGTGCAGAAATCGGGGTTGCAATGCCGCGGTGCAGCATCTATTTCACTCTCAGCCGCTGAGGAGCCGGCCCGATGGTCGGGCAGACCTCGCGACGATGAGACAAACGGAGAGATACCATGACCAACCCGCAAGACTTCACCAAGTACATGTCCGACATGATGGGCTCGTTCCCCGTCGACACCTCGGCCATGAGCGAAGCGTTCAAGACCCAGGCCGCCTTCGCCGAGAAGCTGAGCCGCGTCGCGCTGAACGCAGCCGAGCAGTCGGCCGAGATCAGCCACAAGTGGACCCGTGAGACCCTGACCAAGATGGGCCCCGTTGCGCAGGTCAAGGACGAGCCGGCCGACTACGCCAAGTCCGTCACCGATTTCGCCTCGGCCTCGGCCGAAGTCGCCGCCGAGAACATGGCCGCCTTCGCCGAAGTCGCCAAGAAGGTGCAGATGGAAACCGTCGAGCTGATGATGGCCGCCGGCAAGGAAGCGCAGGAAGATGCGACCGCCGCCGTCAAGAAGGCGACCGCCGACGCGACCACGGCCACCAAGAAGGCCGCGACCGCCAAGTAAGGTCGGGACCGTTCAGGTTCGGGGCGGGGCGCCATGGGGCGCCCCGCCCCTTTTCGTTTGCGCTTTCCCTCTGCGGCGTTACGCTTCCGCTGCACCGCAACAAGAGGGATCGGACATGCCGGACGAATCGAAGCCGCTGCTGGTCAAGCGCTACGCGAGCCGCAGGCTCTACAACACCGAGACAAGCGACTACGTGACGCTCGAGGACATCGCGGGGTTCATCCGCGCGGGGCGCGAGGTTCAGATCGTCGACCTGAAGTCCGGCGACGACCTGACGCGCTCCTACCTGCTGCAGATCATCGCGGAGCACGAATCCAAGGGCGAGTCGGTGCTGCCGCTGGGGGTGCTGACCGATCTGGTGCGGTCCTATACCGGCGCGGCGCAATCCGTGGTGCCGGAATTCCTGGCGTCGAGCTTCGAGGTGCTGCGCTCGGGTCAGTCGAAGATGGTGGAGAACATGACGGCCATGAACCCGATGGCGCAGATGCCGGGGTTCAAGGCCATGCAGGAGCAGCAGGCCGCGTTCTTCAAGGCGATGACCGGCGGCTGGAAGGCCCCGGAGGAAGCGTCCGACTCCCCGCCGCAGCCCACCGAAGGCCAGTCGCGCGAGGAACTGGACGCGATCCGCAAGCAGCTGGCCGAGATGCAGGCCATGCTGTCGCGGATGAACAAGTAGGCTAGCGCGCCGGGACGTAGCGTTCCATCAACAGGCGCACCGGCGCGCGGGCGTTGCCGTCGACCAGCCGCAGGGCCAGCGTGTAATCGCCCGGCAGCAGACGCATGGCGAGGAAGCTGTCCAGCCCGTCGGGGCCGTCGTCGTTCATGCCGATCTGCCGGCCGACGCGGTCGAACAGGGTGACGACCGGATCGGCCCCATCGCCGATCGCTTCCACCAGCAGCAGGCCGCCTTCGGGCAGGTGGACCCGGAACCACTGCGCCGCACCGGAGGCGCGCACTTCGTGCAGCAGCGTCGCATCGAGCGTGCCCAGATCGGTGATCGCGACGTCGTCGTCCGCGGTGGGCGCGAACTCCGCCATGTCCAGTCGTCGCGCGCGATCGTCGGCGGGGTCGAAAGGGGCAAGGGTCACGGTAACGTCGTTGCCGGCGCCGTTCAGGTCCTCGACCTCGACGCAGTATTCGCCGGCCGGCACGGGGTCCGCCATGTCGATGCGGGCGTTCAGGCCGTCATAGTCGTCGTTTTCGTTCAAGATCTGGCCGTCGCCCCCGACCAGCCGGATCAGCGGATCGCCAGCCTGGCTGGTGGCGATGATCGAAAGCGGGTGCGCCTCGGCGAGGGTGAAATCGTAGGCCGGAACGCCTGCGGTCGTGGCCGTGGCCGAGGGCTGCGCCTCAAGTCCGGCGGCATCGAGATCGTCTGCCAGACGTGCCGTGCCCGCCCCGAAGCAGCCCGCACCGCTGCCCGTCACGGGGGCGGTGGCGGGCGGGGATGCGGGCACCGGGTCGGGCCCGAATTCGTGATCCGCGCGACCGATCACCGCGGCCACGTCGGTGACGCCGGAATCGTAGCTGCGCGCCGCCAGACAATAGGTGCCGGCACCGAGCATGGTCTGGACACGGCTGCCGAAGTTGGACCCGGAATCGTCATCGGCGGCCACCTCGGCGCCCTCCGCGTCATAGACCGCGATATAGGGGTCGCCCGCCGGCAGGGCATCGACATCGATGCGGATCTCGGCCGGGGCCGACAGCGTGAACATGCGGACCAGGTGCCCGGCGATGGGAACCTGGCCCTCCATCTCGAACGGCGCGTCGGCGGTGGCCACGTCGGACGCATCTTCGGCGCCGCCGGCCCATTCGCCCACCAGGCTGATACCGCCGCAAATCGATTCCTGCGCGAGGGCAGGGGTGACGGCCAGGAAAAGCAGGCCGGAAAGGGCAAGAAGACGCGTCATCGAAAATCCTGTGTGTCGGGGCATTGCGGGAGTGGTAGGCGACGGCGGCCGCAGGTCCAAGGACCGGCCCATCAGGCGATCTCCGCGAAGACCTGATCGAGCGCGGCGGAGAGCTTGTCGAACATCTCGTCCATCTGCGCGTCGTTCATGATGAAGGGCGGGCAGAGGACGATGGACTGGCCCAACGGGCGGCAGATCAACCCGTGATCGGTGCAGGTGTTGGCGATGCGCTCGCTGACCGAAAGATCGCTCTCGAACGGGGTCTTGGTCGATTTGTCGCGCACCGCCTCCAATGCGCCCATCAGGCCGCGGCCGCGCCACTCGCCGATATGGTCATGTTGGGCGAGCTTGGCCAAACCGGCTTCGAACCGCGGGATGATGCGGTTGACGTTGTTCAGCAGGCCACCATTCAGCACGAGGTCGATCGCGGCAAGGGCCACGGCGCAGCCGACCGGGTGGCCGGAGGCGGTGAAGCCATGGGGGAATTCCTCGATCGCCTGGGTCGCGCGCTGCAGGCGGTCCGACAGGTCGGGGCCCAGGATGACGGCCCCCATGGGGAAATAGCCGGCGGTCAGGGCCTTGCTGCTGATGATGGCGTCGGGGACGAAGCCATAGCTTTCGCAGCCCCAGACGGCGCCGGTGCGGCCGAACCCGGTGATGACCTCGTCGGCGATGACGGGGATGCCGTGCGCGCGCAGGACGGGCAGGATCGCGTCGAAATAGCCGTCCACCGGGGGGATCACGCCGCCCGCGCCCTGCACCGGCTCGGCAAAGAAGCCGGCGATGGTGTCGGCGCCTTCGTTCGCGATCAACTCCTCGAGTTCGGCCACGAGGCGGTTCAGGAAGTCCGCCTCACTCTCGCCCGGCAGCCCCTCGCGCCAGTAATGCGGACACGTCAGGTGCAGGAATCCGGGCAAGGGCAGGCCGAACACCGAATTGTACGGCTTGCCCGTCATCGACGCGCTGACGGCGGTGACGCCGTGATAGGCATTGCCCCGCGTGACGATCTTGCGGGCCTGCGGCCGACCTTCGGCGGCATGCAGGAACCACAGCATCTTGACCATGGTGTCGTTCGCTTCGGACCCCGAATTGGTATAGAAGACACGCCCCTGGTCGAAGGGCGAGACGTGGATCAGCGTCTCGGACAGCATGACGGCCTGATCGGACATGCGCCCGAAGAAGGCGTGGTAGCCTGGGAAGCGGGCGTATTGATCCTGCGCCGCGCGGGTGAGGTCTGGATGGTCGAAACCCGCGACCATGTTCCACAGGCCCGAATTGGCGTCGAGATAGCGCCGCCCCTCGGTATCGATGACGTAGGGCCCCTCGCCATGGGTCAGCACGACGGTGCCGCGCGCCTCGATCGACGGCAGATCGGTGAAGCCGAAGAAGCTGTGTGCCTTGGCGCGGGCGTCCCAGGAATTGGGAAGGGTGGTATCGGGCATGTCGGACCTCTGGGAGTATCGGGCGAAGGCTACGCCTGCCGGGCGCCCGCGTCCATCGGGCGCGGCCTTCCTGCATCACCCGCCGCGCAAAAAGACCGGCTGCCCCGGCGGGATCCTTTCGCGGCCACGGACCCGCGGGGCACAGTGACGGCGGGGGTTGCATGCCATGAGCGGAACATTCTTCGGCGCCATCGCGGACGATTTCACCGGCGCCACCGACCTGGCCGCGATGCTGTCGCGGGCCGGTGTGCCCGTGACGTTGCGGATCGGCGTGCCCAAGGGGCCGGAAACCGCCACTGCGTTCGAGGTGGTCGCCCTGAAGATACGGACCATCCCGCCCGAGGATGCGGTGGCCGAGGCGCGCGCGGCGTTGAAATGGCTGCGCGGCCAGGGCGCGCGGCGGATATTCTGGAAGTACTGCTCTACTTTCGACAGCACGCCGCGCGGAAATATCGGCCCGGTCGCCGACGCGCTGATGTCCGATCTGGATGTCGACCGCACCGTGCATTGCCCGGCCTTCCCCGAGAACGGGCGCCGGGTCTTCATGGGCAACCTGTTCGTCGGCGATCAGCCGCTGGACGAAAGCCCGATGAAGGATCATCCGCTGACGCCGATGCGGGACGCCGATCTGCAGCGCCTTCTGCAACCACAGGTGCAGCGGCAGACCGGCCTGATCGCGTTTCCCACGGTCCGCGCCGGGGCCGGAGCGATCCGGGACGCGATCGCACGGCAGGCCGGCCATGTCGTGGTCGACGCGGTCGAGGATGCCGATCTGGATGTCATCGCTGCGGCCATCTCGGACATGGAGCTTGTTTGTGGCGGGTCCGCGGTCGCGCGGCCCCTGCCGGCGCTCTGGGCCGAGGCCGGAGAGCTGAACCGGGGCGAGAACGAACCTGCGCCGGATGTCTCGCCCGGGCGGATCGTGCTGTCGGGGTCGTGCTCGGCCATGACGCGGGCGCAGGTGGGGGCCTATCTCGACGCGGGCGCCATCGGATACCGGCTGGACCCGCGCGACCTGGCCCAGGACGGCGTTCGGGACGCGCGCGCCTGGCTGGCCGCGCAGGACCCGGAGGCCGACAAGATCGTCTTTGCAACCGCCGAACCCAAGGTGGTGCAGGCCGCGCAGGAGGCATTGGGCGTGACGCGGGCCGGCACGCTGGTCGAGGAGGCGATGGCCGTGCTGGCGCAGGACGCCCGCGCGATGGGCATCGGCCGGATCGTGGTCGCGGGTGGTGAGACCTCGGGCGCGGTGACGCGGGCGCTGGATGTCGACCGGCTGCGTATCGGTCCCGAGATCGCGCCGGGGGTGCCCTGGTGTTTTGCCGGCAACGGATCCGCGTTGGCGCTGAAGTCGGGGAATTTTGGTGCGGCGACATTCTTCGCCGATGCCTTTTCCCTGCTGGACAAGGGGGCTGCCGTCGCCGCGCGCTGACGGCTAGGGTCGATGGGATGACCGACCGATCCTGTCCGAACTGCGGTGCCGCGCTTCCGGCAATCCTCGCCCACGCGCGGATGGTGAATTGCGCGTTCTGCGGCAGCTCGATCGTGCTGGATGACGCCACGCTGCGGCTGGCCGGCCGGGCCGGAGAGATGCTGGACGCGCCCGAATTGATCGAACTGGCCCGGCCGGTGCGCCTGCCGCAGGGCGTGTTCACGGCCCGGGGCCATGTCCGCTATGACTACGGGCGGGGACATTGGGACGAGTATCACGGCGATCTGGACGGCGATCTGGTCTGGGTCTCGGTGGACGAGGGCGACGTCGTTCTGCAGCGCCCCCTGGCCGACCCGCCGCAGGGGGCGCGCACGCTGTTTCGCCTCGGGGCAACGTTGCGCGTGATGGGCCTCGACTACACCTGCACCGAGGTGGCGACGGCCCGCGCGGCCGCCTTCCGCGGGCAACTGCCCGAGGCGATCGTGGTGGGCGAGGCGCATCTCTATGCCAACTTCGCCGGTCCGCGCGGGGCCATCTTGTCGGGCGAGGCCTGGACCCTGCCCGGCGGCGAGGAGGCGATCGCCTGGTTCCATGGCCACTGGATCGACCCGTTCGCGGTGAGGCCGGCATGACGGGGCAGGTCCGGTCGATCGATTGTCCGAATTGCGGCGCGGGTCTCGACGTGCTGGGTGGCGGTCGGGTCACCACCAAGATCTGCAGCTACTGCGGGGCGTCGCTGGACGCCACCGACGCGTTCCGCGTGATCGAGGTGTTCGGCAATATGGATCGACCCGAAAGCCCATTTCGCCTGGGCATAACGGGTTCGCTGGACGGCGCGCATTTTACGGTCATCGGCACATTGGGTCAGCGCGAGGCCGCCGATGATGGCGTCTGGTTCTGGGTGGATCACCAGATCTATTCCCCGACGCATGGCTATGCCTGGCTGACGGTCGAGGACGGCCATGTATTGCTGACGCGCAAGGTGCGCGACTGGCCCGAGGGGACGTTCCTGACCGCCGACATGGTGGAGCGGGCCGAGAGCCGGCCTTCGCGGACCTGGCGCGGGCGAACCTATCGCTACTACGCGTGGTCGCGGAGCGAGGTCCATTTCGTCGAGGGCGAATTCAACTTCCGGCCCCGGAAGGGTGACATGGCCCACAGCGTCTCGCTGATGCCGCGCGGCGCCGGTGGCGACATGCTGCAGTTCGTCGAACCGTTCGAGGGCCGAGAGCGCGAGGTCGAGGTGACGACCTATCGGCCCGACGCGGCCGCGGCCTTCGGCGCCCCGCCGCCCACGCCCGAAGGCGTGCATCCGCTGCAGCCCTATCTGGCACCCCGGACACGGGCATTCCGGACCGGATTCTTCGCCGCGATGACGGCGGTCGCGGTCGCGCTCGCCCTTCTGGCCTGGGCCGCGCAACCACCGGCGCAACAGGTCTATGCCGGGCCCCCGGCCGGGTTCCCCGAAGTCGGAACCTTCGAGGTCGAACGGATCGACCGGCCCGTTCGGGTGGAATTGCACCAGGACCTCTCCAACGATTTCGCCGATTACGACCTGACGCTGACCGATCCCGCGGGCGAGGTTCTGGCCGAGACCTATCGCGGCATCAGCTATTACAGCGGCGGATCGGGCGCCGACCGCTGGAGCGAGGGCAGCCGCTATGCCCGCTTGGGCTTTGCCCCGACGGTGCCGGGGATCTATTCGCTCTCGCTTCTGGGCGACGCGTCGCAGGGCGGGGCGGCATCGGATCCGAACGCGCGTTTGCGTGTGACGGTGCAGACCGGGCAGACCAATCCGATCTGGCTATGGTGCGCGGCGGGCCTGTTCGCGCTGGCCTTCCTGTGGCAGGCCTCGGGCGGGTGGCGGCACCGATGGGCGCGCTGGCGCGGCAGCGACTGGACGGAGGACGATTGATGGCCCTACGCGCACTCATCGTGATCGGATCGCTGGCCCTGCTGGGCGGGGCGGGCTGGGCCAGTTGGACGGGCGTGGGCATCGTCAGCGCGGATACCGGCCGCGCCGCCGTGATCGCGGGACGGTCGGTGCGCAGCGGCTCCGTCGGAACGGGCGGCGTCGGCCGCGTGCGCGTGAAATAGAACGAGGAGATACCATGACCGCCTTCGAGAACATCGTCTTCGCCGAAATCGTCTCGACGATCTTCTACACCTTCTTCGGCCTGTCGTTGATGCTGGCCTGCTGGTGGCTGATCGAGCTGTTCACGCCGTTCTCGCTCCGCAAGGAACTGGAGGAGGACCAGAACACGGCGATCGCGATCGTCATGGGCGCGATGTTCATCGCCCTTGCCATCATCATCGCCGCCGTCATGCGGAGCTGATGCACCCCCATCCGCGCGCCACGCGCATCTGGCTGCTGGCGGCGACGCTGGTCGTCGCCGTCGCGGGCCTGATCTACGAGTTGATCGCGGCCACGGTGTCCAGCTATCTGCTGGGCGACAGCGTCCGACAGTTCAGCTTCGTCATCGGTGTCTTCCTGTCGGCGATGGGCGTGGGCGCCTGGGTCTCGCGCTATGTGCGCGATCCGGTGGCGGGTTTCGTGCGCGCGCAGATCGGGCTGGGCGTGATCGGCGGAACGATCGCGCTTCTGACGTTCTATACCTACGCGGCGGCCGAGACGGTGGCGATCCCGCTCTATGGCGGGTTGATCGCGGTGGGCGTGTTGTCGGGGCTGGAAATCCCCCTCCTGGCCCGGATTCTGAAGCGGATCGGGGCGGGCCGCTTCCGGTTCGAGGATGTGCTGTCCTTCGACTATCTCGGCGCGCTGCTGGCGTCGCTGGCGTTTCCCGTCCTGATCCTGCCGCATCTCGGGCTGATCGCCGCGGGCCTTGCGTTCGGACTGCTGAACCTCGGCGTCGCGGGCGTGACACTGTGGCTGTTCCGCCGCCAGGTCGGCGCCGGCACGCGGGTCGCCTGGGCCGGGGCGGTGGTCGTCGTGGCCGGCGCGCTCGTCTGGTCGGGGCCGGTGACGGCGGCGCTGGACGCGCGCCTCTATGAGGAGGAAATCGTCCTGTCGCAGCGGAGCGCCTATCAGCAGATCGTGCTGACCCGGCACCGGGGCCGCACCCGGTTGCATCTGGACGGCGCGATCCAGTTCGATACGGCCGATGAAGCGCGATATCACGAGCCGCTGGTCCACCCGGCCATGGCGCAGGCGCCCCGTCGCGCGCGCGTCCTGATCCTGGGCGGGGGCGATGGAATGGCCGCGCGCGAAGTGCTGCGCTGGCCCGGCGTGGAAAGGCTCGTGCTGGTCGATCTGGACCCGGCCGTGACGGGTCTTTTCCGCGACCGCGACGACCTGGCGGAACTGAACGACGGGGCCCTGCGCGACCCCAGGGTGACGATCGTGAACACCGATGCCTTTGCTTGGGTCCGATTGGGCGAGGACGCGTTCGACGTGGCGATCTTGGACCTGCCAGATCCGAAGAACCTCTCGCTTTCCAAGCTCTACACGGTCGAGTTCTATCGCCTGCTCTCGCGGCGCCTGTCGGCGCAGGGCGTGATGGTCACGCAGGCCGGATCGCCGTTGTTCGCGCCGGATGCGTTCTGGATCGTCGCGGCCACGATGGACCGGGAATGGGACGTGGTGCCCTATGCGTCCTACGTGCCCAGTTTCGGGCAGTGGGGGTTCGTGATGGGCCTGCCCCGCGGCATGCGGCACCGGATGGAAGAGCTTCCCCGGGGTCTGCGATACCTGACGCCGGCGGTCTGGCAGGCCGCGCAGGTCTTCGACCCGGGGACGGGCCCGCGCGACGCGGCGGTCAATACCCTGTCCGCGCATCCGCTGCCCCGGGCCTATCGCGACGGGTGGGACGCCTGGTTCCGCTAGCGTTCGATCGGGATCGTGACGGGGCCGTCATTGACCAGATGCACCGCCATCTCGGCACCGAAGCGGCCGGTTTCGACCGCGATCCCCTGGCCGCGCAGGGCTTCGGCGAAGCGTTCGTAAAGGCGTTCGCCATCCTCGGGCGGGGCGGCTGCCGAGAAGCCCGGCCGGTTGCCGCGCGACGTATCGGCGGCCAAGGTGAACTGGCTCACGACCAAAGCGGCGCCTCCGCTGTCGAGGATCGAGCGGTTCATGCGGCCGTCTTCGTCGCGAAAGATGCGCAGCTTCGCGATCCGCGCGGCCAAGGTATCGGCATTGTCTTCGGTATCGCCCTGCATGGCGCAGACCAGGATCATAAGGCCGGGCCCGCAGCGGCCCATGGTCGTGCCGTCGACCTCCACCCGGGCCTCGGTCACGCGTTGAACGACGGCCTTCACAACTCGTCGCGACGCGGCGGGTTGGCCCCGGCGCGGCCCACGGTGACGGCCGCCGCCGCGACGCCCAGCTCCAACGCGGCGCGCAGGGCCGCGTCGGGGGGCACGTCGTCGGACAGGGCGCCCGTTTCGTACAGACCCGTCACGACGCCCGCATTGAACGTGTCGCCCGCGCCGACGGTATCGACCACCTCGACCTTGCGGGCGGGGACGGCGACCTCGCCCGCACGGGTGATCGCGCGCACGCCCCTGGCCCCTTCGGTCAGGCACAGGACATGCGCGCCGTGATCGAGGACGTCCTGCGGCGACATGCCCAGCCAGTGGAGATCCTCGTCCGAGAGCTTGACGATGTCGGCGACCCCCAGCAGCCGGTCGAGGCGCGCGCGGAAGGCGGCTTCGTCGCGGATGAAGCCTGGCCGGATGTTCGGGTCGATCATGATCGGCAGGTGCGAATGGGCGAGGGCCAGCGCCTCGTAGGCCTGCGCGCAGGGATCGACCGCGAGCGAGATGCCCCCGATGAACAGCGCGTCGATCCCGGTCATGTCGGGCGCGTCTTCGGGCGACAGCATCCGCCCGGCGGTGCCTTCGTCGTAGAAGGCGTATTCAGCCTGTCCGTCGGTCAGCGTCACGAAGGCGAGCGTCGTCGGCCGGTCGGAAATGGCGGCGCGGCTCTCGACCCCCGAGGCGACGAGCGCGTCCGAAAGGCGCGTGCCGAACAGGTCCGACGACAGCCCCGTATGCAGCGCCACCGGCGCGCCGAGACGGCCGAGGGCGATCGCCGTGTTGAACACCGCGCCCCCGGTCGCCGGGTAGAAGCCTGGCCCGTCCGCGGTGTCGCGGGGCAGCATGTCGATCAGGGCCTCGCCCGCGCAGAGGATCATGGCGTGGTCTTCCTATCCGGATTGCGAGGCGATGAAGCCGACGATGGCCGCCAGGATCAAGCCCGCGATGACGGCCAGCGCGATCTTCCAGGCGGAATAGGGGCGTTCGCCCCGCACGCGCCCGGTCTGGCCGTTGACGACGAAGCGGAACGTGTCGCCCCGATACTTGTAGGCGGCGATCCAGACCGGCAGCAGGACATGCTTGAACGTCACGTCCGAGATGCGCGTGTCGAGCGAGGTGATCCGCTGCTGGTCGCCGCCGATATCCATGCGCACGTCGCGCGCGATGACGGCATCCATCCGGGCGCGCGCCTCGGTCAGGCCGTCGCGCAGTTCCATCTGATAGGCCTCGGCCCGGAACCCGGCCAGGTATTGCGGCGCATAGGGGGCCAGGTCGGCCATGTCCCACGGCTCCAGCGCGTCGGTATGGGTCTTCGGCAGCGAGCGGGACGCGAGGATCACCACGTCGTCGAAAAAGCGCGCCACCCGGCCACGGCGCGGGCTCCAGCGGACCTTGGGCACCTGGACCTGCACGGGCTTGCCGTCGCGCATCACCGTCCGTGTCACGAAATAGGTGTCGCCGCGCTGGCCGGCATAGCGCGTCTCGGTCTGGGCGTCGAAGGTCCAGAACGGCACATAGACGCCGGACAGCTTGCGCCCCTTGCGGGCGTATTGCTGTAACCCGTTGGGCGCGAACCAAAGGCTGCCCAGCCAGTCGTTCATGGCGTCATGCGCCTGCTTTTCTTCGAGCGCGAAGGGGATGACGGCGGCGGGCTTGATGTGGCGGTTGATGCCGGTGCCGGTCACGACGGGGGTCGCGCAGAACGGACATTCGGCGGCGTGGACGTCGGGGTCGAACTCCACTTGCGCGCCGCAGTTCGGGCAGTCGAGGACGCGGGTCTCCTCCTGCTCGGCGCCGGCGCCGGTCAGCCCCTCGTCGATGGCGATCTCGCGGATGGGGGCGCGGGCGCGGGGCAGGGGCATCGTGTTGCCGCAATGGTCGCAGGTCATCCGGTCGTCGCCGGGATCGAAACGCATGTCGCCGCCGCAATTGTCGCAGGGGAAGCGGTGCTCCTCGGTCTTCGGGATGCCCTCCGGGCGCTCCGGCTCGTCGCGCGGGATCGTCGGCACCTTCATAGAAACCTCTGCAGGGCTTTCGGCGCCATGATGCGCAGCGCGTTGTCGTGCAGGCGGTAGTGGCGCCAGATATGGAACCCCGCGTGGAAGGCCACGATCACGGCCAGCACGTAGAATTCGACGGTGTGGATCGTGCCGGCCCAGCGGTTCGCCTCGGGCAGGCCCAGTGGTGGCGCGATCGGAAGGATGGTGCCCGCGAACAGGACGCGGCTAGCCGTCAGGCCCAGCAGGAATCCGGTCAGCGCGACGCCGAACAGGCCCCATATGATCGTCAGATGCAGCGGGCGATGGATCCGGCGCGGCCAGCCCCGCAGTTTGGGCCCCGGCCGCCCGGCCAGCCCCGCCGCGATCAGCGTGCCGGTCCAGAAAAGGGCCAGCGTCACGAAGACCAGCCCCAGGACGGAATGCAGCGCGACGGCCCAGTCACCCCAGCGGGCGACGTCGCGCGGCTCCACCAGCAGGAACCACACGAACAGGGGCACGACGGCCCAGTGCAGCGCCTTGAGCCAGGTGCGGCGGGCCGGCAGGCGCATGGTGCTAGACGCCCGGCGGCGGGGGCGGCGGCATCACGGTGAAGAGCTGGGCCAACTCGGCCACGTCCTCGGCCCGCATCCAGCCGTCCTGGCCCTGCGTCCAGACCATCGTCTCGCGCGTGACCTCGCCATCCGTGACCATCCGGCCGAGCCGCGCCTTGGAGAACGGGCCACTGGTCTGGCCGTTCTTGGCGACGTGCCAGACATGCTCGACCGGGGGCGGGGGCGGCGGGGCGGGTTGCGCGGGGCGGGCACCCCAGGGGCCGGCCTGCATCATGTTGCCCATGGCCATGCCCATTCCGGCGCCGAGACCCATGCCCATGCCGCCGCCCGGCGTCGTCGCCGCATCCTGCATGGCTTCGGCGGTGGCGTATTGCTGATACTTGTCCAGGTCGCCCAACACGCCCATCGACGTGCGCTTGTCGAGCGCCTCCTCGACCGCGGGCGGGAGCGAGATGTTCTCGATATAGAGTTCCGGGACCGTCAGGCCGTATTCCGCGACGATCGCCGTGACCTGTTCGGCCACGATCTTGCCCAGCCCATCGGTGTTCGCCGCCATGTCGAGGACCGGAATGCGGCTGGAGGCGAGGGCGCGGGACGCGGCCTGGACGATCATGTTGCGGATCTGGAACTGGATCTCGTCGCGGGTGAACTCGCCGTCGGTGCCGACGATCTCGGTCATGAACTTCGCGGGGTCGCCGACCTTGATCGCGTAGGTCCCAAAGGCGCGCAGGCGGACCGGCCCGAATTCGGGGTCACGCAGCGTGACCGGGTTCTTGGTGCCCCATTTCAGGTTGGTCATCCGGGTGGTCGAGACGAAGTAGATCTCGGATTTGAAGGGCGACTTGAAGCCATGGTCCCAGTGCTGCAGCGTCGTCATGATGGGCATGTTGTTCGTCTCGAGCATGTAGAGCCCGGGCAAGAACACGTCGGCCAGCTGTCCTTCGTGGATGAAGACGGCGGCCTGGCCCTCGCGGACGGTCAGCTTGGCGCCGTACTTGATCTCGTGGCCGTGCCGCTCGAACCGGTAGACGAGCGTGTCACGGGTGTCGTCCGTCCATTCGATGACGTCGATGAACTGGCCGGAGAGGAAGTCGAGGATGGACATGGCAGTCTCCTGAATCAGAAGGGGGGCGTGGGCGTGGCGGACATCAGACCGGCCCGGGTGGGCCGATCAGCTCGACCGCGATCCGCTGGATGATCGGGCGGGCCTCCTCGGCGGACATGCCGACATTCAGCCGGTCGTCGTAGAGCATCCGCAGCAGCAGCTCGTCATGGCGGGTCAACAGGGCGAACTCCTCGTCGTCGTTGAAGATCGACGGGCGCGCGGCCGGGCTGTCATTGGCGAGGCCCAGACCCTGCGCGATCTCTTCGTGATAGCAGGACTGACGGAACAGGTCGGGATGTTCGGACCGGACGAAGGCGATGGCCGAGACGTAGGAGTTCGGCCGCTCCGAAGAGGAGGAGGCGTAGACCGCGCAATAGGTCGAGCGGTCGAGCGAGGTGATCTCGCGGATGGTGGACCGGCTGAGCGCGGGTTCCACCGCGGCGATGGCAGGCCCCAGGTCGCGCTGTTCGTCGACCGAGGCGACGAAGACGTGATAGTTGCCGTTGGATCCCACGACGCTGATCGGGTGGCCGGTGATGCGGCGCAGGCGGCCGACATAGGTC
The DNA here is from genome assembly GCF_023015695.1 of Jannaschia sp. S6380. Lineage (NCBI taxonomy): Bacteria > Pseudomonadati > Pseudomonadota > Alphaproteobacteria > Rhodobacterales > Roseobacteraceae > Jannaschia > Jannaschia sp. S6380. The sequence continues at coordinate 52,033 of NZ_JALKAS010000001.1, forward strand.
TGGATGCGCAGACGGTCGGCGCGCTGCGTCTCGGGCGGGACGGACTCGCCGAAATGCAGCTGGATGCGCACCGGGCGTTCCCAACGGCGCAGCTGGGCGCGGTTCTGCTGCGCGACATAGCGGCCGCCGACCTGGATATACTCCGAGAAGAGCGCGATGCGTTCGAAATTCCGGGCCAGTTCGCCCGCGCCGAAGGTCGCGTCGGGGCCGCCGCCATCCTGCCGCAACAATCCCTGGTCAAGCAGACGCTTCTGCAGACGCGCATAGAAAAGCGCGGCCGACCGGCTGTCATCGGACGGGCCGGCCTCGCGCGCGGGTTGCGGCGGGCGGACGGCCGGCACGGGCGACGGCTCCACCGGGGGCGCGGTCGTCGGCTGGCAGGCCGCCAGCCCCAGGGCCAGCAGCAGGGCGGGGCGGCGCAGTTCGATCATGCGGGGGGAACGGCGGTGCCGGCATTGGTTCCCACACCGTCCTTGCGGGCGCTGGCCGAGGCGAGCGTCTCGCGCAGCTCCTTCTCCATCTGCTCCAGCTCGCGCTCGGCCTCGGCCCGGCGGGCCTTGCCCTCGTCGGCGATCTGCAGGCTTTCGTTGATCGTGGCGACCAGGTCTTCGTTGGCCTGGCGCACCGCCTCGATGTCGAACACGCCGCGCTCCATCTCCTGGCGGACGACGCTGTTGGCCTCCCGCAGGTTCTTGGCGTTCGCCGTCAGCAGTTCGTTCGTAAGGTCGTTCGCATCGCGCACGGCCTCGGCCGCCTCACGTGAACGTTGGATCGTAACGGCTTGGGCCAGTTGGGTTTCCCAAAGCGGGACCGTATTCACAAGCGTCGAGTTGATCTTGGTGACCAGCGACTTGTCGTTCTCCTGCACCAGACGGATCGAGGGCAGGGACTGCATCGTCACCTGCCGCGTCAGCTTCAGGTCGTGGACCCGCCGCTCCAGATCGTCGCGCGCGGCGCGCAGGTCGCGCAGCTCCTGGCTCTGGATCATCTTGTCGTCCTCGGGCGCGGCTTCGACCTCCGCCTCCTTGGCGGGGATGGTCGTGGCATCCAGATCGGCCAGCTTGGCCTCGCCCGCGGCGATGTAGAGACCCAGCTCCTCGTAGAAATCGAGCGTTTTCTCATAGAGCTTGTCGAGCGACTTGATATCCTTGAGCAACACGTGCTCGTGCTTGAGCAGGTCATCGGTCACGCGGTCGATCTGGCCCTGCACGTCCTCGAACCGGGCGACGAAATTGCTGAACGGGGCGGCGCGGCCCAGCAGCTTCTCCCACCAGGACCGCTTGCGCCGCACGTCGAGCTCGCTGACCGAGAAGCCGCGGATGGTCGAGACGATGTTGCGCAGGCTGTCGCCGGCGGGGCCGACATCCTTGTTCTTGACGTCCTGCAGCATCGCCTGGCTGATCTGCTGCAACTCGGCCTGTGCGGCCGAACCGAAGGCGATGATGGACTGCGTGTTGGTCATGTCCAGCTCGTCCATGCGCCGGCGGATGTCGGCGGCGACCGGTTCGGGCGCCTGTTCCAACGGGACGATCTCGCGCCCCGGTTCGGGCAGGGTCTGGGCGGCGACCTGGTCGATTTCGGCAGTCTCCTGCGCGGCCTTCTGGCGGGTGGCGGTGTCCATGGTGCTCAGTCTCCGGTTGGCAGGCCGTCGGCTTTCAGACGGTCCCTCAGAACTTCGATCTCGACGTCGAGGTCGGTGCGGTCGGACACCAGCAGCGTCTCGCGCTTGGCATTCATGCCCCGTTCCAATTCGTCGAGCAGGTTGAAATACGCGGCCTTCGCCTCCGCGTCGCGCGTCGCCACGTAGAGGTCGGCGAACTTCACCGTCGCGTCGCGCGCGCCCATCAGGTACACGCCCAGATAGCGGCGCGCGGCGGTCAGGTCCCGCGGGTCGTCCTCGACTGCGCGGAACATCTCGCGCGCCCGGGCCGACAGACGGGCCACGCGCGTCTCCGCCTCGCGGTCGCGGGCACGCCGAACGGCATCCTGCATCGCAGCCAGATGCCGTTCCGCCTCCTCGATGGTGCGGGCGACGCGTTCGGTCTGAAAGGCGTCCACGCCCTCCATCCCCTTGTCGGACATCGGATCCAGCCCGAAGGACACCACGTGCAGCGCGGACGCCACGATGCCGTAGACGATCGCGGCCAGCGACGGCTCGAACCCCGAAGCGGCCGCAAGCGCGACGCCGCAGCCGGTGACGACGGCGCCGAAAACCTTGCGCGGCAAGGCCGGGCGGCGTGCGATGCGGCGGGCCTGCCAGGCGGCTTCGGCCTTCAGCCCCTCGCGGGTCAGCGCCGCGCCCCCGAACAGCAGCGCGCCCGCCAGCAGGCTGCCGGCCAGCGACAGCGCCCCGTCCTGCGCAAAGGCCGTCACCACCGGCAGGGCGGACAAGGCCATCAGGATGGTCGTGCGGGCGCGTCCACGCAGCGGCGGCGGCAGGGTCGTTGCCGGCGCGCCCACCGGTCCTGGGCCGTCCGGTTTGCCGCCGGGGCTGAACTGTCCACCGAAGCGCCTGGCCATGCCCCTAGAGCCCCCCGCCGTCCAGGATGCCCAGACCGGCAAGCGTGATCAGCACCGCCAAAGCGACGAATGCGGTCTTCTGCACCCCGCTCGATCCCATGCCCCGCAGTCCTTTCAATTCCCGCCGGTATCCTATGACAGGTTCCTGCCGATAGACCACCCCGTCGCCCTAGCCCTTCTGCCGAAAGAGCAGGTCATGGCCGGTCTTCCGATCACGCAGGTCGCCGCGCAGGTCGGCCCTGAGCGCGCGGCCGGCGCGCACGCCGGGGCGGGCGCCGACCTCGTCCAGCCAGCGGGCCAGGTGGGGCTTGTCGTCGAGGGTCTGCTGCTGCCCTTCCCACAGCGAAGCCCAAGGCCAGACGGCGATGTCCGCGATCGAGAAGAAGTCGCCGGCGACATAGGCGTTCTGCGACAGTTGCGTGTCGAGCACGCGGTAGAGCCGCCCGACCTCGCCGCGATAGCGGTCCTTGGCGTAGGGCAGGTCCTGCGGCGGCTCCATCGCCGGGGCGTATTTCAGGAAGTGATGCGCCTGGCCCGCCATCGGGCCGACGCCGCCCATCTGCCACATCAGCCATTGGTCGACGGCCACGCGCTCCCGCTCCGATGCGCCATAAAGACGGCCGGTCTTGCGGGCGAGGTATTGCAGGATGGCGCCGCTTTCGAACACGGCGATGGGCGCGCCGTCGGGCCCGTCCGGGTCGACGATGGCGGGCATCCGGTTGTTGGGGCTGATGGCCAGGAAATCGGGCTTGAACTGGTCGCCCGCGCCGATATCGACAAGGTGCAGATCGAAGGGCAATTCCAGCTCGTGCAGCACGATCGAGGCCTTCCACCCGTTGGGCGTCGGCCAGAAGTAGAGGTCGATGGGGGCGGTCATGGCGGTCTCCGGCGGTTCGCGGCCACAGTTCGCATTACGCGGCGTCATTGCAAGCACGCAGCCCGACTTGACCGGACGGCGCCCAGGGGCTAGGCCCCGCTGCGAGGGGATTTGAACCAGCTTGCGGCCCTCGTGAAACATACCGCTAAAGAGGTCCGGCGTCCGCGCCCCCCTCCGAAAGTTCTGGTGCGTTTCATTCCGGTCCGAAGGAGGCCCACCCGTGAAAGACACATCCAATCGCCGGTTGAACCCCCGCACGAAGGCCGTGCATGCCGGCACGCGAAGGTCGCAATACGGCGAGGTGTCGGAGGCGATGTTCCTGACGCAGGGCTTCGTCTACGACACCGCCGAAGCGGCCGAGGCGCGGTTCCTGGAAAGCACGCGGGAGGAGTTCATCTATGCCCGCTACGGCAACCCGACGGTCGCGATGTTCGAGGATCGGATCGCCACGCTGGAGGGGACGGAGGATGCCTTCGCCTGCGCCTCGGGCATGGCGGCGGTGAACGGGGCGCTCATCTCGATGCTGAAGGCGGGCGACCATGTCGTCGCGGCGCGCGCGCTGTTCGGATCGTGCCTCTACATCCTCGACGAGGTGCTGCCCCGCTATGGGGTGGAGGTGACGCTGGTCGACGGGCGCGACCTGGGCGCGTGGAGGGCCGCGATCCGGCCGGACACGAAAGCCGTCTTCTTCGAGAGCCTGTCGAACCCCACGCTGGAGGTCATCGACATTCGCGGCGTCTGCGACCTGGCCCATGCGGTCGGCGCCACGGTGATCGTGGACAACGTCTTCGCCACGCCGACCTATTCGCGTGCGCTGGAACTGGGCGTCGATGTCATCGTCTATTCGACCACCAAGCATATCGACGGGCAGGGGCGCTGCCTTGGCGGCGTGATCTGCGGCACGACCGATTTCGTGCGCAAGGTGGCCGAGCCGTATCTGAAGCACACGGGCGGGTCGATGTCGCCCTTCAACGCCTGGGTGATGTTGAAGGGGCTTGAGACGCTGGACCTGCGCGTCCGCGCCCAGGCCGAGACCTGCGAAAGGCTCGCGCGGGAGTTGGAGGGGCATCCGAAGCTCGCCCGCGTGATCCATCCGCACCTCGCCTCGCATCCGCAGCAGGCGCTTGCCCGCGCGCAGATGGACAAGGGCGGCACGGTCCTGTCGCTGGACCTTGCGGGCGGCAAGGTGGCCGCGTTCCGGTTCCTGAACGCGCTGGAGATCGTCGTCATCTCCAACAACCTGGGCGATGCGAAATCCATCGCGACCCATCCGGCGACCACGACGCATCAGCGCCTTCCGGACGGGCAGAAGGCGACGCTGGGCCTCACACCCGGCTTGGTCCGGCTGTCCGTCGGGCTGGAAGACCCCGACGACCTGATCGCGGACGTGCTGGCCGCGCTCGACCATGCGTGAGGTCCGGCGTGGCATGTCCGACGATGTCCCTGCGCTGATCGACGTGTTCTGGTGCGGCGTCCATGAGGGCGCCGCCCCGGCCTATGACGAGGGCCAGCGGCGGGCCTGGCTTCCCGCGCGGCCGTCGGTCGAGGCTTTTGCAGCTCGGCTGGACCCGCAGACCGTGTTCGTGGCCGAAGCGGCGGGGCGGATCACCGGGTTCATGACGCTCCGTCCGGACGGCCATCTCGACCTCGCCTTCGTCCTGCCGGACGTGCGGGGCGACGGGACCGCAGCCGCGCTCCTCGCCATGGTCGAGAACCACGCCCGCGTGGCGGGCCTGACCCGGCTGGAGACACGGGCCAGCGACATGGCACGACCGTTCTTCCTCCGCCATGGCTGGACCGTCCTGCGACCCGCGCCGCAACTGCGGCATGGCGTCACCATTCCGGCGACCGAGATGTCCCGCGATCTGACCCGGATGGGCATTGCCCTCGCCTCCTGACATGGGCCCGTCGCGGACATGACGGCTGCGGGGGTGGACAGGCGCCTTCGCGGTCGCCACGTTAACACTTCACGCGCGAACCGAAGGGAGGGACGGCCATGAACGTCCACGGACCGGATATTGACCGCCAGCCGACCGAAGCCGAGGCGCAGGCCGCGCTCGATCTTCTGAAGCGCTATGCCGCCGGTGCGCGATCGCCCGCGCCGCAGTTCTATCCTGACCTGTCGGCGGTCTATCCCGATCACGTCGCCTCCGACGCCTATCGCGCGACCCTGCCCGACCTGCAGAACGGGCCCGCGACGACGATCCGGGGGGCGGACGTGCCGATCCAGCATGTCGGCATCTCGAACTTTCGCCTGCCGATGCGCGTGCCGACCCGCGCCGGCGATCATCCGGTGGACATGGCGGTGACCGGCACGGTCAGCCTCGTCGCCGGCCGCAAGGGCATCAACATGAGCCGGATCCTCCGGTCTTTCTACGATCACGCCGACCGCGCCGCAGGCTTCGACGTGGCCGAGGCCGCGCTCGACGACTACCTGACCGAACTGGACGCATTCGATGCGCGGCTGTTGCTGCGCCACACCCTGCCGCTGCGCATGGCAAGCCTGCGTTCGGGCCTGACCGGGTGGCAGTATTACGACCTCGCGATGGAGGTGGTGCAGGCCGGGCGGACGCGGCGGCGCATCCTGCATCTGGACTACGTCTATTCGTCCACCTGCCCCTGCTCGCTGGAGCTTTCGGAGCACGCCCGCCGCATGCGCGGCCAGCTTGCGACGCCGCATTCGCAGCGTTCGGTCGCGCGCCTGTCGGTCGAGGTGACGGGCGCGGTGACGTCCGAGGACCTGATCGACATGTGTCGCCGCGCGGTGCCGACCGAAACGCAGGTGATGGTCAAACGCGAGGACGAACAGGCCTTCGCCGAGCTGAACGCCGCCAACCCGATCTTCGTGGAGGATGCGGTGCGCCTGTTCGCCGCAGGCCTCGCGGCGATGGATGGCATCGGCGACTATTGTGTCGTGGCCAGCCATCAGGAAAGCCTGCACAGCCACGACGCCGTCTCCGTCCTGACGCGCGGCGACCTGTTCGCCGCCGAGACGCTGGAGCCGCGCCTGTTCGGAACGCTTACCCACGCCGGTTGACGCACGCCGCCCGCCCGCGCTAGCCATCGGGCGGGGTCGCGCACACCCCATCAGGCTCCGGCCCAAGTCGCGCATCCTTGTTACCGTTCACTCGGAGGATGCCCCTTGGCCCATCATTCCATCACCCCCGTCGATCTTGCCGCGCGTCTGCACCGCATCGATGCCCCCCGGATCCTCGACATGCGCGACGACGATGATGCCGCGTCCGATCCGCGCCGCATGCCCGGCGCATGCCCGATCCAGCTTGCCGAGCTGGAACGAATGCCGATCCCCGCCGGTCCCGTGATCTGCACCTGTCAGAAGGGCGGCAAACTGAGCCAGCTCGGCGCCGCGATCCTGCGGGCGCGAGGCGAGGTGGGACGCTATCTGGCGGGCGGGCATCTGGCCTGGGTGGCCGGGGATCTGCCACTTTGTGACGCAGGCCGTCCGGCGGCGCGATGGGTGGTGCCGTGCGATCCTGGTTGGGACGAACTTTGCGCGCTCTGGGTCCTTCGGCGACTGGTCGACCGCGATGCGCCCGCCATGCCGGTGGAGCGGGACTGGCGGGACGCCGCAGCCGAGACCTGGGACGCGAGGCCGTTGCCCGCCACGCCGGCGGAAATGGCGACGCTTGCCGGACTGGACCACCCGATCCTGCCGCGCCTTGCGGGCGGACCGGCGCGGCTCGTGGCGGGGCGGCTGGCGCGCGGCGGCGACCCAGTGGATGCGCTCGACCTCGTCGACGACTGGGTCGCGGCCCCGGCAATCGCAGCATGAACGTTCCGTCCTGGTCCGCGATCACCCGCACCTTCGGCCGCATCGGCCTTCTGTCCTTCGGTGGCCCGGCGGCACAGATCGCGTTGATGCACCGCGAACTTGTCGAACGCCGCGCCTGGCTCGATGAGGATACGTTCCTGCGCGGCCTCGGGTTCTGCACCCTGCTGCCCGGGCCGGAGGCGATGCAGCTTGCCACCTTCGCCGGGTGGCGCCTGCGCGGCACGGGCGGGGGGCTGCTGGCGGGGCTGCTCTTCGTGATCCCCGGGGCCGTGGTGATGATGGCCCTCGCCGCGCTCTACCTGACCTATGGGCGTCTGCCGTTGGTCGAGGCGGCCTTCCTCGGCGTCAAGGCCGCGGCCCTCGCCATCGTCGCGGGCGCGCTCTGGAAGCTGCGTGCCAAGGCGCTGAACGGGCCAGTGGCGGCAGGTGTGGCGGCGCTCGCCTTTCTCGCCCTCTTCGTCTTCGGGGTGCCGTTCTGGGCCGTGCTCGGCGCGGCCCTCCTCCTTGGCTTCGCGCGGGGTGGGGCGGGACGGGCACCTGTCGCGCCATCGGCCCCGGCGCGCACGTTGCGGACGATTGGCATCTGGCTCGCGATCTGGTGGGCGCCGCTCCTCGCCCTGCTGCTCCTCGCGCCGGGATCGGTCCCGGCACAGGCGGGCCTGTTCTTCAGCTGGCTTGCCACGGTCAGCTTCGGCGGCGCCTATGCCGTGCTCGCGGCGCTTGCGCAGACGGCGGCCGAGACGCAGGGCTGGCTCACCCCCGAACAGATGGTCGACGGGCTTGGCCTGGCCGAGACGACGCCCGGCCCGCTGATCCTGGTGACGGTCTTCACCGGCTGGCTGGGCGGCGCGCAGGTCGGGCCTGGCACGGCCATCGCAACGGCGCTCGTGACGCTCTGGGCGACCTTCGCGCCGTGCTTCCTGTGGATCTTCGCGGGCGCGCCGCATCTGGAGCGCCTGACCGCGAACCCGCGGCTTCGCGGCGCGCTCGACATGGTGTCGGCGGCGGTCGCGGGCGTGATCGCCAACCTCTCGGTCTGGTTCGCGATCCACGTGCTGTTCGTCCACGTCCGCGACACGCAGCCGCCGATCCCGGTCTGGGCCAGCCTCGATGCGAAGGCGCTCGCCCTGGCGGTCTTCGCGTTCCTCTGGCTCCTCGTGCTGAAGCGCGGGTTGCTGGAGGTGCTGGCGCTTGCCGCTCTGGCAGGGGCCGCGCTGCATCTCGTCTAGACGGCCGCGCGCACCGCGTCGGCCACGCCGTCGACGACATTGTCCAGAAGGGCCGGGTCCTCGCTCTCGGCCATCACCCGGATCAGCGGCTCCGTCCCGGAGGCGCGGATAAGCAACCGCCCCTTGCCTTCCAGTCGCGCCTCCGCGTCCGAGATCGCGGCCTTCACCGGCACGGCCTCCAAGGGCCGTGCCCCGGCCTCGTAGCGCACGTTCTCCAGCCGCTGCGGCACCGGATCGAAGCTGTGCATCAGATCGGCCGCCGGCTTGCCCGTTCGAACCATCTCGGCCAGGAACTGCAGTCCCGCGATCAGGCCGTCGCCGGTGGTGGAGTAATCGGTCATCACGATATGGCCCGACTGCTCGCCGCCCAGGTTGAAGCCGCCCTGGCGCATTGCCTCGACCACGTGGCGGTCGCCGACCCGCGTGCGATGCAGATGCAGGCCCTTGTCGCGCAGAAAACGTTCCAGCCCCAGGTTCGACATCACGGTCGCGACCAGGGTATCGCCGTTCAATCGGTCCTCGGCCGACCAGCGCGACGCGAACAGCGCCATGAGTTGATCGCCATCGGCCACGCGACCATCGGCATCGAGGATCATGACCCGGTCGGCATCGCCGTCGAGCGAGATGCCGACATCGGCCCCGTGCGCCACCACCGCCTCGGCGCAGGTGGCGGTGGCGGTCGATCCGCAGTCGAGGTTGATGTTGCGCCCGTTGGGCGACACGCCCACCGCCACCACGGTCGCGCCAAGTTCGACCAATACGTCGGGCGCGGCGCGATAGGCGGCGCCGTTCGCGCAGTCGATCACGACCTTCAGCCCTTCCAGCGACATGCCCGCCGGGATCGTGGTCTTGGCGTATTCGACATAGCGCCCGCGCCCGTCGTCGATCCGCTTGGCGCGGCCGATATTGGGCGCATCGGCGGGGGCCACGCCCTCGGCCACCATGCGCTCGATCTCGGCCTCGGCCTCGTCGGAGAGCTTGAAGCCGTCGGGGCCGAAGAACTTGATGCCGTTGTCGTCGGCGGGGTTGTGACTGGCCGAGATCATGACCCCCAGATCGGCGCGCATCGACCGTGCCAGCAGGCCCACGGCGGGCGTCGGTACGGGGCCCAGCAGCAGGACGTTCATTCCGGTCGAAGTCAGCCCGGCCGTCAGCGCGTTCTCCAGCATATAGCCCGATTGTCGCGTGTCCTTGCCGATGACCACCCGGTGCGCGGCCAGGCCCGTGCCTTCGCGACGAAAGTACCGGCCGGCCGCCGCACCCAGGCGCAGCGCCATTTCGGCGGTCATGTCGCCGTGGTTCGCGCGCCCGCGCACGCCGTCAGTTCCAAACAGGCCCATTCGGTTCCCCAGTCTCGCGCCACAGGGCCAGGCCCTGCGCCATCTCCGCCACGTCGTGGACGCGGTGCATCTGCACGCCTTGTGCCACAGCCGCCAGCGTCACCGCCAGAGTGCCCGGCATCCGGTCGGCGGCGACCGGCGCGTGGCCCAGGGTGCCGATGAATCCCTTGCGCGACACGCCCAGCAGGATCGGCACGCCAAGCCCGTGAAACAGCGCGATATTCCGCAGGAGCGTCAGGTTGTGGCTTTGCATCTTGCCGAAACCGATGCCGGGGTCGACGACCATCCGCGCGCGGGGGATACCCGCGGCCTCGGCCGTCGCGATCCGATCGGCCAAGGCGTCGTAGACGTCGAACAGGACATGGTCGTAGCGGGGCGCCCGTTGCATGGTGGCAGGGGTTTCTGTGCTGTGCATCAGACAGATATGGGCATCGGTCCGCGCGACGGTCGTCGCCATCTCGGGGTCGAAGCGCATGGCCGAAACATCGTTGACCAGTCTCGCTCCGGCCTGCAGCGCGGCGGTCGCCACATCGGCCTTGCGCGTGTCGATCGAGATGCGGCGGCCGTCCAGGGCTGCGATGACCGGCAGGACGCGTTCGGCCTCGACCTCGACCTCGACTTCCACGGCGCCGGGCCGTGTACTTTCGCCGCCGATATCCAGGATATCGGCCGCGGCCATCGCATCGGCGCGGGCCTTGGCCGCGTCGGGGTCCAGGAACCGGCCGCCATCCGAGAAGCTGTCGGGCGTGACATTGAGGATGCCCATAATCGACGGCCGGTCGCAGGGGACGCCGGCGATCGGCGGGCGGGTTTCGCAGAGGGGGGCCAAGGCGGCATCGGGCACGCTTGCGGCCGGTACGATCTGCGCCTCGGCCCCCCGGTCGAGCATGGCGACATGGTCGAACCGGCACCATCCGCCCGCCAGGCGCGGCCCGGTGGCATGCCGGGCGGGAAGGGGCAGGACGTAGGTCAAATTGCCGGGTCGGACCCGTTAGGCAGGATGCCGTCGGGGCCCGTGACGTCCAGCGCGTGGAATTGCGCGGCGAACCACTGCGCGAGCGTCCGTGGCGAGACGTCCGCAGGGCCATGCGTCGCATCGAGGACCAGCCGGGCCGGGGCCCAGACGGTCAAGCCGCCCCGGCGCATCGACCAGTCGAGTTCGGTGCGGCTGTCGACCACGATGCAGCGGCGGTCGCGCGCCGCGAGCCGCCAGGCCGCCTGTTCCAGCGTCAGCAGGTCGATACGCCGCTGCGCCATAGGATGCGCGGCGACCGGCGGCGGCGCGAAATCGGGCGTGGCGATCAGCACGACGGGCGCTGCCCGCGCGACGAGGTCGTCGAGGCGCGCGGGAAGGCCCGGATCGTCCTGCGCGCCGGGCGGCAGCAGCACGACATGGGGGCGCGGGGCATCATCAGAAAGGGCGCCTACGCGGCTCTGGGCGCGAGAGCGGACGATCTCCACCCCGAGCACATGCGGGCCCCGGTCGAGCTTTTCGATCCGGACGAAGACCCGCGCGGCCCGGTCGTGCAGCAGGACGCGGGCCGCAATACGTTCGGCAAGCGTTTCCAGCAGATTGAGGCGTTCGGCCTCCAGCTCGATCCCGATGGCGTCGATCAGCGTGTCGTAGCTGAGGATGCCATCGACGTCGTCGCCGGCCACGGCATCCGGGTCGGGCACGACCTCGGCGACGATGTCGAAGCGAACCCGCTGGGTGACGCCGCGCTCTTGCTGGAAGGCGCCGATTTCGACGTCGCGCACATGGTCGCGGAGCGAGATGCGGTCGAGCGGTGCGCCGCCTGCCCGTGCGCGATCGAGCGGGGCAGCGAAGGCCAGGCGCAGCGCCTCCTGGTCGGGGGCGATCTCGGCGGGCTTGGCGCTCATCTCTGGAACCTCGGGGCCGGGCGATTCATGCGCCCCCTCCAGACCACGGGCGGGGGGCATTGAAAAGCCCCGGGGGGCGTCCGGGCGCCGGCGCGGGGAATCAGGCGCCGGGGATCTGCTTGTAGAAGATATGCCGCCCCAGCGTCGCCGTGCGGGGATAGACCCGTGCCCAGTTCGGGCTGACATAATCGGCATGATAGTGGGTCGCATCGCCCGTCAGCGCACGCGGCGCCCCGTCGAGGAGATGACGCGCGATCTTGCCCGCCATGTCCCAAGATGCCTGGTCGTTGACGACCTCGTCCTGACCGTCACAGGTATAGCTGAACTGACAGGCATGCATGCGCCCGGTCCCCTGGTTGACGACGCGGCACACGGTGTCGGGATAGTTCGAGGCGTCGACGCGGTTCAGGATCACCTCGCCCACGGCAACCTGGCCCTTGATCGGCTCGCCGCGTGCTTCGAAGTAGATGGCTTCCGTCAGGCAGCGCCATTGTTCGTTCCCGACGGCCTTGGGCATCCCGGCGAAGGTGTTCTGGTCGAGGGCGGTGGGCGCATCCTCGTCCTGCGCGGTGGGGGAGGGCGACCGGGTTGCAACCCTTTTGCGTCCCTGGTCCGACAGCGGGCGGGCCGCACCGGGAAGACTGCGTCCGGTGTCCGAGCCGAGGCTGGCCAGCTGCGTGAAACTACGCAGTTCGACCGCGCCGGGCATCGTCAGGTGCTGCGCCGCGGCAGAGGTGACGAGACAAAAAACGAAAGCGGCCGCGGTCGAAAAGACCGCGTTCCAAGAAATACGCATTCGGAACCCCCAACATCAACAACATGATCGACCTAGACGGCCGACGTTAGGAAAGGGTGAATGGCAGACCCCCGATCCTGGGGGTCAGGTGCCGCCTCGGGGCGGTCGGTGCAACCTCAGTCGCCCCATGGGGTTCCGGGGGAGCCGGTAAGTCGCAGCTTTCCGCCGAGGGGTTCGCGGACGGTCGGCATCAATCCGCCACTTCGCCGCGCCCTGCCTCCGTTTGGGCCTGCGCCAACAACGTGGCCTGCGCGGCGGCGAGCTTGGCAACGGGCACCCGAAACGGCGAGCAACTCACGTAATCGAAACCGGCCAGACGGCAGAAGCTGATCGATTCGGGGTTACCGCCATGTTCGCCGCACAGCGCAAGCGTCACGTCCGGGCGCGCGGTCCGACCCCGTGAGGCGCCAAGCAGGAGCAACTCGCCCACGCCGTCCACGTCCAGCGTTCCGAACGGATCCTCGGGATAGACCCCCTCGTTGACATAGGCCGACATGAAACGGCCGGCATCGTCGCGCGACAGACCATAGGTCATCTGCGTCAGGTCGTTGGTCCCGAAGCTGAGGAAGGCCGCCATCTCGGCGATCTCGCCCGCGCGCAGGGCGGCCCGGGGCGTTTCGACCATGACGCCCAGGCGGTATTCGAACTCGGTGCCGGTTTCCTGGCGGACGGCGGTGGCGACGGCGTCGATCCGGCGCTTCACCAGCTCCACCTCGCGACGCGCGGTAACCAGCGGGATCATGATCTCGGGCGTGATCTCATGCCCCGAGGCCAGCGCGGCCACTGCGGCCTCGAAGATTGCGCGGGCCTGCATCTCGTAGATCTCGGGCAGGGCGATCCCCAGACGGACGCCGCGCATCCCCAGCATGGGATTGTATTCCTGCATCGCCGCGATCCGGGATCGCACCTCCGACAGCGGTCGATCCAGCGCCTCGGCCAGGGCCTGGATCCCGTGGGATTCCTGCGGCAGGAACTCGTGCAGCGGCGGATCCAGCAGACGGATGCAGACCGGCAGGCCCGACATCAGGCGGAACAGCTCGGTGAAGTCGTCGCGCTGCATCGGGAGCAGGCGTTCGAGGGCCGCGGCCCGGTCGGGGGCGCTTTCGGCGAAGATCATCTCGCGCATCACGGTCAGGCGGCCGCTGTCGAAGAACATGTGCTCCGTCCGGCACAGGCCGATGCCGTCGACGCCGAAGGTCCGCGACAGCGTGGCGTCCGCGACCGTGTCCGCATTGGCCCGCACGCCGATGTCGCGAACCGCGTCCGACCAGGCCATCAGGTCGCCGAACGCGCCGTCGAGCGCCGGTTCATGCGTGGGCACGATCCCGGCCAGCACCTCGCCCGAGGAGCCGTCGATGGTCAACTCGTCGCCCTCGCGCAGGCTGGTGCCGTCGGGCAGGAAGATGCGCCGCTTCTTGAAGCTGATCTTCAGGCCCACGGCGCCGGTCACACAGGGCAGGCCGAGGCCGCGCGCGATCACCGCCGCATGGCTGGTGGAGCCGCCGCGTTCGGTCAGCACGGCATCGGAGGCATGCATCCCGCGAACGTCGTCCGGAGAGGTTTCGCGCCGGACGAGGATGCAGGGCTCGTCCCGGCTGAGGCTGGCCTGTGCCGCCGCGGAGTCGAAGACGATCCGGCCGCCTGCCGCGCCTGGCGAGGCGGCGATGCCGCGGGCCAAGACCTTGCGCTTGGCTTGCGGGTCGATCTGCCGGTGCAGCAGATGCGAAAGCGCGCCGGGCGCCACACGCAACAGCGCCTCCGATCGCGGGATGATCCCGTCGCGCGCCAGGGCCGTGGCCACCGCGACCGAGGCGCGCGTCTCACGCGGGCATCGCACCGCGTCGAGGATGGCGAGGCGTCCCTGATCGATGGTGAACTCGATTTGCATTTCCTCGCGCAGGCGGCGGCGGCAACGTGCGCCCGCGTCCAACAGCTCGGCATAGACCTCGGGCAGCAGGTCCTGCAGCGAGGGTCCGCGCGGATCGCGCGTCAGGTAGAGCGCATGGTCGCGGTCGCGCAGGGCGTCGCGGCCCATGGCCTGGCCGAGATAGCGACCCGTGACCTGCGGATCGCCGGTGGCCGGGTCGATGAACTGCACCACGCCCGCCCCCGACTGCCCCGGACCCATTCCCTGCGCCATGCGCTGTACCACGAGGCCCAGCCCGGCATCGGCCGGCGCGCCCTGCGCCTGCCGCAGCAGCCGCGCCGACGTGCCTTCCCACGCGCGGGCCATGGATCGCAGGACGGCGGCCAGTTGATCCGTGATGGCCTGCGGGAAGGGTTCGTCCAGCTCGTCCTCGTAGGTTTGAAGGGCGCGGGCAGGCGTCTCGGCCTCGGCGAAGGGCTCCTCGTCCAGGCGCATCACGTCGATCGCGAAGGAGCGGATGAACCGCAGGTAGATCCGGTCGGCGACCGCCTTGCCGACCGAGCGGAAAAGCCAGGCATGGGCGTCGTCGTTCATCCCGATGTTCAGGACCGCACCGGGCCCGCCCCAGTCGGAGGCCTGCGAGGAGGAGCGAACGGACAGAAGCTGCGGCTCTCCGTCGAAAAGGCCGATCAGCGTGGCGAGGTCGGGCATCTGCCCGTCGGCGATCTTGCGCACGGTATCGAAGGGCAGGGCCACGGTCTGCGGAACCGGCAGTTCCATGCGGATCAGGCGCTGCAGGCATTTCGCGCGGTTGCCATGCCGCGCGACGTCGATGTCGGCGGTCGGGGTTATCTCGACGAAGCCGGGAGTGTCGAGCATGATGCGGCCCTTCGTATTTTGCATGTGCAGCATCGCACGTTGTTGCAATGCAGCATAGCCCCTTCCGTCAACTAGATACTAGGGCCTCGATCGCCTCCGGTCAGCGGGTTGCGGCGAGGGAACGACGGGCTGTTGCCCGACTGCAAGCGACGGGGGCGCGCATAGGTCGCGTGCCGAGGAGAGCCCTATGTGCCGATGCGGTTGAGGTCGCCCAGCTTTTCGCAGGTCCGCACGATTTCCGACAGCATGTTGAGCCGGTTGCGTCGTACGATGGCATTGTCGGCGTTGACCTGCACGGCTTCGAAAAAGGCGTCGATAGGGCCGCGCAGGGCGGCGAGTGAGGTAGCGGCCTTGGAATAGTCCTCGGCCGCGAGCGATGCGTCGATCTCTGGCCGCGCGGCTTCGATGGCATCGAACAGCGTGCGCTCCTCGTCGGTCTCGGCCAGCTTGCGTTCGGCGCCGTAGCTGTATTCGACGCCGTCGGCGGCTTCGGCCTGGGTCAGTATGTTCCGGGCGCGTTTGTACCCCTGCATCAGGTTCTCGCCATTCCCGGTGGCGAGGAGCCCGTTCAGCGCCCGCGCTCGGGCGGTCAGGTCGGCCAGATCGTCCGTCCGCTCGCCGGTGAGACAAGCGTCGATCACGTCGTGGCGGATGCCTTCGTCGCGGAGGTGCTGCTTCAGGCGGTCGTGGAGGAAGGAGAGGAGGTCGGATGTTATCAATCTAGCCTGCTCCTCGCCGCGCTTCAGGTCGCGTACTGTCGTTTCGTCGAGTTGCGGGTGAACATCCTTCGCCGGTTGATCCATAATGTGATCCTGCATCCGCGCGGCAAGGCGGATTTTAAGGCCGCGGCCCAGCACCAACCGCACCACCCCCAACGCCGCCCGTCGCAGCGCATAGGGATCCTTCGACCCCGTCGGCTTCTCGTCGATCGCCCAGAACCCGGCCAGCGTGTCCAGCTTGTCGGCAAGCGCCACGGCCACCGATACCGGTGCCGTCGGGACGTCGTCCGACGGGCCGAGCGGGGAATAGTGCTCCTCCGCTGCCGCCGCGACCTCGGGAGGTTCCCCGGCGGCCTCGGCGTAGTAGCGGCCCATCAGGCCCTGAAGCTCGGGAAACTCGTAGACCATTTCCGAGGACAGATCGGCCTTGGCCAGGCGCGCGGCCCGCTCCGCCAGGTCCGGGTCGGCACCGACGGCGGGCGCGATCTCGCGGGCCAGTGCGGCGATGCGGTCGATGCGGTCGCGCTGGGAGCCCAGCCTGGCGTGGAACGTGACGTTCTCCAGCGCATCGAGCCATGGCGTGGCCCAGTTATCGCCGCCGGCCCGCGCCACGCGCAAATCGTTCTTCCAGAAGAACTTGGCATCGGCCAGCCGGGCCGACAGGACCCGGCCGTTGCCCGCGAGGATCGTGGCGCCGTCGTCCGCCGTCTCGCGGTTGGCAACGGTGACGAAGCGGACGACCTGGCCATTGCCGTCCCGGACCGAGAAGAACTTCTGATGCTCCTTCATCGACGTGCGCAACACCTCGGGCGGCAGGTCCAGGAAACTCCCGTCGATCTCGCCCATTAGGACGACGGGCCATTCGACCAGTCCCGCAACCTCCTCCAGCAGGCCGCGATCCTCGACCACCTCCAGCCCGGCGGCGAAGGCGCGGTTGGTGGCGTCCTGCCAGATCGCGTCGGCGCGTTCCTCGGAGGAGAGCACGACGAAGGCGCGCTTCAGCTTGGCCTCGTAGTCGTCGAAACCGGTGACCCGGATCGGATCGGGGGCCATGAAACGGTGGCCCTCGGTCACGTCGCCCGCTTCGATGCCGTCCACCGTCAGCGGAACAACCTCGGCCCCGTCCTCGCGGCTGAGGATGCACAGTATGCGGCGCAGCGGCCGCACCCAGCGCAGCGTCCCCGTGCCCCAGCGCATGGATTTGGGCCAGGGGAAGTTGCGGATCGTCTCCTCCAGCACCTCGGCCACGATGGCGGCGGCGGGCCGTCCCGGACGCGTGATGCGGGCCATGTAGACCTGGCCCTTCTTGTCGTCGACCGCGTCCAGATCGTCGCGGCTCAGGCCGGTGGAGCGCAGGAACCCCTCGATCGCCTTGGCGGGGGCGTCGACGCGCGGGCCGCGGCGCTCCTCGGTCGTGGCGGGGCTTTCGTCGGTCAGACCCGCGACATGCAGCGCCAGCCGCCGGGGCGTGCAATGCGCGACCGCGCCGGCATAGGTCAGCCCGGCCTCGACCAGACCGTCCGTCAAGCGCTTCTTCAAATCGGCGGCGGCGCGCCGCTGCATCCGGGCGGGGATTTCCTCGGACATCAGTTCGATAAGCAGATCTGCCATCAGAGGCTTCCTTCGCTCAGCGGCTCATAGGTTTCGCGGTCGGGGCAGGCCTCGCCGACGGGCGTGCCGTCATAGGCCTTGCGCCCGCAATCGTTCAGTTCGTGCCAGGCCCATCCGCGCCCGTCACCCGTCAGCGCGACGATCCGGTCCACGCCGTAGGCCGCGTTCGGATAGGCGGTGTAGGCGGTGGCCCGGCCGTCGGCCAGTAATGCGCCGATCTGTTCCGCGTCGAAACAGTCGAACCAGCCGGGCGCGATGGTCGGGGCCGCTGCGGGGCGCGGTTCGACCGGGATATCGGCCCCCAGCGCGGCCAGGTCCAGATCGTGCCGGAAGCAGGCGCGGAACCCCAGCGGCGAGGAGGCGGAGGCGATGGCGGCGACCCCTTGGGCGGGCAGGGCGGTCAGTCCGCCATCGGGCGCGGCCAGGACGAGGGTGACCGGCCCCTCGACCGGGGCATAGTAGCCGTGCGTCTGGGCGTACCAGA
The DNA here is from genome assembly GCF_023015695.1 of Jannaschia sp. S6380. Lineage (NCBI taxonomy): Bacteria > Pseudomonadati > Pseudomonadota > Alphaproteobacteria > Rhodobacterales > Roseobacteraceae > Jannaschia > Jannaschia sp. S6380. The sequence goes on from NZ_JALKAS010000001.1 coordinate 70,029, forward strand.
TGCCGCCGCCGAAAAGCAGCGCCGACAGAAGAACGGCGATGACCGCGAATTTCCCCAATGTCCAAGACCCTCATTCTGCCGATGGCGCCGGGCCGTGCCCGCGCGCGTCGGCGCCCCCTTATGCCACGTCGGTCCAGCCGCCGGCGCGCGTTTGCAGGAAGGCGTCGGCGCAGGCTTTGGCCAACGAGCGGACCCGGCCGATATAGGCCTGCCGTTCCGTCACCGAGATCACGCCCCGCGCGTCGAGCAGGTTGAAGATGTGGCTGGCCTTGATGCACTGGTCATAGGCGGGCTGAGCCATGACGATGCGGCGCCCTGTCTTGGGATCTTCCGCCGGCTGGTCGAGGATCGCGCGGCAATGCGCCTCCGCCTCCTCGAAATGACGGGTCAGAATGTCGGTGTCGGCCACGTCGAAATTCCACCTGGCATATTGCGCCTCGGCCTCGCGGAACACGTCGCCATACGTCAACGGGATGGCCGCATCGGGGTCGTTGAACGGCATCCGGTTGCCGTCGTCCTGACCCAGGACATACATCGCCAGCCGCTCCAGCCCGTAGGTCAACTCGCCCGATACGGGGTGGCAGTCATGGCCGCCGACCTGCTGGAAATAGGTGAACTGGCTCACCTCCATGCCGTCGCACCACACCTCCCATCCCAGGCCCCAGGCGCCCAGCGTGGGGCTTTCCCAGTCGTCCTCGACGAAGCGAATGTCGTGCATGTCCATGTCGATCCCAATCGCGGCCAGCGAGCCGAGATAGAGTTCCTGCAGGTCGGGCGGCGAAGGTTTGATGATGACCTGGTACTGATAGTAGTGCTGCCATCGGTTGGGACTGTCGCCATAGCGCCCGTCGGTGGGGCGGCGCGACGGCTGGACATAGGCGGCCGTCCATGGCGTGGGGCCGAGCGCGCGCAGCGTGGTGGCCGGATGGAAGGTGCCGGCGCCCACTTCCATGTCGTAGGGTTGCAGGATGGCGCAGCCCTTTCCGGCCCAATAGGACTGGAGCCTCAGGATGATTTCCTGGAAGGATCTGGGCGTGTCGGAACCGGTCATCGCACCCTCCGCTGGCGGTCCCGACCGCGTCTAAGCGGCAACAGTTCGGGCGTCAACGCGACGCGACGGGGCCATCGTGCATGGCCCGGCCCTTCACTTGACGGCGGGGATGGGAAAGTAAGAGGCCATTGTATTCCAGTGAGCTCGATTCCCATGCGTGCGTTTCTCCTTGTTCTGCTCCTCTCGCTTGCCGCCCAGGTCGCCGTCGCTCAGGAGCGGGCCTATGTCCAGATCGAGGCGCACCGGAACCTGGCCGAGGCGACGTCGCGGGCCCGGGCCTATGGCGGGATCGTCAAGAACATCAACGGCTACGCGTTGCCCGGCGGCTGGTACACGATTACGCTGGGACCCTACGACCCGGACCGCGCCCCGCGGGTTCTGCGCCGGCTGCGGGCCGAGGGCCTGATCCCGCGCGACAGCTTCGTGAGCGACGGGAACTCCTATCGCGACCGGTTCTGGCCGGTGGGTGCCCAGGCGGATGCCGCAGTCCCCGCCGCGCCGTCCGTCGGCGACAGCACGCAGACGGCCGGCATCTCGGTGCCCGAGACGCCCGCCGGACCGCCCGAGGAGACGCTGCGCGAAGCCCGCCGTTCCGAGGCGCAGATGTCGCGCGAGGAGAAGATGGACCTGCAGCGCGCGCTGAAGTGGTTCGGTCACTACGACGCGGCGATCGACGGCCGCTTCGGTCGTGGAACGCGGAACGCCATGGCGGCCTGGCAGGGCGCCGCCGGGGTCGAGGCGACGGGCGTGTTGACGACCCGCCAGCGCGCGCGGCTGCGGCGCGAGCGGGCCGATGCGCAGGCCGCGCTGGGTCTGGCCCCCCTGAAGATGGCGAGGGCGGGGGTCGCCCTGACGGCGCCGCTGGGGCTGGTGGCGTTCGACCGGATCGAGGCGCCGTTCGTCCACTACGCGCCCAAGGATGACAGCGGGGTGCGGTTGTCGTTGATTTCGCAATCGGGGGACGGCGCGGCGCTGGCTGGCCTCTACGAGATCCTGCAGACGCTGGCGATCGTGCCGCCCGAAGGGGAGCGGGGCCGGTCCGGCGACAGCTTCCGCATCTCGGGCCTCGCGCCTGACCGCACCACCGAGGTTTTCGCCCGCCGGATCGACGACCACATCGTCGGCTACATCCTGAGTTGGCCCGAGACGCAGGACGACCTGGTCGCGCGGGCCCTGCCCGAGATGGAGCGCAGCTTGCAGTCGACCGGTCGGCCATTGCCGTCCGATGCGGGGTTCCAGGCATCGGAGCAGAGCTTCGACATGGTGTCCGGCCTGTCCGTGCGCCAGCCGCTGCGGTCGGCGGCCGGATTCTTCGTCAACCCGCGCGGAACGGTCGTGACCGCCGCCGAGACGGTAGCCGGATGCGGGCGCGTGACGTTGGACCGAAGCCACGAGGTCGATCTGCAGCCCGCCGCGGGTGGCATGGCCGTGCTGACGCCCAGGGCGCGCCTGTCCCCGATGGCCGTCGCGACCCTGGCCCCGGCCGAGGGCCGGCTGCGCAGTGCCGTGTCCGTGGCCGGGTTCCCCTATGGCGGTGTCCTCGGCTCCGCGACGCTGAGCTTCGGGTCGCTGGAGGACGTGCGCGGTCTTGATGGGGATCGCGATGTCCTCCGCCTGTCGCTGGAAGCGCGCGACGGCGATGTCGGCGGCCCGGTCTTCGACGAGGCCGGGCGGGTCGCGGGCATGCTGCTGCCCGACCCAGAAGACGCGGCCCGCGCGCTGCCCGACGATGTGGCGCTGGCGCTGAAGGCAGGGGCGCTGCTCCGGGTGCTGGAAGGGCTGGAGATCGAACCCGCCACGACGGAGGACGCGCAGCCGATCGCGCCCGAGGACCTGACACGTCGCGCGGTCGCGATGACCGTGCTGGTCGATTGCTGGGAATGAGCGCGGCCCGGTTCAGCCCGCCCAGAAGCGGCGCGTGAACAGCACATAGACGACGACGAGTTCCAGCCGGCCAATCAGCATCGCCGCCGCCAGCAGCCATTTCGCCACGTCGCTCAGCGGTGCGAAGTTGCCGGCGGGCCCGATCACTGGGCCCAGCCCCGGGCCGATATTGGCGACCGCCGTCGCCGCGCCCGAGACCGACGTGACCAGGTCCAGCCCCGTCATCGCCAACAGGACCGAGAAGACGCCCATCGTGACCACGAACAGCACGAAGAAGGCCATGACGGAGGACAGCACGTCCTCGGACACGGTGCGCCCGGCATAGCGCGGACGGAAGATGCCGTGCGGTGAATGAATGCGGCGCAGCTGCGCCTTCACCGCGGCAAACAGGATCTGGTAGCGGAAGATCTTGACCGAACAGGAGGTCGAGCCCGCGCAGCCCCCGATCAGGCCGGTGAAGAAGAACAGCGCGATCACGAACCCGCCCCAGCGCATGTAGTCGACGCTGGCATAGCCCGTTCCCGTCAGGATGGAGGTGATGTTGAACAGCGCCTCGCGGATGGCACGCTCCAACCCGTAGCCTTCCACCGCGATCAGCGTGGTCACGACCGCGGCGACCAGCACCGCCGCCGTCCCCAGGAACGCGCGGACCTGGCTGTCCCACAAAAGCGGCCGGCCATGGCCGTTGATGAGCTGGATATAGAGGACGAAGGGCAGGGCCGCGGCCAGCATGAAGACAGTGGCGATATATTCATGGATCCCCTGGAACACGCCGAAGCTCGCGTCGTAATTGGCGAACCCGCCGGTCGAGACCGTGGTCATCGCGTGGACGATCGCGTCGAAGGCGTTCATGCCCGCGGCACCGTAGGCCATGGCGCAGAGGACCGTTATGCCCAGGTAGATGGTCGAGATGGTGGAGCTGATCTGCGCGGCGCGGGGCAGGACCTTGCCCATCGTGTCGAACGCCTCGGATCGGAAGATCTGCATCCCGCCGACGCGGAGCTCCGGCAGGAAGACCATGGCCACGACGATGACGCCGATGCCTCCGAACCATTGTAGCAGACCCCGCCAGAGGAGCAGGCCCGCCGGCAGGTCGTCCAACCCGGAAATGACGGTCGAGCCGGTCGTGGTCAGGCCCGACATCGCCTCGAAGAAGGCGTCCGTATAGCTCAGGTCGCTGGCGCCGATGGTCATCGGAAGCGCGGCGAAGATCGGCAGCATCAGCCAGACGCCCGTCGTCAGCAGGAACGTCTGCTGCAGGCTGAGCCGGTCGCGCACGGCGTTCGAGGTGGCCAGGGCCAGGCACATGCCCACCAGCATCGTCATCAGGCCGGCCTCGGCGAAAACGGGCCAGTGACCGTTCCGCTGGATCATGTCCGCCAGCATCGGCAGGGCCATGGACGCGCCCAGCATCAGCAGCAGAAGGCCGATCACGTATCCGACGGGGCGCACGTCCAGCATCGGGCCGGTGTCGGGCGCGGTGTCGTCCAAGTCAAGTCGGACGCGGCCGCCGTTTCGACTGCGATATCGCAAGGCCACAGGCGATCAGTGCCAGCGCGAGATAGAAGCGCGCGGGCAGCGTCTCGGACAGGACGAGCGTGCCGAAGAGCATCGACCAGACGGGCACCTGATAGTTGACCAGCGTCATGAAGCTGGGTCCCGCGCTGCGGATCACCTGCACGCGCAGCAACGCGGCGAAGGCGGTCGGCACGAGCCCCAAGAAGACGATGGCGCCCATCTGCAGGGCGGGGGCCGGTCCGGGGATGCCCTCGGTTGCCAGCATCGCCGGCAGCAGGATGACCGTGCCCACGACCAGCGTCAGCGCCGAAAGCCACATGCCGTCGATCGGTGGGCAACGGCGCGTGAGGATCGAGCCGACAGCATAGCTGACCGAGGCGGCGATGCAGGCAACGCGCCCCAGGGCCAACAGGTCGCCATCGCCGGCAGCCGCGATGCCCGGCCCCAGAAGGACGAGCGCGCCGACGAGGCCCAGCCCGAAGCCGCCCGCCTTGCGCAGCGATAGCCGGTCGCCCGGTACCAGCCAATGCGCCAGCGGCAGCACGAAGAGCGGCAGAACCGCCATGGACAGCCCGGCAAAGGCCGACGGCACGTATTGCTGCCCCCAGGACAGCAACATGAACGGAAGCGCCGTCGTCAGGACGCCAATCGACAGGACGAAGGTCACGGTCGGGGCGGTTACCTTCGGGAACGGGCGGCGCATCGCCCAGACCAGCGCCAATAGCGCCACCGCCCCCAGCGTTGTGCGCGCCGTGGCGACCGTGACCGGCCCATAGCCGCGCAGCGCCACCGCCACGACCATGAACGTGCCGCCCCAGATCAGGCCCAGGGCAAGGATGGCCGCATAGTTGCCGGTCGTCGGCGGTGTGACGGGTGTGTCGGTGGTACTGGCCATGGCCGCGATCTAGCGCGGGGCTTCTTCCTGCGACAGGGGCGATCGGTCCACCCGCCGGAGCCAGGTCCGGTCTTCGGCCCGGATGAACCCTTCGGCCTTGGCAAAGGCGTAGGTCTCGCGCCCCAGCGGGTCCTCGGCCAGCCGGGCGCGATAGGTCTCATAGGCGGCGAGGTTCTCGATGTCGTAGATGCCGTAGGCCAGGCTGGCCGAGCCTTCATGCGGCGCGAAATACCCCGTCAATCGTGCGCCGCAGCGGGGAATCGCCTTGCCCCAGTTGTGCGCGTAGCGTTCGAAGAGGTCGCGTCTGTTCGGGTCGATGTCATAGCGGATGATGCAGGTAATCATGGCGGTCCTCCGAATGTTGTTACGGGTCCGGCATAGCGGATGGACCGGCGCGGATGCTTCGGGCATGATCGAACCATGCGAAATGGCCCCGACATCGCCGCCACCGCCGCCTTGATCGGCGACCCGACCCGGGCCGCGATGCTTTCGGCATTGATGGGCGGCCATGCGCTGACCGCGACGGAACTGGCGCAGGAGGGGGGCGTGACGCCGCAGACGGCGAGCGCGCATCTCGCGCGGCTGGAGGCGGGCGGCCTTCTGACCCGGACGCGGCAGGGGCGGCATGCCTATCTCCGGCTGGCCTCGCCCGACGTCGCGCATGTGCTGGAGGCGCTGATGTCGCTGTCGCATGATCGCGGTCCGCGCCGGGCCCGGCCCGGGCCGAAGGACGCGGCGCTGCGCGAGGCACGGGTCTGCTACAACCATCTGGCCGGGCGGCGCGGAGTGCAGATGTATGAAAGCCTGGCCCGGATGGGCGCATTCGACGATCCGGCGGCAATGAGGGCGGCCTTGCATCCGCTGAACCTCGACCCCGCAACGCTGACGGGCCGGTCGCCGCTTTGCCGCGATTGCCTGGATTGGTCGGAGCGACGGATGCATCTGGCAGGCCGGCTGGGCCGTGCGTTGATGGCCGCGATGGAGGCGCGGCGCTGGCTCCGCCGTGATCCGTCCAGCCGGGCAGTTCATCTGACGGCGCCGGGCGCCCGTGCCTTTGACCGGGCGTTTCCACCGGCCTAGTGCGGGGCGGGCGCGGGTCGGAACCCGTTGCGGCAAACTGCCCGGAACCGCATGGGCGAACGGCACGTTTCCACGAATAGCCTCACACGAGCCGTTTGAAGGAGACGTCCATGGACTTCGCCATTCTTCTGCCGCTCCTGGCGCTGATCACGCTCGCTTGCGGGATCGCCTTCGCGCTCTGGAGCAAGTCGCGCACCGACCGATCGCTGGACAAGCACAGGCCCCACACGGCCAGCCCCCTGGCCCGCAAGACGCCGGATCCGAACTTCCAGCCGGATCCCGACGTGACCGATCCGCACCGGGTCATGCGTTGACCGACTGACAAGAAAACGGCCCGCGGAATGGCGGGCCGTTTCCGGTTGTCGAAGGGCGCTGCGATCAGTTGCGCGCCTTGTCGACCATCTTGCCGTCGGAAATCCACGGCATCATCCCGCGCAGCTTTTCACCGACCTGTTCGATCTGGTGTTCGTCGTTGAGGCGGCGTGTGGCCTTGAAACTGGGCTGGCCGACGCCGTTCTCCGCCATGAAATCGCGGACGAACTTGCCGTTCTGGATGTCGGTCAGAACCTCCTTCATGCGCTTCTTGGTCTCGTCATAGGGCAGGATGCGGGGGCCGCTGACATATTCGCCATATTCGGCGGTGTTCGAGATCGAGTAGTTCATGTTCGCGATGCCGCCCTCGTAGATCAGGTCCACGATCAGCTTCACCTCGTGCAGGCACTCGAAATAGGCCATCTCGGGCGCGTAGCCGGCCTCGACCAGCGTCTCGAACCCCATGCGGATCAGCTCGACCAGACCGCCGCACAGCACCGCCTGCTCGCCGAAGAGGTCGGTCTCGCATTCCTCGCGGAAGTTGGTCTCAATGATGCCGGAACGCCCGCCCCCGATGGCCGAGCAGTAGCTGAGCCCGATCTCGAGCGCGCGGCCGGAGGCGTCGTTGTCGACGGCCACGAGGCAGGGCACGCCGCCGCCCTTCTGATATTCGCCGCGCACGGTGTGGCCCGGCCCCTTGGGGGCCATCATGATGACATCTACGCCGGGCTTGGGCTCGATCAGGCCGAAATGCACGTTCAGGCCATGGGCGAACGCGATCGCGGCGCCGTCGCGCAGGTTGTCGTGGACGTGGTTCTTGTAGGTCTGTGCCTGCAGTTCGTCGGGCATGGTGAACATGATCAGGTCGCACCAGGCGGCGGCCTCCTCGATGCCCATCACCTGCAGGCCCTCGCCTTCGGCCTTGGCCTGGCTGGGAGAGCCTTCGCGCAGGGCGACGACCACGTTCTTGGCCCCGCTGTCGCGCAGGTTCAGCGCATGGGCATGGCCCTGGGAGCCATAGCCCAGGATGGCCACCTTCATGTCCTTGATCAGGTTCACGTCGCAGTCGCGATCATAGTAAACGCGCATCTTGGTCCCTCCGGGTTCAATATGCCGGAATGGATATTCCAGCTGAATGCCGATGACGAGAAGCGATCACGGTGGAAATGGCCCTGGGATTGCGGTAACTATTCTTGATTGGGATAAATTGCGGGTTTATCATGCTCGACGATATCGACCGGAGATTGTTGCGACTGTGGCAGGCCGAACCCGATCGGTCGCCTTCCGAACTGGGCGACGCGCTGTCGCTGCCCGCCGCGGCCGTGTCCCGGCGGATCGACCGCCTTCGGGAACGGGGCGTCCTGAAGGGGCTGCACGGCGTCATCTCCTGGGCCGCGCTGGGCTATGCGGTCGAGGTGAGCCTGCGGATCCAGATCGACAAGGCCGTGCCCGCGGCCTTCGACCGGTTCGCCGCCGCCGCGCGCGCCGTGCCGGAGGTGACCGAGATGCAGACCTTCCTCGGGCGCGTCGACCTCCGGTTGACGGTGATCGCGCGTGACATGGCGCATTGGCAGACGCTCTACCGCGACTGCATCCTGACCTTGCCGCATATCGCCGAGATCGAGGCGCTGATGCATGTGGCCACGGTCAAGACCGACCAGACCCTGCCGATATGACCGATCTGGATGCAACGGACCGCGCCATCCTGCGCGTGGTGCAGGCCAATGCCGCATTGTCGGCCGGCGCGGTCGGCCGCGCCGTCGGCCTGTCGCAGCCGGCCACCTGGCGGCGCCTGCGTCGCATGCGCGACGCGGGCATCCTGCGCGGTCGCGAACTGGCGCTGGACCTGGAGAAGCTGGGCTTCGGCGTGACGGTCTTTCTGGGGATCAAGCTGGCCACGAAGGGCCGCGTGAGCCTTGAGGATTTCGAGCGCGCGGTCAGTGCCATCCCCGAGGTGCGCCGCGTCGATCACGTTTTGGGGCGCTACGATTACCGTCTGCGGGTCACGGCGCGCGACCTGCCCGATTTCGAGCGCGTGCTGCGCCGGCGGATCATGGCCCTGCCCGGAGTGGGTGAGGTTGAGGCCAATGTCCTATTGAGCGAGGAGCGATTGCCGGGCCCGCTCTGACGGGCCTTGGCTTGGGCGCCGCGGGTGTGAAACAAGCGGTGCGAACATGGAGGGGGACGGAATGGCACTACTCGATACGGTCGATCCGCAGGGCATGGACGAATTCTCGGTCGTGTTCACCGACCGCTCGCTCAACCATATGTCCGCCGCGTTCCAGCAGGTCATGCGCGACATCGGTGCGGGCCTGAAGGAGGTTTACGGCGCCGATCACGTGGCGATCGTCCCTGGGGGCGGGACCTTCGGGATGGAGGCGGTCGCGCGGCAATTTGGGCAGGGGGCGCGGGCGCTGGTGGTGCGCAACGGCTGGTTCTCCTACCGCTGGAGCCAGATCATGGAGGCGGGCGCATTCACCCAGGGCGTCGAGGTCCTGAAGGCCCGGCAGGCCGGGAACGACAGCCGCGCGCCCTTCGCGCCCCCGCCGATCGAGGATGTGACCGCCTGCATTCGCGAGATGCGGCCCGACGTGGTCTTCGCCCCGCATGTGGAGACGTCGGCCGGCGTGATCCTGCCCGACGACTATGTCGCGGCGATGGCCGATGCGGCGCACGAGGTGGGCGGGTTGATGGTTCTGGACTGCATCGCCTCGGGCTGCGTGTGGGTCGACATGCACGCGACCGGTGTCGACGTCCTGATCTCGGCGCCGCAGAAGGGGTGGAGCGCGTCGCCCTGCGCGGGCCTCGTCATGCTGTCGAACCGCGCCCGCGCACGGATCGAGGACACGAAATCCGACAGCTTCGCCATCGACCTGAAGAAGTGGCTGTCGATCATGGATGCGTATCTGGGCGGTGGACATGCCTATCACGCGACGATGCCAACCGATGCGCTGCGCGTGTTCCGCGACACCTTGGACGAGACGCGAACGCATGGGTTCGCGGCGCTGAAATCGGCGCAGTGGGAGCTTGGCAACCGGGTGCGCGACATGCTGGCCGAACGGGGCGTTCCTTCCGTCGCGGCGAAGGGGTTCGGCGCGCCGGGCGTCGTGGTCAGCTATGCCCCGAATGCCGAGATCCAGTCGGGGCGCGCCTTTGCCGAACATGGCATGCAGATCGCCGCCGGCGTGCCGCTGCAATGCGATGAACCGGCGGATTTCGCGACTTTCCGTATCGGCCTCTTCGGTCTGGACAAGCTGCTGGACGTGGACGCCACCGTCGGCCGGCTGACGCGCGTGTTGGATCGGGTCATTCCGGCCTGACGACTGCGCCGAGGCCCAGCCGCATGACCGCACGACGCAGGGGCGGCACATCGTGGAGCGCGGCGATCCCGAACGCGCGGGCGGCTTGCACCGCGCCCAGCCCCGCGATGGAGGTGCGGTTCAGCAGGTCGACGCCGGCCATGCGGATGGCCACGTCGGCGCGGCGGCCACGTTCGTAGGCGGCCAGCATCTCCGCGCTGCCGATATCCTCTGCGCGGCAGAGGTCGCGCAGCGCGGCGACATCCTTGAGCGAGGTGTTCAGGCCCTGCGCCCCGATGGGCGGCATCGCATGCGCTGCCTCGCCCATCAGCGCCAGGCGCTGCCCCGTCCAGCGTTCGGCAAGTACCGATGTGATCGGCCAGGCCGCGCGACGCGATGCCAGCTCCAGCGGTCCCATCACGTCGGCGGACCGGGCCTGCGCCTCGATCAGGAACGGCCCGTCGTCCAAGGCCATCCGCTCCGCCTGCCTGCGGGCGTCGTCCATCCAGACGACCGCCGAACGATGCCCGCCCGCGTCGTCCGCGATGGGCACCAGCGTGAAGGGCCCCCCGGACAGGTGTATCTCGGTCGAGATATCGTCATGGGGGATCGCATGGCGGACGGCGAACACGATCGCGGTCTGGCCATATTCCGTCCGCCGGGTGCCGATACCGGCCATGCGGCGCAATGGGCTGTCGCGCCCGTCGCTGGCCAGGACCAGGCGCGCGGCGACGCGGCGGCCATCGGACAAGGTGGCGCGGATGCCTGCCTCGCGGGCGAAGATCGACCGGACCGACGCACCGAACGCCGTCTCGACCGTATCCAGCGCGGCCGCCCGCGCCAGCAGTTCGCGGCGCAGCAACCAGTTGGGGAAGTTCCAGCCGAAGGGCGCGTCCGAAATGTCTTGGGCGCGGAAATCGCGGGTGACGGGCGGGGCGGCGGACGCGTCGACGATCCGCATCGTCCAGAGCGCGGTGCCATACGGCGACAGCCCGTCCCACGCGCCGGCGCCAGCCAGCAGGTCGCGCGCAGGTTGCAGCAGCGCGGTCGTGCGCAGGTCGGCGTCGGGCGCGTCTTCGCCGGTCACCGGCGCGGCGGGGTCGACCAGCAGGACCCGGTGCCCCTCGGCGCCCAGGACGCAGGCCGCGGCCAGGCCCGCGGGACCGGCCCCGGCGATCAGGATATCGGTTCGGTCCGTCACGCTTGCGGACCTAGGGCCGCAGGCCTGGGCCGGCCAGGGGTCACGATGCCGCGCAGGAATGCCGTCAGGTCGGGGGCGTGGTGATGCACATGCGGGGCGGGATCGCGGAACGGGGCGACATGGACGGTGGTCACCCCCATCGCGCTGGGAACGGCGAGGTTGCGGGCGCTGTCCTCGAACATCGCGGCGCATGCGGGGTCGAGGCCGTCCAATGCGAAGACGCGCGCGAAGGCGGCGTGATCCGGCTTGGGCGCGTGGCCGGCATGCTCGACGCCGTAGATCGCGTCCCAGATCCCGCCGAGACCGCGGGCGGCCAGCACGTTCTCGGCATAAGGCGCGGTGCCGTTGGTGTAGATGATGCGCCGCCCCGGCAGGTCGGCGATGGCGCGGCGCAAAGCGGCATCCGGCGTCAGGACCGACATGTCGATGTCATGCACGTCGGCCAGGAAAGGGACCGGATCGTGCCCGTGTTCGCGCATCAGCCCCGCCAGCGTCGTTCCGTGGTCGTGCCACCAACGCGCGCGCAGCCTGTCGGCCTCCGCCTTCGACACGCCCAGGACGCGGACGATCCAGGCGACCATCCGCGCCTCGATCTGCGGGAAGAGCGGGGCACTCGGCGGGTACAGCGTCTCGTCCAGGTCGAAGATCCAAGTGGTGATGTGATCGAAGGACATGCGCAGGTCCTGCCGGGCCGGGCGGGGGCGGTCAAGGGACGCGGTTGCGCGGGTGACGCGGCAAGGCTAGCGTCCGCCCCCGCGCCCCCTGCCGGAGAGACCGCCCCGATGGACGCCCATGCCCTGATCCTCGACGCGATCGACCGTGGCGATTTCCGCCCGGGCGACCGCCTGGTCGAGAGCGAGCTCGCCGATCGCTTCGGCATGTCCCGCACGCCGGTCCGCGAGGCCCTGCAGCGACTGGAGACGCAATCGGTCCTGGTGCGTGACGGCCGGTCGCTGATCGTGGCGACGCTGGGCCACGATCAGATGGCGGAGCTGTACGCCGTGCGCACCGAGTTGGAGGCGCTGGCCGCGCGGCTGGCCGCGCGCCACGCGGCCGAGGAGGAGATCCGCGTGCTGCGCCGCATGGCCGAGGAGGATGCGGCGCTGCTGGGCGACCCGACGGCGCTGGTGCGGGCGAACCGCCGGTTCCACGGGCAGATTCACCTGGCCTCGCACAACCGGTACCTGGTGCAGCAGCTCGGCATGGTGCATCGATCGATGGCGCTGATGGCGACGACCTCGCTGGCCGCCGAGGGGCGGGGCGATGCGGCGCTGGCCGAACATCGCGCCATCGTCGAGGCGATCGCACGACGCGACGGCGAGGCGGCGGCCCAAGCCTTGCGCGAACATCTGAGCCGGGCGTTCGAGACTCGCTTGCGCGAGGAGGCGCGGCGGCTTTGACCGGCTAGCCACCATGCCCGCGGCGCGGGGGTGGCGGCGCATCGGCCGCCAGCGCGTCTTCCAGCGCGGAGATGTCGGCCTGGCCTGCGCCGCCGAACGTGCCATGCACCGTCTTGTCCCAGTGAAACGGCCGCAGCGCGATTTCACAAAGCGCCTTCAGGACAGCGACCGTCGCCAGCGGAAAATAGAGTTCCAGCGTCGGGATCCAGGCGCGCAGCCGCCGGTGATGGGGCGCCGCGCAGCCGATCCAGGACAGGGTCATAGACAACATCCCCGCGCCCAGCATCAGGACGGAGAGCGCGACGATCCCCTGGCCCGGAAGCCAATCCAGGATCGGGTGATGCCGACCGAAGGCGATCACGACCGTCGACCATAGCGCGGGCATCAGCAGGGCGTTCAGGATCGCGCCCAGGAAAAGCATCTGAAAGCCGAGGAACCGCCGTGCCCCGAGGTCGCGCCAGAGCCGGACCGGGTGGCGCGTGTGGACGGCCCAAGTCAGGATATAGCCCTTCATCCAGCGCGACCGCTGCTTGATCCAGGCCAGGGGTGAGGCGTTCGCCTCCTCCAGCGTGGTGGTGGGGAGGAGTTCCGTGCGATAGCCGCGGCGCGCCAGCCGGACGCCCAGATCTGCATCCTCGGTGACGTTGTGGGCGTCCCAGCCGCCAACCTGCTCCAGCGCCTCGCGCTGGAAGAACAGCGTCGTTCCGCCCAGCGGCACGACGAGGCCCATGCGCGCGATGCCGGGCAGCATGAGCCGGAACCAGCTGGCGTATTCGATGGTGAAGCAACGGGACATCCAGTTCCGCGTGGGGTTGTAGTAGTCCAGCACGCCTTGCAGGCAGGCGACCCGCGCGGGTGCGGCGCGGAACCGGCCCGCCACCTTCAGCAGCTGATCGGGGGCCGGCGCGTCCTCGGCGTCGTAGATGCCGACGATTTCGCCGCGCGCGAAGTTCAGGGCGTAGTTCATGGCGCGGGGCTTTGTGCGCGGATGTCCGTCGGGCACGGGGATCACGCGCATCCAGCAGGGCAGGGTGGTCCGTGCGAGGGCGTCGCGCGTCTCCGTGTCGCCCTCCTCGACCACCAGGCAGATGTCCAGGAGTTCGCGCGGATAGTCGAGGCGCGACAGCCGCTCGGTCAGCGGGCCCGCGATGTCGGGTTCGCGGTGCAGCGGCACGAGGATGGTGACGCAGGGCAGCTTGCGCGCGGATTCCTCGGCCGGACGGACCGAGGCGAAGCCGGTATCCGCGCGCTTCATCGTCCAGGCGGCGGCGAGGCGCAGGCCGAGGTTGGCCGCCATCACGGCGAGACCCAGCGCGGTGGCAAGGCGCAACGCACCGGCGGGCCAGATCGCCACGGCCAGCAGAAGGGCCAACAGGCAGAACGCGAGGACGGAAGCCCCCGGCCGTGCGCGCCAGAGGCGACAGCTCAGGTTTTCGGGCACGCGACACTCGGCGCTGCGGGCGAGGGCGGCGCCGTGGACCGCGTGCATGCGCGCCTCGATCGCGGAATCGGTGGCGACGGCGAAAAGGCACGGGCCGAGTTCAGCGGGCAGTGCGGCCCGAAGCTCGTCCACCGCCTCGGGGCGGGCCGTCGCGATCAGGGTCACGCCCCCCATGCGGCGCCAGGGCAGGGCGCGGAAGGCCAGTGCGGTCTCGAGTGGCAGGCGGCGTGCCAGGGCATCGTTCTGGGGCGTCGATGCGGGTGCGGGCCCGGCCTGGCCCATCGCGCGTTGCCGGCCCAATGCCTTGGCCAGCGCGGCCTCGTCGATATGCCCGCGGCGCAGAAGGACATCGCCAAGCCGCGCCGTCAGCCGACGCTGCAGGATCAGGGCATGCGCAAGGTCGGCGGCGTCGATCGCCTCCATCTCCAGCAGGACCTCGCCCAGCTTGGGGCGTCGAACGTAGGTTCGCCGAAGAAACCGCATCCCCGGTGCGACCGGCGTCGGCCCGCATGTCGCTGATTCATCCGAGGGCGGCATCGCCGGAGGAAAGGGAATGATCCGCCCGGTCGCCCGCGGACAGGGATCCTTCGGTCGCGCGTCATCACGCGCCAATGCGTTCGACAAGGGGGGAGGCGGCATGTCCGGTCTCGCTTTGCAGGCAATCCGACCGCTGGAGAACGAACGTTAAGAAAAGCTTAATGCCGGGCGGATCTCAGGACGTCCGCGCCGTCATCGCCGCGCTGAAATCGTCGAAAAGGTAGGCGCTGTCATGTGGTCCGGGGCTGGCCTCGGGGTGATACTGGACCGAGAAAACGGGACGGCCGGACAACCGTATCCCGCAATTCGAGCCGTCGAAGAGGGACACATGCGTCTCCTCCACGCCCTCAGGCAGGCTTTGCGCATCGACGGTGAAGCCGTGGTTCATCGACGTGATCTCGACCTTGCCGTCGGCGCGACGCTGCACCGGGTGGTTCGCCCCGTGATGGCCGTGGTTCATCTTGACCGTCCGCGCGCCCATCGCCATGGCCAGCATCTGGTGGCCCAGGCAGATGCCGAACACCGGCAGGCCGCTATCCACCATCTCGCGGATCATGGGCACGGCGTATTCGCCCGTGGCCGCCGGGTCGCCCGGACCGTTGGACAGGAAGACGCCGTCGGGTGACAGGGCCTTGACGTCCTCGGCCGTCGCGGTGGCCGGCAGCACGGTCACGTCGCACCCGACCGAGGCGAGCGAGCGCAAGATGTTGCGCTTGGCGCCGAAGTCGATGGCGACGACCTTGTGACGCGGCGCATTCTGCGTGCCGAACCCGTCGGGCCAGGCCCATTTCGTCTGATCCCAACGATAGGACTGCGCGCAGGTCACTTGCCCGGCCAGGTCCATCCCCTCCAGCCCGCGGAAGGCCCGCGCGCGAGCGACCAGCGCCTCGATGTCGAAATCGCCGTCCGGATCGTGGGCTAGGGCCACATGCGGCGCCCCCTGCTGGCGGATGGCGCGGGTCAGGCGGCGGGTGTCGACGCCGCCCATTCCGATCCGGCCCGCGGATGCGAGCCAGCCTTCCAAGTCGCGGGTCGCGCGCCAGTTCGACGGCTCGGTCGGGTCCCATTTCACGATCATGCCGGCGGCGACGGGGTCTCCGGTCTCGTCATCCTCGGGCGTGGTGCCGGTGTTGCCGATATGGGGAAAGGTGAAGGTCACGACCTGCCCGGCATAGCTGGGATCGGTCATGATCTCCTGATAGCCGGTCATCGCGGTGTTGAAGCACAGCTCCGCCTCGGCCACGCCGGAGGCGCCGAAGCCGCGGCCGTAGAAGACGGTGCCGTCGGCGAGGGCAAGGCAGGCGGTGGGGGTGTCGGGCATGGTGACCTCGGGCTGTATGGGGGTGTCGCGGGACCGGCCGGGCAAACTCGCCGGGTTCTAGGCGCGGCGTGCGGGGGCGTCAACCAATGCGGCCTGACGTTCGGGAATGGTTTGCCGGCTGTCCCCGGCTGCGCTAACACTCGCGCCTCAACATGGCGACATGGGATGGCGGGATGGACATGCGGGACCGGCTGGCGCAGCGGCTGAAGGAGGCCATGCGCGACAAAGATTCGCGGCGGGTGGGGACACTGCGCCTGATCAACGCGGCGCTGAAGGACCAGGATATCGCCCTGCGCGCCGAGAACCGGACCGTCGGCGATGCCGAGGCCCTTGCGATCCTGGCCAAGATGGTCAAGCAGCGCCGGGAGAGCGCCCGCGCCTACGAGGAAGCGGGACGGCTGGAGCTGGCGCAGCAGGAGCTGGACGAGATTTCCATCATCGAGGAATTCCTGCCCCGCAAGCTGACCGACAGCGAGGTCGAGGCCGCGGTCGCCGACGCAATCGCGCAGACAGGCGCCACCTCGGTCAGCGACATGGGCAAGGTCATGGGCGTCCTCAAGGGGCGCTATGCCGGCCGGATCGACTTCGGCGCGGTCGGACCCAAGGTCAAGGCGCGGCTGGGCTGACCCGGCCCGGGCGCGTGCCGGGTTGAAGCGATCCCCCCGCGCGGGCATCTAGGGCGGAGGATGAGGGGGATGACGCATGGCGCTGCCGGTCCGTCAACAGATGATCTATTGGGGCGTCGCGCTGGCGTTCTTCCTGGTGCTGCTGTGGTATCTGGGCCCTGTTCTGCTACCGTTCCTGGTCGGCGGGGCGATCGCCTACATCCTCGACCCGCTGGCCGACCGGCTGGAAGGGATCGGGCTGCCTCGCGCGCTCGCCACGACCGTGATCACGCTGATCGGCATCCTGATCCTGGTGCTGGCGATCGCCTTCCTGATCCCCACGCTGGTCAAGCAGACGAACGCGCTGATCCGCCTGGCGCCGGACTATTTCAACGCGCTGCGCGGCTGGTTGACGCTGCGCTTTCCCGAAATCGTGGCCGAGGGCGGATTGGTGCAGACCACGCTGGTCGACCTGGGCGAGGCGATCCGCGCGCGCGGCGGTATGCTGGCGCAGCAGGTGCTGGCCTATGTGTTCGGGGTCGTGAATGCGGTGGTCTTCGTCGTGGTGGTGCCGGTCGTGGCCTTCTACCTGCTTCTCGATTGGGACAACCTGGTGGCGCGGGTCGACGAATTGCTGCCGCGTGAACATGTCGGTCGCATCCGCCGCATCGCCAGCGAGATCGACGCCACGCTGGCGAGTTTCGTGCGCGGGCAGCTGACGGTCTGCCTGATCCTGGGGACGTTCTATTCGGTCGGCCTGATGCTCGTCGGCTTGCAGTTCGGGCTGGTCGTTGGGGCGATCGCGGGGTTGATCACCTTCATCCCCTATGTCGGCGCCCTGGTCGGCGGGGCGCTGGCGATCGGGCTGGCGCTGTTCCAGTTCTGGGGCGAATGGGGGGCGATCGCGCTGGTCGCAGGCATCTTTGCCGCCGGGCAGTTCCTGGAGGGGAACATCCTGACACCCAAGCTCGTCGGGTCTTCGGTCGGGCTGCACCCGGTCTGGCTGCTGTTCGCGCTGTCGGCCTTCGGGTCGATCTACGGCTTCGTGGGCATGCTGGTCGCGGTCCCCGTCGCCGCCGCCCTGGGCGTGGTGGCACGACACGCGGTGGCCGAATACAAGGAAAGCCTGCTCTATACCGGCGAGATGCCGATGCCCCCGCCGGTCACAGACGATCTGACATCGCTCGGCCCGCGGGACTGACGGATGCGTCAACTGACGATCGACCTGCCCCGGCTGAACGCGCAGGGGCGCGACGATTTCATGGTCTCGTCCTCCAACGCCACCGCGATGGCGCTGGTCGCGTCCTGGCCGGACTGGCCGCATCGCCGCCTCGCCCTGGTCGGGCCGGCCGGCGCGGGGAAGTCGCATCTGGCTGCGATCTGGGCGGACGAAGTGGGCGCACGCCGGGTCGCGGCCGCCACGCTCGGCCCCGCTGCGACGGCTGATCTGTCGAAGACCCCCCTGGTGATCGAGGACGCGGATAGGGGCGTGCCCGAGGAGGCGCTGTTCCACCTCTGGAACGCCATGGCCGAGACCGGGCAGGGCCTGCTGCTTACGGGCCGGACGCCGCCGTCGGATTGGAACGTCGCGCTGCCCGACCTGGCCAGCCGCCTGGCCTCGCTGACGCCGGCGGTGATCGAGGATCCGGACGACGCGCTCCTGTCTATCGTGTTGGTAAAACTCTTCGCAGACCGGCAGTTGCGTGTGAAGCCGGCGCTGATCGGCTATCTGCTGGGCCGGATGGAGCGGAGTTTCGCGGCTGCACAGCGGATGGTCGACCGCCTGGACACGGAATCCTTGCGGCGCGGCGTCGGTGTCACGCAGGCTCTCGCGCGCGAGGTTATGGACGACCCGCTGGACAGCGGCGGCACCGGCGCCTAGCCTGTCACGTCCCCGTCACATCGTATCGCTAGCCGCCAAGATCATGCCCGGATCCAAAGTTCCCGACGTCGATTTCCTGAACGCGCCGCTGCCCGCGCCCGTGGCGCTGGACGAGGAGCGGACGAAGTCGCCCAAGCGGTTCTTCAACCGCGAGCGGAGCTGGCTGGCGTTCAACTGGCGCGTGCTGGAGGAGGCCGAGAACCCCCGTGTGCCGTTGCTGGAGCGGTTGCGCTTCCTGTCGATCTCGGCGGCGAACCTCGACGAGTTCTACACCGTCCGCGTGGCTGGCCTGCGCGAACTGGCGCGGGCCGGCAACCAGACGCCGGCCGCCGATGGGCGCACCCCGGTCGAGCAGCTGGTGCTGATCGACAAGGATGCCGGCAGGCTTCTGGAGCGGCAACAGGACGTCTGGAAGGCGCTTCGACGCGAGATGGAGGAGACCGGGATCTGCCTGCTATCGGGCGACGCGCTGTCGGTGGAGGAGCGCGGCGAGATGGCCGATCTGTTCCTGCGCGACGTGTTCCCGATCGTGTCGCCCCTGGCCATCGACCCCGCGCATCCGTTCCCGTTCCTGCCCAACGAAGGCTTCGCGCTGGCTGTGGAACTTGAGCGCAAGGCCGACCGGAAGACTTTGCGCGCTTTGCTGCCGATCCCCACGCAGATCGACCGTTTCATCCGCTTGGCCGACGGCGCGGGCAAAGACGACGCCCCGATCATACGGTTCCTGCCGATGGAAGAGTTGCTGCTGATGCAGATCGAGCAGTTGTTCCCCGGCTACGTCCTGAAGGGGCGCTGCGCATTTCGGGTGCTGCGCGACAGCGACCTGGAGGTCGAGGAGGAGGCCGAGGACCTGGTGCGCGAATTCGAGACCGCGCTGAAGCGGCGCCGGCGGGGCGAGATCGTGCGCATGAAGATCACGTCCGAGGCGCCCCAGGGCCTGCGCCGCGAAATCGTCGACGAGATCGGCGTGGACGAGAGCGAGGTGATCGAGGTCGACGGCCTGGTCGGGCTGGCCGCGTTGAAGCAACTGGTGGTGGACGACCGCAAGGACCTGCTCTGGCCCAGTTTCCGACCGCGTATCCCCGAGCGCGTGCAGGACCATGACGGCGACATGTTCGCCGCGATCCGCCAGAAGGACATGCTGCTGCACCACCCCTACGAGACGTTCGACATGGTCATCCGCTTCCTGACCCAAGCGGCGAACGACCCCAACGTCCTGGCGATCAAGCAGACGCTCTACCGCACGTCCGAGAACAGCCCGATCGTCGCCGCCCTGTGCGAGGCGGCGGAGGCCGGCAAGACCGTCACCGCCCTGGTCGAGCTGAAGGCCCGCTTCGACGAGGCCGCCAACATCCGCCAGTCGCGGCGGCTGGAACGGGCGGGCGCGCATGTCGTGTATGGCTTCACCCGCCTCAAGACCCACGCCAAGATCAGCACGGTCGTCCGCCGCGAGGGCGACCGGCTGGTGACCTATTCGCATTTCGGCACCGGCAATTATCACCCGATCACTGCGCGCATCTATACGGACCTGTCCCTGTTCACCTGCGACGCATCGCTCGCCCAGGACGCGACCAAGGTCTTCAACTACATCTCGGGCTATGCACCGCCGGACGGGCTACAGTCGCTGTCGATTTCGCCGCTTCAGCTCAAGGCGCATCTGCTGGCGTCGATCGAGGCCGAGGCCGAACATGCGCGCGCCGGTCGGCCGGCGATGATCTGGGCCAAGATGAACGCGCTGATCGAGCCCGACGTGATCGACGCGCTCTATGCGGCCAGCCAGGCGGGCGTGCGCATCGACCTGATCGTGCGCGGCATCTGCGGCCTGCGCCCGGGCGTCGAGGGCCTGAGCGAGACGATCCGCGTCAAATCCGTCGTCGGGCGCTTCCTGGAACACAGCCGCATCGTCTGCTTCGGCAACGGCCACGGACTGCCGTCCAGGAAGGCGCGCGTCTACATCAGTTCCGCCGACTGGATGGGCCGCAACCTGAACCGGCGGGTCGAGACGCTGGTGGAATGCGTCAATCCGACGGTCAAGGCGCAGATCGTCAGCCAGATCATGGCCGCGAACCTCGCCGATGTCGCGCAGAGCTGGATCCTGGGCCCGGAAGGAAGCTGGATGCGGCCCGATCTGTCGAAGCTGGACAACCCGTTCAGCTGCCACCGCTTCTTCATGGAGAATCCGTCCCTTTCGGGGCGTGGGAGTGCGGGGGCGAAGGACGTCCCGGAACTGACCCATTCGAGCGATTGAAGCAGGTCCACGGGCATATCGGCCCCCGCTCAGTCGTCGTCGCCGTTGTCCATGTCACCCGAGAATGTGGGCGCGCCCGTCACGCCGTTCGGTCCGGGCGACGGCGTCGCGTTGCACGCAGCAAGCACCGTCAGCAGAAGGATGGCAATCGGTCGGATCGGCATGGCGGTCTCCTCGCATGTCCACGCCCCTCGAGCTGGGGTGAGGCGCGTCGCGATCCAGTCCGCCCGCGATCAACTTCGCGTGCGCTGGCGAAGGTCCGCCCGTCGCCCGAACCGTTCTGGGCAATTGACCGCCCGCGATGGCCCGTGCCAGACGGGGGGCGCGAGATCGGTCTCCGGGGGGTGCGCAGCCAATGATCGAGGACACCCTGGAATCCGAGGGGTACGGCCCCTTCGGCGCGCCGCTGTTCGATGGTCCCGAGGCACGCGCGCTGCGGCGGGTGGGGGTGATCGACGTCGGCTCCAACTCGGTCCGGCTGGTGGTGTTCGACGGTGCGGCGCGGTCGCCCGCCTATTTCTATAACGAGAAGATCCTCTGCGGCCTGGGCGCGGGCCTGGCCGAGACCGGCAAGCTCAACCCGGAGGGGCGGGAACGGGCACTGGCATCGCTCAGGCGTTTCGCGATCCTGGCGCGGGGGATGGAGGTCAACTCGCTGACGGCCGTGGCCACCGCCGCCGTGCGCGAGGCCGAGGATGGATCCGCGTTCGAGGCCGAGGTCCAGGAGGCCACGGGCCTGAACCTTTGGGTCATCGACGGCGCTGAGGAGGCGCGGCTGTCGGGCCAGGGCGTCCTGCTCGGCTGGCCCGAGGCGGAGGGGCTGATGTGCGACATCGGCGGGTCAAGCATGGAATTGGCCGAACTGTCCGGCGGCCGGGTGGGGAGCGCGGTGTCCGGCAAGCTGGGACCGCTGAAGCTGCAGGGCGTGAAAGGCAAGGGCGCCCGCAAGGCCGAGATCGACGCTGGCGTGGCGAAGATGGCAAAGGCGCTGGGCCGGGACCGCTACGATCGCCTCTATCTCGTCGGCGGAAGCTGGCGCGCCATCGCCCGCGTCGACATGGAACGGCGCGGCTATCCGCTGCACGTCCTGCACGAATACACGATGACGCCCAAGGACCTGCGCGCCACGATCGACTACATCGGTCAGGCCGACATGACGGAACTGGGTCGCGCGACCAACACCAGCCAGGCGCGCATGTCGCTGGTGCCCATCGCGTCGGAGGTCCTGTCGCGCGTCACCAAGGCGTTCCGTCCGAAGGAGATCGCGATCTCCAGCTACGGGATCCGCGAAGGGCTCCTCTACGAGCAGATGCCCGACGTGCTGCGCGCGCGCGATCCGTTGATCGAAAGCTGCCGGCAGAGCGAGGCCGCCTATGCCCGCCTGCCGGGCTTCGGGCGCGTTCTCTACCATTTCATCACGCCGCTGTTTTCGCGGGCCGACGACCGCCGCAAGCGCCTGATCCGGGCATGTTGCCTGCTCCACGACGTGTCCTGGCGCGCGCATCCCGACTACCGCGCCGAGATCTGTTTCGACAACGCGACGCGCGCCAATCTCGGCGGCCTGACCCATTCGGAGCGGGTCTATCTGGGGCTGGCGCTGCTGCATCGCTACCGCAACAAGCGCGAGGGCACGCCGTTCGAGGCGCTGGCGCCCCTTCTGGGCGAGGACGATACAAGCCAAGCGGAGATGGTGGGCAAGGCGATGCGTTTCGGGGCGATGTTCTCGGCGCAGGATCCGGCGTTGATGGGCAAGCTTAAGCTCTACCCCAAGAAGAAAGAGCTGGAACTGACCCTGCCCAAGGGCGACGGCGAAGCCCTGTTCGGCGAGGTCGCGGAAGCGCGCTTCAAGTCGCTCGCCGGGTCGATGGACGCGACACCGAAGGTCCGGGTCGTCCGCAACTAGGGGCGCCGCGGATGGCGCCCCCTTGATGCGTCAGTGGCAAGCCGGGCGCGCGCCGGGCAGCAGCACCTTGTCGACCACGTGGATGACACCGTTGTCGGCGCGGATATCGGCCACAACGACGTTGGCTACGGCGTCGGTCGAATCCGCGATCGTCACACCGCCGCCGGCCTTGGTCACGCACAGGCGGGCGGTCTCGAGGATCGGCTTGACGTAGATCGATCCCGCCGGGATCTGCCCCGAGGTCAGCACCCGATCATCCACGTGATACAGCAGCACATCCGTCAACTGCCCCTTGTTCTCGGGCTGGAGCAGGGTTTCGACCGTGCCGTCGGGAAGGGCCGCGAAGGCGTCGTCGAGCGGGGCGAAGACGGTGAAGTTGCCCGGCCCGGCCAAGGTGTCGGTCAGGCCCGCGGCCTCGACGGCGGCGAGCAGTGTGCCGAAACGGCCGTCCTCGCTGGCGATCTGCGCGATCGAGGCCGCGGAGGCGCCGGTGGCTGTCGCGGCCATGGCCGCCGCGGCGATCAGGGTCTTCATCTTCATGGTCTTCTCCCGTTGTGGTCCACTCCGGCGGGTGCCGGGAATGCACTTTAGACGAGCGGTCCCGTGCGCCGGACCACCGCGTTCACGGTTTCGTGACCCGGGGTCCGTCTCGGACAGCGGCGCTGACGCCATCCATATCGTGCCAAGCCGCCAACGATGGTCCGGGGCGTTGACGGGACCGGCGGACGATGTTCAGGCGAGGTTCGGGCGGTGGCGTAGCGATTGCAGGTCGCCCTGCATTCGCCCCATTGGCCCGGGTCGGGCCTGCGCATCGTCCAGACGGGCAATGCCGCGCCAGTCTGATGGCGAAGACCACGGGTGGCGTGCCTTCCATCGTGGACGGCCCCGATCCGCCTGGCTGCGGGCGATCGCGGCACCGCTTGCCCCGACCCGCCGCGAACGCTATCGCAAGCCGGAGCCGACATCCCCGGAGCCCCGTCCATGCGCCTGAGCCGCTACTTCCTGCCAGTCCTCAAGGAGACCCCGTCCGAGGCGCAGATCGTCAGCCACCGCCTGATGCTGCGGGCCGGCATGATCAAGCAGGCCAGTGCCGGCATCTATTCGTGGCTGCCGCTGGGTTATCGCGTCTTGCGCCGGATCGAGCAGATCGTCCACGAGGAACAGCAGCGCGCCGGCCACATCCCGATGCTGATGCCGACCCTGCAATCCGCCGATCTGTGGCGGGAAAGCGGGCGCTATGACGCCTACGGCCCCGAGATGCTGCGCATTCGCGACCGGCAGGATCGCGACATGCTGTATGGCCCGACCAACGAGGAACTGATCACGGACATCTTCCGCTCCAACGTCAGCAGCTACAAGGACTTGCCGCTGACGCTGTATCATATCCAGTGGAAGTTTCGCGACGAGATGCGTCCCCGTTTCGGTGTCATGCGCGGGCGCGAGTTCCTGATGAAGGACGGCTACAATTTCGACCTGACCAAGGAAGATGCGCTGCACGCCTACAACCGCCACCTCGTCACCTATCTGCGCACCTACGAGCGGATGGGTCTGCAGGCGATCCCGATGCGCGCCGATGGGGGACCGATCGGCGGCGACTACACGCATGAGTTCCTCGTCCTGGCGGAAACGGGCGAGAGCGAGGTTTTCTATGACGCCGAGGTCACGGACCTGACCTTCGGCGATCGGGAGATCGACTATGACGACCGCGCCCAATGCGCCGCCGTCCTGGAGGAATTCACCACCCGCTACGCCCGCACCGACGAGACCCATGACGAGGCGGTCTTCGCCCAGGTGCCCGAGGATCGACGCCGCAGCGCCCGCGGAATCGAGGTCGGGCAGATCTTCTATTTCGGCACCAAGTATTCCGAACCCATGGGCGCCACCGTCCAGGGCCCCGACGGCAAGCCCGCCCCGGTCCATATGGGATCGCATGGCATCGGCGTGAGTCGCCTGCTGGGCGCGATCATCGAGGCCAGCCACGACGACCGCGGCATCATCTGGCCCGAGGGCGTGACCCCCTATCACGCCGGGATCGTCAACCTGCGCCAAGGCGACAGCAGCACCGACAGCGCCTGCGACGGGATCTATCGGCAACTGGGGGCCGAAGGACTGACCGCGCTCTATGACGACCGCGAGGAGCGGGCGGGTGCCAAGTTCGCCACGATGGACCTGATCGGGCTGCCCTGGCGGATCACGGTGGGTCCGCGCGGCCTGGCCAACGGAAAGGTGGAGCTGACGTCCCGCCGCACCGGCGAGAGCGAGGAAATGGCCCCCGAAGCGGCCATCGCCCGGCTCAAGGACATCTACGCCCGACACCTGTAATGCCTCCGGGCAACGCCTGACCCTCCTGCAAGAACCGATCGGACGCCGCCCCATGTTCTCCCGCTACGAATGGATGATCGCCTGGCGCTATCTGCGCGCGCGCCGGTCCGAGGGCGGGATCAGTGTCATGACCTGGATCAGCCTTGCGGGTATCGCGCTGGCCGTGTTCGCGCTGATCGTGACGCTGGCCGTTCGGTCGGGGTTCCGGCATGAGTTCGTGGACACAATCGTCGGCGCCAACCCGCATGTCAGCGTGCTGAGCTATGGCGAGACGATGCCCAATGGCGGGTCGAGCCGGACGATCGCGGATTACGACGCGGTGGCCGAACGTCTGGCGGCGGCGCCGCGTGTCACGCGTGCCGTGCCGGTGGTGACGGGGCAGGTGATGGCCTCGGCCAACGGGGCCAATACCGGCGCCCAGGTGATCGGCATCCGCGCGGACGACCTGGTGCGGATCCCTCGCGTCGCGAACCCTGAGCGGTCTCAGGGCGACATCGCCGCCTTCGCGGACGGCGTCGCGGTCGGATGGCACCTGGCGGAGAAGCTGAACGTGCGGGCGGGCGACACGCTGCGCCTGATTTCGCCCGACGGGGTGAAGGGGCCCTTCGGCACCTCGCCCCGCGTCAAGGCCTATGAAGTCGCCTACGTCTTCCGCGTGGGGCGGTACGATATCGACCTGACGCGGGTCTACATGCCGTTCGAGGAGGCGCAGCTCTATTTCAACCGCGAGGGACTCGCCGACGAGGTGCAGGTCTCGATCACGGACCCCGAGGCGGTCGACGAAATCGGCCCCGCGCTAATCGGCGCGGCGGGCGAGAACCACTACCTCTGGACCTGGAAGGACAGCGCAGGCGGCTTCCTTCGCGCGCTCCAGATGGAGGACAACATCATGTTCGTCATCCTATCGATCCTCGTCCTGATCGCGACGCTGAACATCACGTCCGGCCTCGTCATGCTGGTCAAGAACAAGGGCCGCGACATCGGCATCCTGCGCACGATCGGCCTGACCGAAGGCACGATCCTGCGCGTCTTCTTCATCTGCGGCGCGTCCATCGGGGTGGTCGGCACGGTCCTGGGCGTGATCGCCGGCGTCGCCTTCGCGATCTGGATCGACCCGATCTTCGCCTTCGTGAACTACCTCGCCGGCGGCGGGGTCTGGGACCCGTCGGTCCGCTACATCTCGCAGCTGCCCGCGCGGCTGGAGCTGGCGGACGTCGCATCGGCGGTCGCGCTCTCGCTCTCGCTCAGCTTCGTCGTCACAATCTTTCCGGCCCGCCGCGCGGCCCGCATGAACCCGGTCGAGGCGCTGCGCTATGAGTGATCCCTTGCGTCTGGAGGCTGTCGAGAAGGGGTATCACCTGGGGCAGCCGAACGAGATCCGCGTCCTGAACGGCACCGATCTGACGCTCGCCCCCGGCGAAGTCTGCGCGATGGTGGCGCCCTCGGGGGCGGGCAAGTCGACGCTTCTGCATATCGCGGGGCTGCTGGACACGCCCGATGCCGGCCGCGTGGTGATGGACGGCCGCGACATGGGCGGCGAGGGCGACCGCGCCCGCACCCGCGCGCGCCGCCAGCGCATCGGCTTCATCTACCAGTTCCATCACTTGCTGCCCGAGTTCACCGCCGCCGAGAACATCGTCCTGCCGCAGCTCGCCAACGGCGTTTCGGCCAAGGAGGCGCGCGGGCGGGCCGAGGACCTGCTGGCCCGTGTCGGCCTCGCCCACCGGATGGACCACCGCCCAGCCGAGATGTCGGGCGGCGAGCAGCAGCGCACCGCCTTCTGCCGCGCGCTGGCCAATGGGCCGGGCCTGTTGCTGGCGGACGAGCCGACGGGCAACCTCGATCCCGGCACCTCGGATGCGGTATTCGCCGCATTGATGGACTTGGTGCGCCAGACCGGCATGGCCGCGCTGATCGCGACCCACAACCTCGACCTCGCCGCGCGCATGGATCGCGTCGTGCGGCTAGAGGATGGCCGCCTAGTCTAGATGCGCCGCGATCGCGTCGAAGACCTGATTGCGGATTGCGGGCCCCTCCATCAGGACCTCGTGGCGCGCGCCCTCGATCATTTCCAGCCGCGCGCCCGGCCAGGACCCGAGGCGCACATGAATGGAATCCGGGGACACGATATCCTCGTCGCTCCCCAGGAATGTCAGGCACGGAAGGTCGGGCGCGGGTTCGCGGCTCAGGCGGTGCATCTCGCGCAGGGCCGCCCAGACCCAGTTGAGCGAGGGGCCGCCCAGGGCCAGGTCGGGATGAGCGGTGATTTGTCGCTTCATCCAGGCGAACATCTGCGGATCGGTCGTCAGCAAGTTGTCCTCGAACGGGGCGGCGGCCGGGTCCGCCACCTTGCCCGAGCCGGGGGCGCTCCGTTCGCCCAACCCCGCCGCCGTGGCCAGCGAGGCCAGTCCCCAGCCCAGCAGTCGACGATGGGGCGCGAGCGGCAGGCCCCACATCGGTGCGCTGAAGACGACGCGCTGGAAGAGGTCGACGCGGTAGAGCGCCCGTAGTGCGATCAGGCCACCCATCGAATGCCCCATCAGATGCCAGGGACGCGGCAGCCCGACCTTGCGGCAAACGTCCAGAACGGCATCAAGGTCGTGTTGAAAATCCTTGAAATCGCTCACATGTCCAACATGACGGTCATGCGACGGTCGCGGCGACAATCCCTGACCGCGCCAGTCGACCGCGACGCTGGCATAGCCGCGCGCGCCCATCTCGCGCGCGGCATCGGAGTATTTCTCGACGTATTCCGTGCGTCCCGGTCCCATGACCAGGGTTCCGCGCGTCCCCTCGGGCCAGACGCCGACACGGATGCGCTTGCCGTCGCGCGTCGTGGCCCAATAGGCATGACCGCCCGGCGGGCCATTGGCCACGTCGGCGTGATAGGGGGCCGCGTCCATGTCGGAGGTCAGGACAGCTGTGCGCCCAGCTTCATCGCCTGACCCATGTCGCCATCCACCGAAAGCTTGCCGGTCATGAATGCGGAGGTCGGGTTGACGTCCCCGTCCAGGATGCCGCGGAACGTCTCGGCATCGGCGGTCATCGTGCATTCCGCATCCTCGTCGCCTTCGCGCACGCCGGCCTCGTCGACCATGATCGCGCCTTCGTTCTCGATCACGAACTTGACGCTGCCGTCGAAGGTGCCAATCTTTGAGGAAAGCTGCGTGACGGCCTCGTTGATGATGTCGCTCATGTCGGTCCTTTTGGTTTATGCGCCGGAATGGCGGGATGGGGTCGCGGATACGATGGTTGACCTTCGCGTCACGCTCAAGGCCCTCTCGGTCGCGATCCTGTGCATTTACGCCACGTCCTCTCCCGGGCAAGTGCTGGAGGGGGACGCGGATGCGCTGCTGAATCGGCTGGGCACCCTGACTTCGGAGGCCGACGCGGCCGAGGCCGCCCGCCTTGCCGCCGAAATACAGGAGCGTTGGACCCATTCCGGCAGCCCGACGATGGACCTGCTGCTGCGCCGGGGGCAAGAGGCCATCGCGGCCGGAGACTATCCGCGTGCCATCGCCCACCTGACCGCGCTGACCGATCATGCGCCGCGCTTCGCCGAGGGCTGGAACCAGCGTGCCACGGCCTTCTTCCTGCAGGAACGCTATGGCGAGGCGCTGTCGGACATCGAACAGGTCCTCATCCTCGAGCCGCGCCATTTCGGCGCCATGGCCGGGCTCGGCATCATCCTCGAAGGGCTGGGTGACACGAAGGGCGCGCTGCGTGCCTTCGAGGCGGCCGCCCAGGTCTACCCGGCCGAACCGAACGTGCAGGGCGCAATCGAACGCCTGCAGCAGCAGACCGGCGAACGGACCCTCTGATGGACACGAACCTGGGGCGGGTGACGGCGGTCCTCGGGCCGACGAACACCGGCAAGACGCATTTCGCGATCGAGCGGATGCTGGGCCACCGCACCGGCATCATCGGCCTGCCGCTGCGCCTTCTCGCGCGCGAGGTCTATGATCGCATCGTCGCCGTGCGCGGCCCGTCCGTCGTGGCCCTGGTGACGGGAGAGGAGCGGATCGTGCCGCCGCGTGCCGCCTATTGGGTTTGCACGGTCGAGGCGATGCCGCAGGGAACCGGCGTCGATTTCGTGGCCGTCGATGAGATCCAGCTCTGCGCCGACCCGGAGCGCGGCCACGTTTTCACCGATCGCCTGCTGAACATGCGCGGCCTGCACGAGACGCTTTTCATGGGCTCCGACACGATGCGTCCCGCGATCGCGCAGCTGATCCCGAAGGTGCAATTCGCCCGCCGCGAGCGGTTCAGCGAGCTGACCTATACCGGATCGAAGAAGATCAGCCGGATGCCCGGCCGCACCGCCATCGTCGGTTTCAGCGTCGAGAACGTCTATGCCATCGCCGAACTTCTGCGCCGTCAGAAGGGCGGGGCCGCCGTCGTGATGGGCGCGCTGAGTCCCCGGACGCGGAACGCGCAGGTGGAGATGTACCAGAACGGCGATGTCGATCACCTGGTCGCCACCGACGCCATCGGCATGGGCCTGAACCTCGACATCAAGCATGTCGCATTCTCAGCCACCTCGAAGTTCGACGGCCACCGCATCCGCCCGCTCATGCCGCATGAGCTGGCGCAGATCGCCGGCCGGGCCGGGCGCTACATGCAGCCCGGCACCTTCGGCGTGACGGGCGAGGCGGGACCGCTGGACGACGGCGTGGTGGAGGCGATCGAGGATCACAGCTTCAAACCCATCGACCGCCTGATGTGGCGCAGCGACCGGCTGGATTTCGGGTCGGCCGAGGCGTTGATCGCCTCGCTCGAGGCGCCCAGCACCGACCGGATCCTGACCCGGGGGCGGGAGGCCGACGACGTCTCCTCGCTCAAGACGCTGAATGCGTTGGAGCACGTGGCCGTGCGCCTGCGCGACGCGCGCGACTTGCGCCTCCTCTGGGATGTTTGCCGCATCCCGGATTTTCAGGGCATCAGCCACGGCGAGCATACGACGCTGCTGGCGCGCATCTTCGGTTTCCTGCACGAGGCCGGGCGGGTCCCCGACGACTGGTTCGCGCGCCAGATCAAGCGCATCGACCGCACCGACGGCGATATCGACACATTGTCGAAACGTCTGGCCTATATCCGAACCTGGACCTACGTCGCGCAGCGCAAGGGATGGGTGGACAATCAGACCCATTGGCGCGAAGCCACGCGCGCGGTAGAAGACCGATTGTCGGACGCGCTGCATCGGGCGCTGACCAACCGGTTCGTCGACAGGCGAACCAGCGTGCTGCTCCGGCGGCTGAAGATGAAGGAGGGCCTGTTGGCCGACATCAACGACAAGGGCGAGGTCATCGTCGAGGGCGAGACGCTGGGCCGTCTCGAAGGGTTCCGCTTCCATCAGACGGGCACGACCTCGCCGGACGAGGCGAAGACTGTGCGCCAGGCCGCGACGCAGGCGCTGCGCCCCGAGTTCCATCTGCGCGCCGACCGCTTCTACAACGCGCCCGACACCGAGATGGACTTCACCGAACAGGGTGGCCTGATGTGGGGCGACCAGGCCGTCGGCAAGCTGGTTGCGGGGGCGGAGCCCCTCCGGCCAGGGGTGGAGGCATTCGTCGATGACGAGGCGGGCCCCGAGGTCATGCAGAAGGTCCAGCGCCGCCTGCAGCATTTCATCGACCGCAAGGTCGCCGCCGCGATGGAGCCGCTGCTGGCGATGTCGCGCGACGAGGCGGTGACGGGCCTGGCCCGTGGGTTCGCGTTCCGCCTGCTGGAATCCTTCGGGATCCTGCCGCGCCACGAGGTCGCCCAGGAGGTGAAGGACCTGGATCAGGACGCGCGCGGACAGTTGCGCAAGCACGGCGTCCGCTTCGGCCAGTTCACGATCTTTCAGCAGTTGCTGCTCAAGCCCGCGCCGACGCGCCTGCGGCTGGTGCTGTGGTCGCTGTCCAGGGACCTGACAGAGTTTCCCGAGGCGCCGCCGCCCGGCTTGGTGACGGTTCCGGCGGTCGAGGGGGCCCCGGACGGCTACTATGCGATGGCCGGGTACCGGCTGGCCGGGCAGCGCGCGATCCGCATCGACATGCTGGAGCGCCTGGCCGACCTGCTGCGCCCGGCGGATTCGCGCGGCGGGTTCGAGGCCACGCCCGACATGCTATCGATCACGGGCATGACGCTGGAACAGTTCGCCGACCTGATGGGCGGGCTGGGCTATGCCGCCGAGAAGGGCGAACGTCCGAAGGCACGCCCCGCCCCGCAAGCGCCGGCGACGACCGATCCCGCCGCCGAAAGTAACGAGACGCCCGACCCGTCCGCCGTTTCGCAGGCGGAATCCGACGACGCAACGGCCCCCGATGCGGAACCGGCAGCCGAAGCTGCCGACGCCCCGGTCCCGCCAGCCGACGCGGTGGAAGAGGCCGCGCCCGAGGCCGTGGCGCCAGCGATCGCCGAACCCGTGGGCGAGGCGGTCGTGGCATCCGGTGCCCCCGAAGGCGAAACGACCGAACCCGCCGAGCCGTCCGATGCCGACGCGCCCGCCGAGAGCGAAGTGTTCTACACCTTCACCTGGGCACCGCGGCGCCAGAAGCGCGGGCCCCGCCGCGAAGGTGGCGATGCCGACCGCGCGCCGCGCAAGGGCAAGCCGAAAGGCAAATCACGCGGCCCCAAGGGTGGCAAGGGGTCCGATCGCGGCCCGAAGACCTACGAATCGAAGCCACGCCGTGACAAGCCGGTCGACCCCGACAATCCGTTCGCCGCCTTGGCGGCGCTAAAGGACAAGTGAGCGACGCCGCCCGACTGCGTGTGGACAAGTGGCTCTGGCATGCGCGTTTCTTCAAGACGCGCAGCCTGGCCGCCAAGGTCGTTACGGGGCCGGGCATCCGCGTCAACGGCGAGCGGGTCACCAAGGCGTCGCATACCGTGGCGCCGCCCGACAGCCTGACCTTCGCGCAGGGCGACCGCATCCGTGTTGTCGAGGTCGCGGGCCTGGGGACACGCCGCGGCCCCGCCGCCGAGGCGCAGGCGCTTTACGTCGATCACACGCCGCCGCCCGCACCTCGGGTGGGCCCGCGCCCGACGGGGCGGGACCGGCGCCGCATGGATGCCGCCCGCGACGAGGGTCACGGCTAGCCCCGGCCGGGATCGGGCGTCCGATGCCGCGTTCGTGACCCGCGTCCCGGCCCCGCTTGATCCCCCGGAACGGGGCGGCTAGATCGCAGGCGGAACCGAAAGGACACCGGCCATGACCTATATCGTCAACGACGCCTGCATTGCCTGCAAATACACCGATTGCGTCGAGGTCTGCCCCGTGGATTGCTTCTACGAGGGCGAGAACATGCTGGTGATCCATCCCGACGAATGCATCGATTGCGGCGTCTGCGAACCCGAATGCCCCGCCGACGCGATCCGCCCGGATACCGAGCCCGATGCGGAGAAATGGGTTGAATTCAACCGCAAGTACTCCGAGCTCTGGCCGGTTATCATCACCAAGAAGGACCCTTTGCCGAACGCCGAGGAGATGGAAGGCAAGGAGGGCAAGATGGACCTGTTCTCCGAAACCCCGGGCGAGGGCGGGTGACGTAGGGGAAATTTGGGTCAGTCTGCATGACGCTTTCGCGAAGGCCGTTTTTGTGGTATTGTGAGTCTCGTTCGCGGCATGAAACCGCGGAAATCTGCCACGTTCGGGTGGTTCGCGTCGAGTGATGGGAACCAGTCTGACGGAAATGCGCTTGTTGATCGACCTTCGGACATCGTGCGAAGGCCGGTTTCCTTTGTTGCCGGAGGGGGAGATCCGGTGAAGCGCGACAAGACATCAAGAGGATGCCAATGCCCAAGAAGCCCGAGTTTCGCCCGAATGACTTCGTCGTCTATCCCGCCCATGGCGTGGGTCAGATCGTCTCCATCGAGAAGCAGGAGGTCGCGGGTCTGGAACTGGAATTGTTCGTCATTTCGTTCGTGAAGGACAAGATGACGCTGCGGGTTCCGACCAACAAGGCGACCGATGTCGGCATGCGGTCGCTGTCCTCGCCCGAGGTCGTGACCAAGGCGATGGCGACGCTGAAGGGCAAGGCCCGCGTCAAGCGTGCCATGTGGTCGCGCCGCGCCCAGGAATACGAGGCGAAGATCAATTCCGGCGATCTGATCGCCATCGCCGAGGTGGTCCGCGACCTGCACCGCAGCGACGAGCAGCGCGAGCAGTCCTATTCCGAGCGTCAGCTCTACGAGGCCGCGTTGGACCGGCTGACTCGCGAACTTGCCGCGGTTAACGACATGGACGAGGATGGCGCGCTGAAGGCCGTCGATGAAATCCTGTCCTCCCGGCCTGCTGCCGCCTGAGTTCAGGCACCGCGCCGATCCATGTTTCGGGGCGTCCGGTCGGGCGCCCCGTGCGCGTTCGGCCAAGCGGTTCTATTCCCACCAGCGGTCGATGCGGGCGATATCATCGTCCGACCAGCCGAAATGATGCGCAAACTCGTGCACCGTGACATGCGCGATCAATGCCCGCAGCGATACGTCCTCCCGCGCTGCCCATTCGTCCAGAATGGGGCGGCGGAACAGCGTCACCTGCGAGGGCGGTTCAGGCCATTCGACGGAGCGTTCCGTCAGGGGCACGCCCTCGTAGAGGCCGGTCAGGTCGCTGGCGTCACCGATCTCCAATTCTGACATGAGGGTCTCCGACGGCCATTCCTCGACAGTCAGGCGAACCTCGGCGGCAAGGCCCGCGAAGGGTGCCGGAAACGCGTCTCGCGTCTCCTCCGCGACCCGTTCGAAGGCCTTCGCATCTGGTGCCGGCGCGTCCATCATGCGATGCGGCGCAGGCCCGATGGCGTCTGAACCGCCGCCGCGATCCGGCGCGGGCCATCTTCGACCGTGATGCGCGGATCTTCGGTCAGGGCGGCGACCACGGTGGCCAATCGGTCCGCCCGCGGGTGACGTAGCGAGAGGCCCCGCAGACGCAGGCCGGCATCCGCGAAGGCGGGCCTGTCCGACTGCCACTGGATCAAGGCGGGGAAGCAGCCGTCGAATGGCAGGATCCCGTCATCGGGCACCGCCATCCGCCAGCGATAGGCTCCGCGCGTGAATGCCACGGGGCGTCCCGCCTCGGGGTGGCGGGCAATGGCAGCATCGAGGTCGTCGGTGCGGAGGATCCAGTTGCCGATCCCAGGCGGGCCCGATCGCCGGTCGAGGTCGAACCAGCGCGGTCGGTCGGGCTCGGGCGCGCAGGGGTCGATCGCGATCACCTCGAGATACTCGCCCGGGCCCAGCCCGCTCAGCCGGTTATGCGTCGACATGAGCGCATGTTCGCCGCCGGGACCCATCTCATGGCCAAGATGCCGGTGGACATGATTGACCCCTTCTTCCAGCGTTGCGGCCGAGATGGCGAAATGGTCAAAGGCGGTCATGGGGGAAGACGCTAGCCTTGCCGCGCGAAAGGCGCAATTGCGCCGGACCTGCCTGGCGAGGCGGGCGTCCGTCGGCGCGGAAGCGCGCGCCGCGGCGGGGGCGCGCCTCTATGCCCGGCTGATGGGGCTGCGCGGGCGAACGATCGCCGGCTATCTTCCGATCGGATCCGAGGCGAGTCCGGTCGGAACCATGCGCGTGTTGTCGCGCGACAACCGCATCTGCGTTCCGGTCGTCGCCGGCAAGGGCGCGCCGCTGCGCTTTCGTGAGTGGTGGCCCGGCTGCACCTTGGAGACAGGGCCATTCGGCGTCTCGGTGCCGACCGAGGGGGGGTGGCGCGTTCCCGATGTGCTGATTGTTCCGCTGGTCGGTTTCGACGGTCGCGGTGGGCGTTTGGGCTATGGCGGCGGCTTCTACGACCGTACGCTGGCGGGTCTGGGCGGCGGGCTCGTCGTGGGGCTCGCGCTCGAAGCGCAGCGGTTGGATGCGGTGCCTTCGGAGGCGACGGACGTTCCGCTGCCCTGGATCGTCACCGAGGCAGGGGTTTTCGGCGCGGACGCCGTTGTATAAGTCCGGCAGCATCGGAGAGACCAGATGACCCACACGTTCAATCGCGCCCTCAAGATCGCCCCCTCGATCCTCGCCGCCGATTTTGCCGCCTTCGGCGCGGAATGCGAGGCGGTCGAAGGCCAGGGGGCCGATTGGGTCCATGTCGACGTGATGGACGGGCATTTCGTGCCGAACATCACTTTCGGGCCGGCCATGTGCGCGGCCCTGCGTCCGCATATCCGAACGGTGATGGATGTGCATCTGATGATCGCTCCGGTCGATCCGATGATCAACGCCTTTGTCGATGCGGGTGCGGATATCCTGACCGCGCATGTCGAGGCGGGGCCGCACGTGCATCGCACGATGCAGGCGATCCGGGCGGCGGGGTGCAAGGCCGGCCTCGCCCTGAATCCCGGAACTCCGGTCGAGGCGGTCGCCCCGTTGCTGGACGATATCGACCTGGTCTGCGTGATGACCGTCAATCCCGGGTTCGGCGGTCAGTCCTTTATCGAGAGCCAGATCACGAAGATCCGCGCCCTGCGGAAGATGATCGGCGACCGCCCCGTGCATATCGAGGTCGACGGCGGGGTGGATTCGACCACAGCCCCGATGGTCCGGTCCGCCGGCGCCGACGTCCTGGTCGCGGGGTCCGCCGTGTTCCGGGGCGGGAGCGTGTCGGACCCGTCGGCCTATGGCCGGAACATCATCGCCATCCGGAACGCCGCGGGCGCCTGAACGGCCGCGCAGGCGCCACCCATATCCCGCGGGGCGCAATCGGTTCGTGCCACGGCGTACCGGGCGTTCGCCCCGGGTACTGCGGGGCCGACGGGGACCGTGGCCCCCAGCATCGCGAGCGCAAGCAGCAGGAAGATGATCCGTTCGTTGTGCGCACGCGTGAAGGGGAGGGCGAGTGTCGGTGCGCGCATTCTGCGTCCTTTCGATCGGTTTCTACCGGTGGTCCCGGGCGCGGCGCGGCCGCGCGCGGGAATGACCGGGGTTCGGATCCGGTCGTCCCGGCTGGCCTAACGCGGCGATCGTAAGGAAAGGGTTAAGCGGCCACCTCATGCCGTAACGGGACGCTGCAGATTCTCGTCGTATTCGACCGGAAGCCGGCATTTGGCGGCGGCGGACGCATAGCAAAGCTCCACCTGCTGCATGACCCGCAGGTAGTCCCGGGCCTCGTTCTCCAACTCGCCATCCCCCGTCAGCGCGGCGACGACATGGGACTGCAGCGCGTAAACGCAGTCGCCGGCGAAGCCCGGACGGTCGCGCGCGGGCAGCACGGTGCGCGCGTCGGTCCAGCCATGCGCGCGGCAGGTGACACCACCATCCCCGGCCAGGTGCAGCACAGCCTCGTCGCCCTCCAACCATGCCTCGCCGAAGGTGCGGCGGGGATCGTCGGTTTCGAAATCCACCAGGCGATTGCCGTCGAGCATCGCCCGCTGACCGGTTCCGTAGTCCAGGATGACATGGCCGGCATCCTCGCCACGAATGGCGGGGTTCAGGCGGCGCAGGTCGGCATAGATGCCGTCGGGTTCGCCGAACAGGAAGCGGAACGTGTCGAGATAGTGGACGCCGGTTTCGTGGATGAGGAAACGGGGCATTGTTTGGAAATAGGGTTGCCGGGCCAGATAGGCGTCCGGCCCGCGTCCGTCGCCGGGCCGCAAGCGAAAGGTCAGGTTCAAGGGGCGGCCGACGGCGCCATCGTCCAGCGCCGTCTTCATCGCGCGGAACCAGGGCTGAAAGCGGAAGTTCTCGTGCACGATCAGGGGGATGCCGGCCGCCTCGGCGGCGGTCACCATCGACGCGGCCTCCTCGGGCGAGGTGCAGAACGGCTTCTGGCAGATGATCGCGCGGGGGCCCGCGTCCAGCGCCTGGCGAATGGCCATTGCATGCGTCTGGGGCGGGGTGGCGATGTCGACGATGTCGGGCCGCTTCGCCAGCATGTCGTCCAGCCGAACGTGATCGGCGCCGCGGGCCGGATCGGCGTCGCAGGTCGCCGCCAGTTCGGCCCCCTCGATCCGGCGCCAGGCATCGGCGTGGTAGCCCGCGAAATATCCCAGGCCCAGCAGCCCGACGCGCAGCGTCACAGCCGCGCCATCACCGCGTCGGCCGCGGCCTCGGTGTTCAGCGTGCCGCCCAGATCGCCCGTCGTCTCGCCCGCGGCGAGGCAGGCATCCACGGCGTCCCGCAGACGCCCCGCATCGGCCACCATCGCGGGTACGTCGTGACGGCGTCCCAGCCAGTCGAGCATCATGCCCGCCGACAGGATCATCGCAAACGGGTTCGCGATGCCGCGGCCGGCGATGTCGGGCGCCGATCCATGGCAGGGCTGGAACACGGCATGATCGTCGCCGATATCGGCCGAGGGCGCCATGCCGAGGCCCCCCATCAACCCCGCGCCCAGGTCGGAGAGGATGTCGCCGAACATATTCTCGGTCACCATCACATCCCAGCTGCCCGGTCGCTGCACCATCCACAGGGCCATGGCATCGACATACGCATGATCTGCCGTGAGGTCGGGATACCCCGCGGCGACCCGGTCGAAGATGTCACGCCAGAACGCGAAGGCGCGGAAGACGTTGGCCTTGTCCACGCTGGTGACGCGGCCCGGATGGCCGTCGGCCTTGCGCGCCGCCGCCAGGCGGAACGCGAAGTCGCAGACCCGGGTGGTCGTGTCCCGCGTGATGCGCAGCGTCTCCTCGGCGAAGTCGGCCTCGACCCGGCCCTTGCCCTGCGTGTGGAACAGGCCTTCCGTGGACTCGCGGACGAGGACGAAATCGATCGCCGCGTCCGGGGCGAGTGCCAGCGGCGTGCGCATGCCCGGCACCACCCGGACCGGACGCACCCCGGCATAGAGGTCGAGCGCGATGCGGATGTCGATTTGGGGCGTCATCTCGGTCCCGTCGGGGTAGCGGATCTTGGGATCGCCCAGGGCCGAGAGCAGGATCGCATCTGCCCGCCGCGCGCGACGCAGCGATTCATCGGGCAGGTCAAAGCCACAATCCAGGTAGCTCGCGGCGCCGGCGGGGCAGTCGGTGAAGGCGAAGTCGTGGCCGAGCCCCTTCAGCAGGCGCAGCGTCGGAGCCATGATCTCGGGGCCGATCCCGTCTCCGTGGAAGACGGCGATCTCGAAAGTCTTGGACATGGGGCCCCCCAAGGCGTCACTCTCGCGGCAAGACGCGCCGCGCAGGGGAGGAATAGCATGTTCGCCGTCACCGTCACGATCGAAGTGTTTCCGCATCATCAGGACGATTTCATGCCCGCGATGATGGCCAATGCCCGCGCGTCCCGACGCGAGAGCGCATGCAACCGCTTCGACGTGCTGTCGGACCCGGAACGTCCGGGCGAGATATTCCTCTACGAGATCTACGATGATCGGGCGGGGTTCGACGCGCACCATCAGACGCCGCACTACAAGGAGTTCGATCGCACGGTGAAGGAGATGATCCGGCGCAAGACAGTCACCACCTTCGCCGAGGTCGATGTCTAACGGAGCGGTCGCGGAGGCCGGCCTGCGGATTTTCGCTGGCTTTGAAATGGCAAAATCGGTAAGGAAAAATGACCAGATGACCCGGGAGGGGTCGTCAATCGGGTGCAACGACACCCAATCGAACGGTCTCTACAGGGAGGGAACCATATGAAACTCAAGGCAATCGCACTCGCCACGACGTCCGCGCTGATCGGCACCGGGGCGCAGGCGCAGGATGTGCTGGAGATGACTTCGGCATTCGCGCAGAACCTGCCGGTGCTGGGAACGGCGGGCGTCAACTTCGTCGACAAGATCAACGGGATCAGTGAATCCGTCGAGTTCGAGCATTTCAACCCCGGCGAACTCGTCCCGACGCTGGAGGCGTTGGATGCGGTGTCCAACGGGTCGGTCGACGCGGCCTACACGACGTCCGGCTACTGGCAGGGCAAGATGAGCGCGGCCGGACTGTTCGCCGCCGTGCCGTTCGGTCCCGAACCCGGCGAGATGCTGGCCTGGATGCTCTACGACGACGGCATGACGTACTTCCAGCAGATGTATGACGACAACGGCTACAACGTCCACGTCACGCTCTGCGGCATGTACGCGCCCGAGACGTCCGGCTGGTTCAAGGAGGAGATCACCTCGCTCGAGGATCTCCGGGGTCTGAACATGCGGTTCTTCGGCCTGGGCGCCGAAGTGATGCAGAAGCTCGGCGTGTCGACCTCACTTCTGGCGGGCGGCGACATCTTCCCGGCACTGGAACGCGGTGCGATCGACGCGACCGAGTTCTCGATGCCGATCGTGGACGCCAACCTGGGCTTCTACAACATCGCCAAGTTCAACTACTTCCCGGGCTGGCACCAGCCGTCGACCATGTTCGAGCTGTTGATCAACAAGGACGTGTGGGAGGAGCTGGACGAGCGGTCGCAGCGCCAGATCGAGGTGGCGTGCCTGGCCAACGTGTCGGACAACTTCGCCGAGGGCGAGGCCGTCAACTTCCCGGCCATGCAGCAGAACGTCGAGGAGTTTGGCGTCCAGATCAAGAACTGGACCCCGGATCAGCTCAAGGCGTTCGAGGCGGCGTGGGATGAGGTCGCCATGGAACTGGCCG
The DNA here is from genome assembly GCF_023015695.1 of Jannaschia sp. S6380. Lineage (NCBI taxonomy): Bacteria > Pseudomonadati > Pseudomonadota > Alphaproteobacteria > Rhodobacterales > Roseobacteraceae > Jannaschia > Jannaschia sp. S6380. The sequence goes on from NZ_JALKAS010000001.1 coordinate 109,414, forward strand.
CCGAGGACGCGTTCTTCAAGGAGGTCTGGGACGACCTGCAGGAGTTCCGCGAGGGCTATGCCGTATGGGGCAACAACATCTACCTGCCCCGTCCGCGCAACTGATCCGAACCGATCCGGCCCCCCCGCGGGCCCCGCAACCCGGACGGCCGCCGCCGTCCGGGCGATATCCATAGCGCCCGGGCGAGGGAGGCAGCATGTCACAGGCCGTGAAACCGGAACCCGTCGCCGATGACGCGCCCATCGTGGCGATCTCCGATCCGGGCGAGGTCGGGCGCGCGGAGCACAATCGCGGCGACCGTTTCGTCGTCGCCGTGTCGAACGTGTTCGCCTGGCTGTTCCCGATCCTGATGGTGGCCATCTGCTCGCAGGTCGTCCTGCGGGGGGCGGGCTACAACCAGGCATGGCTGGACGACCTGCAGTGGTGGCTTTACGGGGCGGCGGTGCTGGTCGGGATCGCCTACGCCGTGACCACCAACAGTCATGTGCGCGTCGACATCTTCTACGATCACTACCCTCCCGCCAAGCAGCGCAAGATCGACATCTTCGCGCTGGCCTGGCTGTTTTTGCCGTTCATCATCCTGTGCTGGGACACGACGCTGGGCTACGCCATCAGCTCGGTCAAGGCGGGCGAGGGGTCGGACAGTCCGAACGGGCTGCACCATCTCTACCTCCTCAAGGTATTCATGAATGTCAGCTTCATCTTGATCGCGGTCGCGACATGGTCGGCCTATGTGCGCAACCTCGCGCGGCTGGTGCCGCCGCTCTGGTGGCGCAAGCTGCTCTTCGCGTTCCCGGCCGTCGCGTTCGCGGTCAACCTGGTGATCTATTACGCGGCGCTGGGCATCGTGCTGCTCACCTCCGAGGCGGGCACCACCGCGCGGCAGGCGCAGCGCCACTGGTTCTTCGACACCTTCGCGATCGGGCCGGAGGAAATGAAATACACCGTCGCCGCGGCCCTGATCGCGACGGTCCTGATCATCGCCGCCGCCTATCTGATGCGCGACAAGTCCGAGGAAATCTGAGCCATGTTCATCCTCGAGTTTGTCGGCCGGGTCATGACCCTGAACGAACTGGCCGTGCTGGTCATCTTCCTGTCCTTCATCTGGCTTCTGTTCCGCGGCGTTCCCGTCGCGATGGCGCTGGTGGGCGTCTCGCTCATCTTCGCGCTCTTCGCCGAGATCTTCCTCGACCCGTTCCGAAGTGCGTTTCGCGACGTGATCGAGTTTCAGCGCACCGGGATCGACTATCAGAAGCTGAGCGTCCTGTCGGGCCGCCTCTTCGGCGGTATCGTCAAGAGCCCGGTCCTCGTGGCGTTGCCGATGTTCATCTACATGGGCCTGATGCTCGACCAGTCCGGCGTCGCCCAGCGGATGATGCATGCCATGCAGAAGCTGTTCGGCGGCCTCCGCGGCGGCCTCTCGCTGACGGTTCTGCTGATCGGGATCATCCTCGCCGCCTCGACCGGCGTGATCGGCGCGTCGGTGACGCTGCTTGGCGTGATGGCCCTGCCGGCGATGATGCAGCAGAATTACGCCAAGCCCATCGCGACGGGCACCATCGCCAGTGCAGGCACGCTGGGCATCCTGATTCCGCCGTCGATCATGCTCGTCATCATGTCCGACCAGCTGGCCATCAGCCTGGGCGATCTGTTCATGGGCGCGCTGTTCCCGGGGCTGATCCTGGGCGGGCTCTACATCCTGTTCATCATCGTGTTCGGCCTGGTCTCGCCGGGCTCCATGCCGGCGCCGGAGAAGTCGGACCATGTCGGCTGGCCCGTCGTTCGCGAGGTGCTGCTGGCGGTCGTGCCGCCGATGCTGTTGATCCTGCTGGTGCTGGGGTCGATCTTCGCCGGCATCGCCACCCCGACCGAGGCATCGGGCCTGGGCGCGGCAGGGGCGACGGCGTTGGCCGCGATGAACGGCAAGCTGAACTTCAAGGTCTTCCGCGAGGTCGGCCGCTCCACCCTGAACACCGCCGGATATATCGTCGGTATCTTCCTGGCCGCGAACTTCTTCGCGCTGGTGCTGCGGCGCTACAAGGGCGACGAGATCGTGCAGAGCCACGTCCTCGGCACCTTCGACAACCCCTATGCGATCGTCCTTTTTATCCTATTCATTATCTTCCTGCTGGGGTTCCTGCTGGACTGGATCGAGATCACGATCATCATCATGCCGCTGATGCTGCCGGTGATCCTGGGCCTCGAACTGGCCGTCCCGAGTTTCGGGCAAGTGCAGGATCCGTCGGTCGTCTGGTTCGCGATCCTGGTCGCGGTGACGTTGCAGACATCGTTCCTGACACCACCTGTCGGATTCGCGTTGTTCTACCTCAAGGGGGTCTGCCCGCCAGGCGTCACGCTGGGCCACATCTATCGCGGTGTCGTGCCGTTCGTGCTGCTGCAGCTTCTGGGGCTGGCCATCGTGTTCACGTTCCCGGCGCTGACGACCTGGCTGCCATCGGTCGCCTACGGCAACTAGGGCCGCGACGTTTCGCCATCGTGGGGTTGCGGCGCCATGTCCCGCTTGCGGGCCAGTGTGCGGACTGCCATGTCGCACCTGTCCAAAGTCGATCGGAGCGTTCCATGACCCGCATTTTCGCCCTTCTCCTTGTGACCGTTTGCCCGGCCTATGCGGACATCGCGCATGGCGATTTGCAGATCAGCCTGCCGATGCTGCGTGACACGCCGCCGACCGCCCCCGTGGCCGGCGGGTTCATGACGATCGCCAACATGGGGGATGCCGACGACGTGCTGACAACGGCGACGATCGACGCCGATTTCGTGGGCGAGGTGCAGCTTCACAAGATGGAAATGGAAGACGGCGTGATGAAGATGTCGGAGGTCGAGGGCGGCATTGCCGTTCCCGCCGGCGAAACCGTCTATCTTCAGCCGGGGGGGCTGCATCTCATGTTGATGGGGTTGAGCGAACCCCTGACGGCGGGCGAGGCGTATGAAATGACACTCACCTTCGCGGAGGCGGGCGACGTCGTGGTCGAGTTTCCCGTCCTTACGCTGGGCGAGATCCGGGCCACGCTCGAAGAGGCCGGAACGATGGATCACGGCATGAAGGGTCACGGCGAAGACGCGACCCAGACCGGGAACTAGGACGGTGACGCGCACCCGTACGATCCTGTTCGCCCTGGGCGTCGCGATCCTGGCCCTCGGGGCCGGCGTGGCGCTGCGCCAGGTGATGGAGGCGCGCACGCCCTCGGTCGTGGCGACCGACCTCGGCGCCCCGTTCGAGCTGGTGGATCATGACGGCAACGAGATCACCGAGGCCGCGTTCGAGGGACGGCCGAGCCTTCTGTTCTTCGGCTTCACCCACTGTCCCGAGGTCTGCCCGACGACCGTCTACGACATGGAGACGTGGCTGCTGGACCTCGACGTGGGCGAGGGCGAGATCGGTGCCTATTTCGTGTCCGTCGATCCCGAGCGCGACACGCCGCAGTTCCTCAAGGACTATCTGGAACCGCAATCGGACCGCATCATCGGCATCACCGGCGAGCCCGAAAAGGTCTGGGACATGGCGCGCAGCTGGCGTGTCTACTGGCAGAAGCGTCCTTTGGGCGAGGGGGACTATACGCTCGACCACTACGCGTCGATCTTCGTCCTCGACCCCGAAGGCCGCGTTGTCGACCTGATCGGATACGGCGAGGACCCCGAATCCGCCAAGGCCAAGATCGCCGACGTTCTGGGCTGACGTCGCCGATCCATGCTAGCGTTGCCCCGAGGGGAGGATGCGTCATGGAGAAGGTCGAAGGCATCGGGGGCGTCTTTATCCGCGCCCGCGATCCCGATGCGCTCGGGGCATGGTACGAGAGGCATCTCGGAATTGCCGCCGAACACGGCCACTGGTCGCAGGCGGGCGGCACGACGATTTTCGCCGCGTTCCCCGAGACCAGCGATTATTTCGACGCGGACCGACGCTGGATGATCAATTTCAGGGTGCCGGATCTGGACCGGATGATCGCGCAACTGGAAGGGGCGGGGATCGCGGTGACGACCGACCCGGACTGGAATTCGGATGTCGGTCGTTTCGCGCGCATCCACGACCCGGAAGGCAATCCGGTCGAACTTTGGCAGCCGTCACAACTGGTCCGCGACCACGAAGTCAAGGGATAAAGGCTGGCGCGACGCGAATCGCTGCGCTAGACTGCCCGCATCAGACCCGGAAAACGGGCAGGGGCAGTAGCAGTGCAGGCGGACCAATGACAGAAATCGCGCATGGCGCGGTCGTCGTCCTACCGGGCGAGGCCATCGTATCCCGTTGGTGGCGGACGTTGGACAAGGGCGTGCTGGGCGCGCTGGTCCTGCTGTTCGCAATCGGTCTCCTGCTGGGTTTCGCGGCCAGCGTTCCCCTGGCCGAACGCAACGGACTTCCGCCGTTCCATTACGTCTATCGGCAGGCCGTATTCGGAACTCTCGCCTTCGTGGTGATGATCGGGACGTCGATGCTCTCGCCGCAGGTCATTCGCCGTCTCGGCGTGCTCGGGTTCTTCGCCGCGGCCGCCGCGCTGATACTGCTGCCGGTGTTCGGGACCGATTTCGGCAAGGGGGCGACGCGCTGGTACTCTCTGGGCTTCGCATCGGTGCAGCCGTCAGAGTTTCTGAAGCCGGTCTTCGTCATCATGTCGGCCTGGCTGATGGCCTCCGCGTCCGAGCCGGGCGGCCCCCCGGGTCGGGTCCTCAGCTTCGCGATCCTCGTCGTGGTCATTGTCTTCCTGGCGCTGCAGCCCGATTTCGGGCAGGCGATGCTGACGGTCGTCGCCTGGTCGTCGATCTACTTCGTCGCGGGCGCGCCCATCGTGTTGCTGACCGCGGTGATGGGCTGCGTCGCCTTGGCCGGCGTCATCGCCTACAACAACTCGGAGCATTTTGCCCGCCGGATCGACGGCTTCCTGTCGCCCGACGTCGATCCGCGCACGCAGATGGGCTATGCTATCGACGCGATCCGCGAGGGCGGCTTCCTCGGCACCGGCGTCAACGAGGGGCGGGTCAAGTGGATCCTGCCCGATGCCCATACCGATTTCATCATCGCCGTCGCGGCCGAGGAATACGGCCTCCTCATGGTCCTGTTCATCGTGGCGCTGTTCTGCTTCATCTCGGCGCGCTGCCTGCTGCGCCTCTGCGTCGAGCGTGACCTGTTCATCCGGCTGGCCGGCACGGGTCTGACGGTCCTGCTGGCCAGTCAGGCCTTCATCAACCTGGGCGTTGCGGTCCGCATCCTGCCAGCTAAGGGCATGACGCTGCCCTTCGTCAGCTATGGCGGCTCCTCGCTCATCGCGATGGGGCTGTTGACGGGGATGCTGCTGTGCTTCACCCGGACGCGGCCCCAGTCCGAGATCGGGGACCATCTCCTGTCGAACGGATTCAGATGACCCAACCCCTGATCGTCATCGCCGCCGGAGGCACCGGCGGCCACATGTTCCCCGCCCAGGCCCTGGCGGAGGAGATGCTGGCGCGCGGCTGGCGGGTCAGGCTGTCGACCGATGATCGCGGGGCACGGTACGCGGGCGGCTTCCCCGAAGATGTCGATATCGAGGTCATGCCCTCGGCCACCTTCGCCCGCGGCGGCCTGGCGTCCAAGGCCGGCGTTCCGTTCAAGCTGACGGGCGGGGTCCTGCGCGCGCTTTGGGCGTTCCGGCGCGACCGCCCGACGCTGGTTGCGGGTTTCGGCGGATATCCGGCGGTCCCGGCGATGGCGGCCGCGGTAATGATGAAGCTGCCGCGCATCATTCACGAACAGAACGGCGTGCCCGGCCGCGTCAACCGCATCTTCGCCACTCGCGTCGATGCCTTCGCCTGCGGCACCTGGCCTACGGACCTGCCCGAAGGCGTCGAGGGCGCGCATACCGGCAACCCGGTCCGCGCCGCGATCCACAAGCGCGCCGAGAGCCCCTACATCGCGCCCGGCGACCATCCGATGTCGGTCCTCGTCATCGGCGGCAGCCAGGGTGCGCGGATCCTGTCGGATGCGGTGCCCGACGCGCTGTCGCGTCTGCCCGACGATCTTCGCCGTCATCTGCGCGTCGCCCATCAGGCGCGGCCCGAAGACGAGGAGCGCGTCGTCGCGGCCTATGATACGGCGGATATTTCGGCCGTGGTGCAGAGCTTCTTCGACGACATCCCGACGCGCATGGCCGATGCGCAGCTCGTGATCTCGCGGGCCGGGGCCTCGACCGTCGCGGACCTGTCGGTGATCGGCCGGCCCGCGATCCTGATCCCCTACGCGGTCGCGGCGGGCGACCATCAGACGGTCAACGCACGCGGACTGTCGGAGGCCGGCGCGGCGATCGTGATCCCCGAGTCCAAGCTGACCGCCGAAAGCCTCGCCGAGCAGGCCGAACTGATCCTCTCGAACCCGCAGGGGGCGTCGCGCATGGCGCGCGCGGCCCTCTCCGTGGCCGTCCCCGACGCCGCCTCCCGCCTTGCAGACCTCGTCCAATACGTGAGCCAGACCCGATGAACGCGACCAAGCTGCCCCAGCAGATGGGCCCCATCCACTTCGTCGGCATCGGTGGCATCGGCATGTCCGGCATCGCCGAGGTCCTGCTGAGCCATGGCTATTCCGTTCAGGGGTCCGACCTGAAGGGGTCGAAGATCACCGATCGCCTGGCGTCCCTCGGGGCCCGCATCTTCGTCGGGCAGCGGGCCGAGAACCTGGAGGAGGCCGAGGTCGTGGTCATTTCCTCGGCGATCAAGCCGGGAAACCCCGAACTCGACGCCGCGCGCGCGCGCGGTCTGCCGGTGGTTCGCCGTGCCGAGATGCTGGCCGAGCTGATGCGGATGAAGTCGAACATCGCCGTCGCCGGTACGCATGGCAAGACCACGACCACCACGATGGTCGCCGCGCTGCTGGATGCGGGGCAGGAGGATCCGACCGTCATCAACGGGGGCATCATCCACGCCTACGGCTCGAACGCCCGGATGGGGCAGGGCGAGTGGATGGTGGTGGAGGCCGACGAGAGCGACGGCACCTTCAACCGCCTGCCTGCCACGATCGCCATCGTCACCAATATCGACCCCGAGCATATGGAACACTGGGGCGATATCGAGAACCTGCGCCGCGGCTTCACCGATTTCGTCTCGAACATCCCGTTCTACGGGCTTGCCATCTGCTGCACCGACCACCCGGAGGTGCGCGCGCTCGTGGGGCGCGTGACCGACCGGCGGATCGTGACCTTCGGGTTCAACGCGCAGGCCGACGTGCGCGCCGTCAACCTGCGCTACGAGGCAGGCGTGGCGCATTTCGACATCCAGCTTCAGGCGGAGGAGGCGATGATCGAGGATTGCCGCCTGCCGATGCCGGGGGACCACAACGTGTCGAACGCGCTGTCGGCGGTGGCCGTTGCGCGCGAACTCGGGGTTCCGAAGGACGTCATCCGCGAGGGCCTCGCCGCGTTCGGCGGGGTCAACCGCCGCTTCACCCGCGTGGGCGAATGGAACGGCGTGCCGATCATCGACGATTACGGCCACCACCCGGTCGAGATCGCCGCCGTGCTGAAGGCCGCGCGTCAGAGCATCGGCGACACCGGGCGCGTCATCGCCGTCCATCAGCCGCACCGCTATTCCCGACTGCACGACCTGTTCGACGATTTCTGCGGATGCTTCGCCGATGCCGACGTGGTGGGCATCGCCGACATCTACGCCGCGGGCGAGGATCCGATCGAGGGGGCCGGTCGCGACGACCTGGTCGCCGGGCTCATCCGTACCGGGCACCGCCATGCCCGCGCCGTGACCGACGAGGACGACCTGGAACGCCTCGTGCGCGAGCAGGCCCGCGCCGGCGACATCGTCGTCTGTCTGGGCGCGGGCACGATCTCGGCCTGGGCCAACGACCTGCCCGGACGCCTGGCGGCCTGACGCATGGCGCTGATCGCGTTGTGCCTCTGGGTCGTGGTGGCATGGGTGCTGATGGTGGTCCTGACGGCGCGGCAGTCCTGGCCGGCGGCCTATGTCCTGATCGCGGTGGGCATCCCGATCCTGGTCTGGCTGGCGCAGTCCTCGCCGTGGCTGGCGCTTCTGGGCCTCGTGGTCATGGCCAGCGTGCTGCGATGGCCGTTGATCTATCTCTACCGCTGGGCCAGAACCCGCATCCTATGACCTACCCTCCCGTGCGCGGCACCTTAACCGAAAACCGTTCGCTGGCCGATCTGACCTGGCTGCGGGTCGGTGGCCCGGCCGATGCGCTGTTCCAGCCGGCGGATGACGATGACCTGCGCGATTTCCTGGGTGCGCTGGACGATGATGTCGCGGTGTTCCCCATGGGCGTGGGGTCCAACCTGATCGTGCGCGACGGCGGCCTGCGTGCCGTGGTCGTGCGTCTGGGCCGCGGCTTCAACAGGATCGAGACGGGCACCAACACCGTGGCCGCCGGTGCCGCCGCGCTGGACGCGCATGTCGCGCGAAAGGCGGCGCAGGCGGGCCTGGACCTGACCTTCCTGCGAACCATTCCGGGCAGTATCGGCGGCGCGGTCCGCATGAACGCGGGGTGCTATGGCAGCTATGTCGCCGACCACCTGATCGAGGTGCAGGCGGTCACGCGGTCGGGCGATCCGGTGACGATCCCGGCGGCGGACCTGAACTTCGGCTATCGCCATTCGGATCTGCCCGAGGGCTGCATCGTCACGCAGGCGACGTTCCGTGCCAATCCGGGGGACCCGGACGCGTTGGAGGCCAGGATGGCCGACCAACTGGCCCGCCGGGACGAGAGCCAGCCCACCAAGGACCGCAGCGCGGGAAGCACGTTCCGCAATCCGGCGGGGTTCAGCAGCACTGGGCGCGCCGATGACGTACACGATCTGAAGGCCTGGAAGGTCATCGACGACGCCGGAATGCGGGGCGCGACGCGGGGCGGGGCCGTCATGTCGCCCAAGCATCCCAACTTCCTCGTCAACAACGGGGGCGCCACGGCCGCGGACCTGGAAGGATTGGGCGAGGACGTGCGGAAAAAGGTTTTCGAGACAAGCGGATTGACGCTAGAGTGGGAAATCATGCGGGTCGGAGAACCCGCGGACCCGTAACGGCCCGGAGAGGTCGGGGCGACAAGAACAAGCCGAGGCATAAAAGACCCGGCGAGGCGCAGGATTTTGGGTATGTCGGGCAGGACACCCCAGCACGTCGCCGTCCTGATGGGCGGCCCGTCTTCGGAACGTGAGGTCAGCCTCTCGACCGGTCGCGGCTGCGCGGACGCGTTGCGCGAGGCCGGCTATCAGGTGACGGAGCTCGACGCGGGCCCCGACGTCGTGGCGCGCCTGCAACAGATTGCGCCGGACGCGGTGTTCAACGCGCTCCATGGCCGATGGGGCGAGGACGGCGCGATCCAGGGTCTGCTGGAATGGCACCGGATCCCCTACACGCATTCCGGCGTGCTGGCGTCGGCCACGGCACTCGACAAGGCCCGGACGAAGGACATCTACCGTGCCGCCGGCCTGCCGGTTGTCGAAAGCCGCATCGTTCCGAAGGCCCACGCGATGGCGCGGCACGTCCTGCCGCCGCCCTACGTGGTCAAGCCCAACAACGAAGGCTCCTCGGTCGGGATCTACATCGTGGCCGAGGGTGCAAACGCGCCGCCGCAGCTGGCCGAGACCATGCCCGCCGAAGTGATGGTCGAGACCTATGCCCCGGGGCGCGAACTGACCTGCACCGTCCTGATGGACCGCGCCCTGACCGTGACGGAGATCCATACCGACGGGTGGTACGACTACGCCGCCAAGTACGAGACCGGAGGAAGCCGCCATACGCTGCCCGCGGATGTGCCGGCCGACATCTTCGCCGCTTGCCGGTCCTACGCGATGCGGGCGCACAAGGCGCTGGGCTGCCGTTCCCTCAGCCGGACGGATTTCCGCTGGGACGAAGCACGGGGGCTCGACGGGTTGATCCTGCTGGAGACGAACACCCAGCCTGGCATGACACCCACCTCGCTGACGCCCGAACAGGCCGCGCATGACGGGATCGACTTCGCCGGCCTGTGTCGCCAGCTGGTGGAGGACGCCTCGTGCGACCGGTGAAGCGGCGTGCCGCCTCGGACCCCGCGCCCAGCAAGTGGCAGTACCGGATGCATCGGCTGTGGCTGACGCCGCTGTTCCGCGCGCTGGTCCGCACCGGCATCCCCAGCTTCGGCTTCGTGTTCTTGTTCACCTGGTACATCAACGATGCGGAGCGGATCACCGCCATCATCGACGGCTGGGACCGGATGGTGACCTCGATCCAGGACCGCCCGGAATTCACCGTGAGCCTGCTGCGCATCGAGGGCGCGAGCGAGGACCTGCAATCCGACATCCAGGAAGCGCTGCCGATCGACCTGCCGCTGTCGCAGTTCCAGTTGGACATGGATGCCCTGCGCACCCTCCTTCTGGAACTGGACCCGGTTCTCGACGCCGAGGTGCGGATCAAGGCGGGCGGCGTGCTGCTGCTGAAGATCACGGAACGTCAGCCGGCCGTCGCCTGGCAGCGGGATCGGGGCGTCGAGATCCTGGACGCCACCGGGCACCGGGTCGCCACGCTGGACGATCTGTCCACCGCCGGCGCGCTGCCGCTGGTCGCGGGCGAGGGGGCCGATGCCCACGTGCCCGAGGCACTGGCCCTGATCGACGCGGCGGCCCCGATCACCGACCGTCTGGTCGGTCTGACCCGGATCGGCAATCGCAGGTGGGACGTCGTGCTGACCCGCGACCAGCGCATCGCCCTGCCGGAGATCGGCCCCGCGGCCGCGCTGGACCGGGCGCTTGCCATGCACGCGGCAAAGGACGTGCTGGCGCGCGATGTCGCGATGGTCGACCTGCGCCTGCCCGACCGCCCCGTCCTGCGCCTGTCCGAGCCCGCCCGCGAGGAACTGCGGCGGCTTCAGGATCTGGAACGACTGTCACTTACCGAGGGAACCGAATGAGCCGATTGTTCCATGCCCAACGCGCCATGCGGCGCAAGCGTCAGGCCGCCCTGCAGCGGGGCGTCGTCGCCATCCTGGACGTCGGCACCTTCAAGACCGCCTGCCTGATCCTGCGCTTCGAGGAGAATACCCCCCAGGGCGAAGGCGTGGGCCACATGGCGGGGCAGTCGAACTTCCGTGTCATCGGCGCAACGACCACCCGCTCGCGCGGGATCCGTCAGGGCGAAGTCGACGCCATGCCTGAGACGGAGCGCGCGATCCGCACCGCCATTCAGGGCGCGCAGAAGATGGCGAACGTGCGTGTCGACCACGTGATCGCGTGCTTCTCGGGCGGGCGGCCGGCCTCCTATCCGCTGGCAGGCGAGGTGATGCTGGAATCCGGGCCGTGCAGCGTGCACGACGTGGGCCGCGTCCTGTCGTCGATCGACACGCCCGATATCGGGCCGGGACGCGAGGTGCTGCACGCGCAGCCGGTCAATTTCGGCATCGATCACCGCACCACGCTGCGCGACCCGCGCGGCCAGACCGGTGAGATGCTGCGCGCCGACATGCATCTGCTGTCGGTCGACGCGCATGCGATCGAGAACCTGCTGACCTGTATCCATCGCTGCGACCTGGAATTGGCGGGGCTGGCTTCGGCGCCCTATGCGGCGGCCACCAGCGCGCTGGTCGAGGACGAAAAGGAACTGGGCGCCGCCTGCATCGACATGGGCGGTGGCACGACCGGTATCTCGATCTTCATGCGCAAGCACATGGTCTTTGCCGACACGGTGCCGTTCGGCGGGGCCCACGTGACCTCCGACATAAGCCAGGGCCTGCGTATCCCCGCCGCCACCGCCGAAATGATCAAGACGCGTTACGGCGGCGTCCACGCCACCGGGATGGACGACCGCGAACTGATCGCGCTCGAGGCCGATACCGGCGACTGGCACCACGACCGCCGGTCGGTGACGCGGACCGAACTGATCGGGATCATCCGGCCGCGGGTCGAGGAAATCCTGGAGGAGGCGCGTGTGCGGCTGGATGCCGCCGGGTTCAATGACCTGCCGAGCCAGCGGATTGTCCTCACCGGCGGAGCCTCGCAGATCCCCGGTCTGGACGGCCTCGCAGCGCGCATCCTGGGCAATCAGGTGCGGCTTGGCCGACCGCTTCGGGTGCATGGTTTGCCCGAGGCCGCGAAGGGTCCGGCCTTTGCAGCTTGCGTCGGACTGTGCATGCAGGGAGCCGAGCCGCAGGACGAGTTCTGGGATTTCGAGGCCGTCCCGATCCGCAGCTCCGGCCGCAGCCTGCGGCGTGCGGTGCGGTGGTTTCGGGACAACTGGTAAGGGGCGACACTTTTTCGCCACAATTGGGCGGGACCGATTCGATTTTGGGGTGACGGAGTTCCGCAAAGCCGTTACGCTTGAACAACAATAATGCGGGAAACGCGGTACAGATGGCCTGAGGCAGGGCCCAACATCACAGGTGGACTGAGCACATGACATTGAACCTCACCATGCCCGGCGGGGCCGGCGAACTCGATCTGCGTCCGCGCATCACCGTATTCGGTGTCGGCGGCGCAGGGGGCAATGCCGTCAACAACATGATCCAGAAAGATCTGGAGGGCGTCGAGTTCGTCGTCGCCAATACCGATGCGCAGGCCCTGGCCCAGAACCACGCGCAGGCCCGTATCCAGCTCGGCGCCCGCGTGACCGAGGGACTGGGCGCCGGCGCCCGCCCGCAGGTCGGCGCCTCCGCCGCCGAGGAGACGATCGAGGAGATCGTGGACCGTCTGGCCGGCGCGCACATGTGCTTCATCACCGCTGGCATGGGTGGCGGCACCGGCACCGGTGCGGCCCCGATCATCGCGCAGGCCGCGCGCGAGCTGGGCATCCTGACCGTCGGCGTCGTGACCAAGCCGTTCCAGTTCGAAGGCTCCAAGCGAATGCGCCAGGCCGAGGAGGGCGTCGAGGCCCTGCAGAAGGTCGTCGACACGCTGATCATCATCCCGAACCAGAACCTGTTCCGCCTCGCCAACGAGAAGACGACCTTCACCGAGGCGTTCTCGATGGCCGACGATGTGCTCTATCAGGGCGTCAAGGGCGTGACCGACCTGATGGTGCGTCCGGGCATGATCAACCTCGACTTCGCCGACGTCCGCTCGGTCATGGACGAGATGGGCAAGGCGATGATGGGCACCGGCGAGGCCGAGGGCGACGAGCGCGCCGTCGAGGCCGCCGAGAAGGCCATCGCCAACCCGCTTCTGGACGAGCTGTCGCTGAAGGGCGCGAAGGGCGTGCTGATCAACATCACCGGCGGGCACGACCTGACCCTGTTCGAGATGGACGAGGCCGCGAACCGTATCCGCCAGGAAGTGGACGAGGACGCCAACATCATCGTCGGCTCGACCCTGGACCCCGACATGGAAGGCGTGATGCGCGTGTCCGTCGTGGCGACGGGCATTGACGCCTCGGCCTCGTCCGACGCCGCGCCCATGCCGCGCCGCCGTCTGGCCGATGCGGCCGCGCCGGCCGATACCCGTGCCGCGGCAGCCGCCAACGTCGCGCCGCAGCTCGAACCGGCGCCCGAGCCGGTCGCGGCCGAAGCTGCGCGCGCGGAGCCTGCGACGCCCAATTTCTTCGATGCCGTCGATCAGCAGGAGGCCGAGGAGGCCGAAGCCGCGGAGAGCTTCTTCAACGAGGCGCAGGACGACCAACTGCCGCCGCCGGCCTACACGCCCGCACCTGTGCAGCCGGTCCACCATGCGGCCGAGCCTGCGGCGGCGGCCTTCACGGCCCCGCGTCCGTCCGGTGCCCCCTCGCCCGAGGCGATGGACCGCCTGCGTGCTGCGGTGCTGAACGGCGAACGCCGCACCGCGAACGTGCCGTCGGCCCGTCACGCACAGGTCGACGGCAACCCGCGGTTCGGGATCGGCTCGCTGATCAATCGAATGACCGGCACCGGGGCCGACACTCCGGCCGAACGTCCCGCCACGGCCGCACAGGCCCCCGCCCCCCAGGCGGAGCCGGAGGACGAACGTATCGAAATTCCGGCGTTCCTGCGTCGGCAGGCGAACTGACTCACCCCCCCTCCTTGGGTGATTCACGACCGACGGCGGCCCGGAAGGGCCGCCGTTCTCATGTCCGGGGGGGCGAATTCTGCGGACTGGACGTTCACGTCTGATGGGCGAATTCCCTGCGCCCGAGCGTCTGTCACACCGATCTCATATTGATCTTATTCGATTATTCGTCGAATTCGGCACTTTCGGCAGAAAGCTGCCGTCGCCGGGGCCCGTGCTGTTTCAGGCCGTAACCACCGTTGAATTGCAAGGACGGCGGACGCTGCGTAGCTGACACTCAGGCGAAAGCGCCCGCAAGCGGCGCGACCTGAAATGGATCGAGGCAGACAGATGCAAACGACCGTCAAGAATATCATCCGCTTCGATGGCGTCGGCCTCCATGCCGGGCGCTCTGCCCGTCTTAGCATTCATCCCGCCCCCGCGCATCACGGCATCTGGTTCCGTCGCACCGATATCGACGGCAACAACATGATCCCCGCCCGCCACGACGCCGTTGAGACGTCGCCGCTCTGCACGCTGCTGGTGAACGAGGCCGGTGTGTCCGTATCGACGGTCGAACATGTGATGGCCGCCCTGTCGGGTTGCGGCATCCTGAACGCCATCTTGGAGATCGACGGCCCCGAGGTTCCCATCCTCGACGGATCGGCGGCCGATTTCGTGCGCGCCATCCTGCGCACCGGCATCCGGCGCCTGGACGCCCCCGTCCATGCGATCGAGGTGCTTCGCCGGGTGCATGTCTCCGACGGGACGGCCAGCGCCACGTTGACCCCCGCTTCCGAGTTGGAGATCGATTTCTCCATCGACTTCGCGGACCCGGCGATCGGTCGTCAGCACAAGGTCCTGCGTCTGTCGAACGGCACCTTCGTGCGTGAGTTGTGCGACAGCCGGACCTTCTGCCGTCAGTCGGATGTCGATGCCATGCATGCCGTCGGGAAGGCGTTGGGCGGCAGCTTGATGAATGCCGTCGTCATCGACGGGGCCCGGGTCGTGAACCCCGAAGGTTTCCGCCATTCCGACGAGGCGGTACGCCACAAGATGCTGGACGCGTTGGGCGATCTGGCATTGGCCGGCGCGCCGATCCTGGGGCGTTACACGGGCGTGCGGGCCGGTCACGCGATGACCAACCGCGTGCTGCGGGCGCTCTTCGCCGACCCGCTGGCCTACCGGATCCGGACGCTCGGCGCGGCCGAATGCCACCTGCTTCCTGGCGCGGGCCTCGAGAAGGATGTGTTCGCGCATCTCTGACGGGCTTTTCGCCGTGGACCGCTTCACAGCCCTCGGAGGCTCGATTAAGGTGCGGCCAAGCCCGGACGGGCACGGGCAGGGAATGGACGCATGACGGATCGGCGACTGGCGCGACGTGGCAAACCATTGGCGACACTTGCGCTCGTCGGCGTCCTGACCGCCTGTGGCGGCGGCGACGAGCTTGCGCTCGAGGACACGGCTCCGGATCAGATATTCCAGCGCGCGGAACTTGAGCTGGCGCGTGGCGACGCCGACGATGCCGCCGCGCTCTTTGCCGAGGTTGAACGCCTCTATCCTTATTCCGACTTCGCCAAGCGCGGCCTGATCATGCAGGCCTTCGCCTACCACAAGGATCGCGACTACGAGAACGCACGCGCCGCGGCCCAGCGGTTCATCGACTTCTACCCGGCCGATGAGGACGCGGCCTATGCGCAATATCTCCTTGCGCTCAGCTACTACGACCAGATCGACCAGGTCGGTCGCGACCAGGGGCTGACCTTCCAGGCGCTGCAGAGTTTGCGGACCGTGATCGAACGTTATCCCGACAGCGAATACGCACGATCGTCGATCCTGAAGTTCGACCTCGCCTTCGACCATCTGGCCGCCAAGGAGATGGAGATCGGACGCTATTATCTGAAGCGCGGGCATTACCCGGCCGCGATCAACCGCTTCCGCGCCGTGGTCGAGGAATTCCAGACCACGACCCACACGCCCGAGGCGCTGTCCCGTCTGGTCGAAGCCTATCTGTCGCTCGGCCTGGTCGAGGAGGCGCAGACGGCCGGCGCGATCCTGGGCTACAACTTCCGGTCCTCGCCATTCTACGACGATGCCTATCGGCAATTGACGGGCCGCGGCCTGTCGCCCGAGGCACGGGGAAGCGGATGGCTTGCCGACGTTTATCGGCGCACGATCCAGGGTCGCTGGCTGTAAGGTGCGCTGGGTGCGCGAACGGCTCGTCTTCCGTCGTGGGCCATACTAGTTAACGGCCATGCTCCGCTCCCTGGAAATTCGCGACATGCTCATCATCGACCGGTTGTCGCTCGACTTCCAGCCGGGGCTGAACGTTTTGACGGGCGAGACGGGGGCCGGCAAGTCCATCCTGCTCGACAGTCTCGGTTTCGTCCTGGGCTGGCGCGGGCGGGCGGAACTGGTCCGTCAGGGCGCGGATCAGGGTGAGGTGACCGCCGCCTTCGACCTGCCCCCCGGCCATCCGGCGCGCGACGTGTTGGCGGAACACGACATCACCGCCGAGGAGGACGAACTTCTGTTGCGGCGGGTGAACACCCGCGACGGGCGCAAGACGGCCTGGGTCAACGGTTCCCGCGTCTCGGGGGAGGTGCTACGGGCGCTGTCCGACAAGTTGCTGGAACTCCATGGTCAGCATGACGACCGCGGTCTGTTGGACGTCAATGGCCACCGGGCCTTGCTTGACGCTTTTGCCGGGCTCGACGCGGGTGCCGTGCGGTCGGCCTGGACGCGCCTCAGCGCCGCACGCCGGGCCCTCCGCGCCGCCGAGGCACGCCGCGAGGAGGCATTGGCAGAAGAAGACTTCCTGCGCCACGCCGTCGACGAGCTTGACCGCTTGGATCCACAGCCGGGGGAGGAGGCCGAGTTGGACACCCGCCGCCGGCTGATGCAGGGGGCCGAGAAGATCCGCGACGACGTGGCCAAGGCGCTTCAGGCGATCGGGCCGCAGGGGGCCGAGGGGCAGATGCTGGACGCGACCCGGTGGCTGGACGGCGCGGCCCACGCCGCGGCCGACGCCCTGGGACCGGCGATGGACGCGCTGAACCGGGCGATGGTCGAGCTTGGCGAGGCACAGGCCGGCGTGGAAAGCTGCCTCGACGCGCTGCGCTTCGATCCGAGCGAGCTTGAGGACGCAGAGGAACGCCTGTTTGCGATACGGGCCATCGCCCGCAAGCACGGCGTCCAACCCGATGCGCTGCCGGAGTTCGCCGCCGATCTGCGCGCGCGGCTGGACCTGTTGAACGCCTCCGAAGGCGGGCTGGCCAAATTGACGGCGGAGGCCGAGGGAGCCCAAGCCGCCTATGATACGTCGTCGGCCGCGTTGACGCGCGCCCGGACAGATGCCGCCCTGCGTCTGGACGCGGCGATGCGCGCGGAACTGGCGCCGCTCAAGATGGATCGGGCGACCTTCACCACCACCCTCGTGCCCGGCCCGGCCGGGCCTGATGGTGCCGATGTCGTGGCGTTCGAGGTGGCGACCAACCCCGGTGCGCCGTCTGGCCCGCTCAACAAGATCGCATCCGGCGGGGAACTCAGCCGATTCCTTCTGGCGCTGAAGGTCTGCCTGACCGGCGGCGACCGGTCGCTGACAATGATCTTCGACGAGATCGACCGTGGCGTCGGCGGCGCAACCGCCGATGCCGTGGGCCGCCGCCTGAGGGCGCTTGCGGATAGGGGGCAGGTGCTGGTCGTCACACATTCGCCCCAGGTCGCGGCCTTGGGCGCCCATCACTGGCGGGTGGAAAAGCGGGTCGCGGGCGAGGTCACGACATCCACCGTGATCCCGGTGGCGGAAACCGACCGGGTGGACGAGATCGCACGCATGCTGGCCGGCGACACCGTCACGGACGCGGCACGCGGGGCGGCGAAGGCGCTGCTCGACGCGGCGGCATAGCAGGCACCGTCAAGGGGTCGAACGGAAAGGTCCGACGTCCCCGTCACAACAGCCAGAGTGCCGCCAGTCCGAGAAACGCGAAGAAGCCCACCACGTCCGTTACCGTCGTCACGAACGCGCCCGAGGCAAGGGCCGGGTCGATGCCGACTTTCTCCAGAACCACAGGGATGCCGACGCCCGCCAGGCCCGCTACGACCAGGTTGATGATCATCGCCACCGCGATCACCACCCCCAGCATGGGCGAGCCGAACCAGACCAGGCCGACGATCCCCATGATGATCGCAAAGGCCACGCCATTGATGCCCCCGGCCATCACCTCGCGCCGGATGACGCGCCAGACGTTCGCCCCGGTCAGGTCGCGCGTAGCGAGTGCGCGCACCGCCACCGTCAGCGATTGCGTCCCCGCATTGCCGCCCATGGACGCCACGATGGGCATGAGCACGGCCAGGGCCACGATTTCGGTTATGACGCCCTCGAACTGCGAGATCACGATGGAGGCCATGATCGCCGTGACCAGGTTCACCGCCAGCCACGGGAACCGGCGCCGGACCACACCCAAAGTGCGGTTCGACAGGGATTCCTCGGCATCGACGCCGGCCAGGCGCAGGATGTCCTCCTCCGCCTCCTCGTCCAGAATGCGGATTGCGTCGTCGATGGTGATGACGCCCAGCAGCCGGTCGTCCGCATCGACCACCGGGGCCGAGATTAGGTGGTACTGGTTGAAGGCATAGGCGACCTCGCTTTCCGGATCGGTCACCTCGAAGGTGCGGAAGCTCTCCTCCTCGATTTCGGCCAGCGGTGTCTCCCGGGGGGCGCCCAGGATCTTGCCCAGCGTGACGTAACCCACGGGCCGCATCCGCGGATCGGTCAGGATGACGTGGTAGAACTGCTCCGGCAGGTCGGGGGCATTTCGCAAATGGTCGATCGCCTGGCCCACCGTCCAGAACGACGGCGCGATCACCACCTCGCGCTGCATCAGGCGACCGGCGGAGAATTCGGGGTAGGTCAGGGCCTGCTGGACGGCAACTCGGTCGACATCGTCGAGCGACGCCAGGATCGCGTCGGCCTGGGTCTCGCTCTCCAGGTTCTCGATCAGGTCGACGACGTCGTCCGTCTCCAACTCGCGCACCGCTTCGGCGACCTCGTCGGCGGGCAGTTCCGCCAGGATCTCCTCGCGGATGGTCTCGTCGAGCTCGGACAGGATCTCGCCGTCGATCCCGCCGGACCACAAACGCAGCAATTCGCGGCGCGGCTGATCGTCGAGCTGTTCCAGGAGGTCGGCGATGTCGGCGCCGTGCAGCGGTTCCAGCAGGGCGTCGATCGCGGGCCCGTCATCGGCGGCGATGGCATCGCGAACCAGGCGCAACCGCGGTTGGTCCAGTTCCACGTCCTCATCCAACTCGTCGGCCGGGGTGACTGGGGTTTCGGGGTCGGTGTCGGACATGGGGCAAACTCCGGGCGCGTCTCCTGCGCGGGGGATAACGCGCGTGACGCGCGAGGGGTAGCGGCGATTTCGGCCGCGGGGTAGGGGACGCGCATGACCCTGCTGATCACCGGCCAGACGCTCGCTTTCGTCGACGACCCGTTCATCGTGGCGCCCGAAGATGTGGTGCGCCACCGCAGCGACGGCGCCGTCGTCGTCGAAGACGGGCGCATCGTGGACGTGGGGGCGGCGGCCGACCTGTCCACTCGCTATCCCGATGCGATGCGGGCCGATCATGGCGAGGCCCTGATCCTGCCAGGCTTCGTCGACGCGCATGTGCACTATCCGCAGACGGCGATCATCGCGTCCTGGGGCAAGCGGCTGATCGACTGGCTACAGACCTATACCTTCCCCGAGGAGGCCCGGTTCGGAGACCCAGAACACGCCGCCCGGATCGCGAACACCTATCTCGACCTCGCGCTGGCGAACGGGACGACGTCGGCCTGCAGCTTCTGCACCATCCACCCCGAAAGCGTGGACGCGATATTCGCCGCGGCGGCCGACCGGGGCATGGCGATCTGGGCCGGCAAGACCTGCATGGATCGCAACGCCCCCGAGGATTTGCGCGACACGGCCCAGGGTGCGTATGACGACAGCAAGGCCCTGCTGGACCGGTGGCATGGGCAGGGTCGCGCGTCTTACGTGATCACCCCCCGGTTCACACCAACCTCCACTCCCGACCAGCTTGCCGCCCTCGGGGGTCTATGGACCGAACGCCCTGATTGCCTGATGCAGACACACCTGAGCGAGCAGGTCGACGAGATCGCTTGGGTCCGCGACCTGCACCCCGAGGCGCGCGACTATCTGGACACGTACGAGGCGCACGGCCTGTTGCGCGAACGCAGCCTGTTCGGACACGCGATCCACTTGGCCGATCGCGAACGCGACAGGCTGGCCGAGGTCGGCGCCGCGCTTGTCCATTGCCCGACATCGAACACGTTCATCGGGTCGGGACTGTTCGACATGGGGTTGGCCCGCCGCCTTCGCGTGGGTCTGGCCACCGATACGGGGGGCGGATCCAGCTTTTCGATGTTGCGCACGATGGCGGCCGCCTACGAGGTGGCGCAGTTGCGCGGACAGGCGCTCCACTCGTCACAACTTCTATGGCTGGCCACCGCAGGATCGGCCCGCGCACTGCATGCCGACGGGATCGGTCGTCTGGAAGTGGGCGCAATGGCCGATCTGGTCGTGCTGGACCTGCATTCCACGTTCGCGATCGCACAACGCACCGCGCGTGCCGACACCCTGTGGGAGGCGGTGTTTCCGACGATCATGATGGGCGACGACCGGGCCGTCGCGCAAACCTATGTCGCGGGTCGACCGATGAAGACCGGACGACCCTGACCCGTATCAGCCGGTGACGTCGGCCACGCAGGTCCCCGTGTCCGCGTCGAGCGTCGTGCCCGGCGCGCAGGACATGGTCACCTGCTCATGCTTGGTCCAATTGCAGCCTTCGGCATGGGCGAGGCCGGGCGCGGTCAGCAGCGCCGCCGTGGCAAGGAGGGTCTTGAGTGTCTTCATGGCCGTCTCCTGTGTTTGGGTGACGTAAGGTTAGCGTCACCGCCGGCACAGTCCAATCACGATCGGCGGTCATGATGTCGCGGCGTCAATCCGCGCCGAAGACCCGGTCGAAGATCGTATCGACATGCTTGGTATGATAGCCGAGGTCGAACTTCTCGCGGATCTCGTCCTCGGACAGCGCCGCGCGGACGTCGGCATCGGCCAGTAGCTCCGTCTGGAAATCTGCGCCCTGTTCCCAGACCTTCATCGCGTTGCGCTGGACCAGGGCATAGGCATCGTCGCGCGACACGCCGGCCTGGGTCAGCGCGAGCAGCACGCGCTGCGACATGACCAGGCCGCGGAACTTGTTCATGTTGGCCAACATGTTCTCGGGATAGACGACCAGCTTGTCGACCACGCCGGTCAGGCGGGCCAGCGCGAAGTCCAGCGTGATCGTCGCGTCCGGCCCGATCATCCGCTCGACCGAGGAGTGCGAGATGTCCCGCTCGTGCCAGAGGGTCACGTTCTCCAGCGCGGGCACGACCGCGGCGCGGACCATCCGCGCGAGGCCCGTCAGGTTCTCGGTCAGGACCGGGTTGCGCTTGTGCGGCATCGCCGACGAACCCTTCTGCCCGGCGCTGAAGAATTCCTCGGCCTCCAGCACTTCGGTCCGCTGCATGTGTCGGATCTCGGTCGCGATGTTCTCGATGCTGCTGGCCACGACGCCCAGCGTGGCGAAGAACGCCGCATGGCGATCGCGCGGGATGACCTGTGTGCTGATGGGCTCCGGAGTCAGGTCCAGCTTGGCGCAGACATGCGCCTCGACGGCCGGGTCGATATTGGCGAACGTCCCGACCGCACCGCTGATCGCGCCAGTGGCCACCTCAGCGCGCGCGGTGCGCAGGCGGCGCAGGTTGCGATCCATCTCGGCATGGAAGCGCGCGAAGGTCAGGCCCATGGTCGTGGGCTCGGCGTGGATGCCGTGGCTGCGCCCGATGCGGACGGTGTCCTTGTGCTCGAACGCCCGGCGCTTCAGCGCGGCCAGCAACGCCTCCACGTCCGCGATCAGCAGGTCCGCCGCCCGCACCAGTTGCACGTTCAGGGTCGTGTCGAGCACGTCGGACGAGGTCATCCCCTGGTGCACGAACCGCGCCGCATCCGCGCCCACGATCTCCGACAGATGGGTCAGGAAGGCGATGACATCATGCTTGGTGACCGCCTCGATCTCGTCGATCCGGGCGACGTCGAACTCCGAATCCTTCGCTTTCCAGACCGCTTCGGCGTTCGCCTTCGGGATCACTCCCAGATCGGCCATGGCGTCGCAGGCATGGGCCTCGATCTCGAACCAGATGCGGAACTTCGTCTCGGGCGACCAGATGGCGACCATCTCGGGGCGGGAATAGCGGGGGATCATGGGGCGGGTCTCTCCGGTGGCGGCAGGGTCGCGCGCGTCATAGGATGCGCATGACCGCCCCGCAAGGAAGCCGCGCCCGATGCTGCCCGCCGAACGACTCGCCGCGTTGAGCGGCCGCTGGACGACGGCACGGGCGCTGATCCATGCCGACGGATCAGGTGCGCAATTCCTGGGTTCGACGATCTGGACGCCGGAAGGGGGGCGCATGCGCTGCGTCGAGGCGGGCGATCTGCATCAGGACGGCCGGACCTTTCCCGCCCGGCGCGAGACGTTCTGGCATGCCTTCTCGGACGGGATCGCGGTGTCCTCTTCCGACGGCAGGCCCTTTCATCGCATCGGCCCGGATCAAGATGCGTTGCATGATTGCCCGCCCGATACGTACCGGCTGCGCTATGACTGGTCGGCCTGGCCCGCCTGGTCGGTGCGATGGCGGGTCACGGGGCCGCGCAAGAACTACCGCGCGCTGACCCGGTACCGTCGCGCGCCCTAGCCGGTCACGCAGCTTTCGCCGGTGTCCCGCCAGATCGGCACGTTCAGCGACATGTCGCAGCGGGCCATGAAGACGCGGCCGCCGACGGACAGGCAGGTGCGTTCCCCCATCTCGACCCGGCCGCCCTGACTATCGGTGCAATAGCAGTCGACCGTGCGGCCCGAGGGCGATGTCACTTCGGCCGCGGCCGGCAGCGCCGCGAAGCAGGCGATCAGCGCGAAACGTCTCATGTCCGTAACCTCCTGAACCGATCCTAGCAGATGCGCGGGCCTTGACCTAATGGCATCGGCCCCGCATCACGCGCCACATGACCGCCCCCGCCATCCCCGCCGAACGGCTCGACCAGATCCTCGCCCGGTTCGAGTACCTGGAGGCGCGGCTGAACGACGGCCCCCGCGCCGACCAGATCGCCGAGCTGACACGCGAATATTCCGAGCTCAGCGAGGTGGCGCGCATGATCCGCGCGTTCCGCGACCGCGACACCCAGATCGACGAGGCGCGGGCCATGCTGGACGATCCCGAGATGCGGGAGTTGGCCGAGGCCGAACTGCCCGCGCTGGAAGCGGCGCAGGCCCGCGGGACGGCCGACCTGCAGATCGCCTTGCTGCCGCGCGACGCCGCCGATGCCCGCCCCGCCATCCTGGAGATCCGCCCTGGCACGGGGGGCGAGGAAGCGGCCCTTTTCGCCGGCGACCTGGAGGCAATGTATCGCCGCTATGCCGAGGCGCGGGGCTGGCGCATGGAGATCGTCGAGCGGCAGGAAACCGACCTCGGCGGCATCAAGGAACTGGTCGCCCGGATCGAGGGCGAGAATGTTTTTGCCCGGCTCAAGTTCGAAAGCGGCGTGCACCGCGTCCAGCGCGTCCCCGCCACCGAGAGTGGCGGCCGCATCCACACCTCCGCCGCGACCGTCGCCGTGCTGCCCGAGGCGGAGGCCGTCGACATCGACATCCCCGCGACCGACATCCGCATCGACACGATGCGCGCCAGCGGGGCCGGGGGGCAGCACGTCAACACCACCGATTCGGCCGTGCGCATCACCCATTTGCCCACCGGGATCGTCGTGACCAGTTCCGAGAAGTCGCAGCACCGCAATCGCGAGATCGCGATGAACGTACTGCGCGCCCGCCTCTACGAGGCGGAACGCAGTGCCGCCGAGGCCGAGCGTTCGGCCAATCGCCGCGCCCAGGTCGGCTCGGGCGACCGCAGCGAGCGGATCCGGACCTACAACTTCCCGCAGGGGCGGATGACCGATCATCGCATCAACCTGACGCTCTACCGCCTCGACGCGATCATGCAGGGCGACCTGGACGAGGTGATCGACGCGCTGACCGCGGACCTGCGGGCGCAGTTGCTGGCCGAGATGGGGGCGTGACCGGGGTCGATGTCGCCCGGGCCGTCGCCGAGGCGCGACGGCGGCTGGATCGCGCGGGCGTCCCCGATCCGGGACGCGACGCACAGGCCCTTCTACTGGCGGTCGCCGGGCGCGAGGCGGCGGGCCAAGACACCATGTCGGGCCGTGTCGCCGCGGCCTACGACCGGGCCATCGCGCGACGCGAACGGCGGGAGCCGGTCTCCCACATCACGGGGCGCCGCGCGTTCTGGATGCACGAGTTCCGGGTCTCCGGCGACGTCCTCGACCCCCGCCCCGAGACCGAAGCCCTGATCGAGGCCGCGATCTCGGTCCCGGTGCGCCGCGTCCTAGATCTGGGCACGGGGTCCGGCTGCATCCTGTTGTCCATCCTGCACGAGGTCGCCGACGCGATCGGCGTGGGTACCGATATCAGTGCCGCCGCGCTCGACATGGCGGCACAGAACGCGGACGTGGTCGGCGTCGCGGACCGTGTGTCCTGGCATCGGTCGAACTGGCTGGCGGATGTGACGGGAACGTTCGACCTGATCGTGTCGAACCCACCCTACATCGCCACGTCCGAGATGGCCGACCTGGCGCCCGAGGTCCGGGAGTGGGAGCCGCGGATCGCGCTGACGCCCGGCGGCGACGGGCTGGACGCCTACCGCATCATAGCCCGCGATGCGCCGGCGCATCTGGTCCCCGGCGGCCGGCTGCTTCTGGAGATCGGGCATGCCCAGGCGGCCGAGGTTTCGGCCCTCCTCCGGGCAAGCGGGTTCGAGGCGGTTACCGTCCATCCGGATCTGGGCGGTCGCGACCGGGTCGTATCAGCGGAAAAATGCCGTATGGGGGCACGAATCTCCTTGTAACTCCGTCGCGTGGCACCCATAAGTTCCGGGCACCCAGCGGTTGACGTGGCCTTGGCCGCGCCCCCGGATGCGACGCCCGATCAATCCGGACCTGGATGACCCGCAACGCGGGCAGGGTCCCCGGCAGATACCAGCGGAATCCCCTACGCATGAGAAGCAGCAAGTCCCGTTCGCGGAACAAGAACCGCAACCGCAACCAGCAGGGCGGCGGCAATATCGTCAACCGCGTGTTCGACAGCTCCGGGCCCGAAGGCAAGGTGCGCGGCACGCCTGCGCAGATCATCGAGAAATACGGTCAGCTCGCCCGCGATGCGCAACTCTCCGGCGATCGTGTCGCCGTCGAGAACTTTCAGCAGCATTCCGAGCACTACACCCGCATGCTCGCCGCCGCGCAGAAGGAGATCGAGGCGCGCCAGCAACAGAACAACCAGAACAACCAGAACAACAATCAGCAGGGCAATCCCTCCGGCGGGCAGAACGCCAACCAGGGCGGCGGCCAGAACGACAACCGCCAGGGTGGCAATGACGGCCGTCAGAACGCCCCGTCGAACGAGGGCGACCGTGCGCAGAACGACCGTTCCGGCGGCAATCGCCGTCGCGGCGGCCGCGGCAACGACGAAGATCGCGCCGCGCCGGTCGACGTGATCGAGGCGCCCGAGGGCGATCCCGGCCCCGTCGAGACGCCCGAGGCGCAGGGCGAGGCGCCGAAGGCCGAAAAGCCCAAGCGGACGCGGACCCGCAAGAAGGCCCCCGCCCAGTCGGATGCAGGTGAGGATGCGCCCACGGCCACCTCCGAAAGCTAGGCGGCCAGCACCCGCGCCAGCGCGCACCAGCCTTCCAGCGGCACCTGTTCGGCCCGCGACGTCGGGTCCAACCCGGCCATACGCAACGATTCCTCGATATCGGACGACAGACCCTTCAGCGCGGCGCGCAGCATCTTGCGCCGCTGGTTGAACCCCTTCGCAACCACCCGCTGCAACACCGCCGGATCGGCCGGGAAACGCGGCGCGGGCAGGGCGGCCAGATGCACGACGGCCGAATTGACCTTGGGCGGCGGCGAAAACGCTTCGGGCGGCAAGGTCAGCGCGATCCGTGCATCGCACCGCCATTGGGCCAGCACGGCCAGTCGGCCATAGGTCTTCGAGCCGGGCGTGGCGACGATGCGCTCCGCCACCTCCTTCTGGAACATCAATGTCAGGCTGTCCCAGGGCGGCGGCCATGTGGCGGGCGTCAGCCAGCGCACCAGCAATTCCGTTCCGACATTGTAGGGCAGGTTGGCCACGACCCGCCACGGCGCATCCAGATGCGCGTTCGCGTCCACGACCAGCGCGTCGCCGCTCACGATCGTCAGCCGCCCCGGATAGGCGGCCGCGATCTGTTCCAATGCGGGCAGGCAGCGCGCGTCCTTCTCGACCGCCAGGACCCGCGCCGCGCCTTCGGCCAGCAGGCCGCGCGTCAGGCCGCCGGGGCCGGGCCCGACCTCCAGCACATGCGCGCCGGTCAGCGGGCCACCGACACGCGCGATCCGGGCCGTCAGGTTCAGGTCCAGCAGGAAGTTCTGACCCAGCGACTTTTTCGCGCGCAGGTCATGGGCCGCGATCACATCGCGCAGGGGCGGCAGGTCGTCGATCCGGCTCATGCCAGGGCCCGGTCGATGGCGGCGCGGGCCAGATCGCCGCGACCCGCCGTCAGCAGGACCAGCCCGCCCTCGGTCAGTGACAGCAAAAGGGCTGCCGCGCTGTCCGGGTCAGGTTCGCCCACAGGTATGCGCGGGCGGAGCCAGGCGTCGAAGGCATCCATCACCGACCTCGCCGCCACATGCTGCGCGCCGCTGCCCAACAGCTCCAGCCACAGCCGGAAATGCCCGGCCAGATCCGGCGCCTGCGTCATGTCGTGCAGTTGCCGGGCCAGTGCGTGCAGGTTCGGCTGGGGCTGCGGGGGCAGGGCCGCGTCCAGGCGTGCCAGCATGTCCTCCGCCAGATGCGCAACGACCGCACCCAGAAGGGCGTCCTTCGTGCCGAAATGATAGATCAGCATGCGATCGCTGGTTCCCGCGGCGCGCGCCATCGGGCGCAGACTGGCGCCGGCCATGCCTTCCGTCAGGAGGAACGCGGCAATCGGCGGAAGCAGCGTCTGAGGTGTGTGACGGCTCATACGAATGGACTGTAGCACACGCTACATTTTCGTGTTATGTAGCGTATGCTACATTCATGGAGATCTATCATGACCACGCTGGAATACATCGTCCTCGCCGCCCTCGTCCTGTTTCCCGTCGCGCTCCTCGCCGCTGTCGGCGGGCGCATCCCCGCTGGCCTCGCATCGGGCGCGGCGGCGGTTTTCGCGGGCTTCACGCTCTGGCCGTTGATCGCCAGCGGGCCGCTCGGCCTCTGGTCGGCGGTCACGGCCGGCGCTTGGGGCCCGCAGGTCCTGATCGACCTGGGCCTCGCCCTGTCGGTCGCGGTATTCTTGGCCGCGCCACGCGCCCGGGCCGCGGGGCTGCGTATCGCCCCGTGGGTCGTGTTCACCGCCTGCACCGGGTCGATCGGCCTGCTTGCCTTCCTCGCCCGGATCATCTGGCGCGAGCGGCAGCACGCCGGGCGGCCATTTCCCACGCCATCCTGAGTGCGGCCACCATCGATGTCGGGTCCGCGGTGCCGGTCCCGGCGATGTCGAAGGCGGTGCCGTGATCGGGCGAGGTGCGGATGTGCGGAAGCCCAAGCGTCACGTTGACCCCGCCGGCGAAGTCAATGGTCTTGATCGGGATAAGCGCCTGATCGTGATACATGGCCACCGCCGCGTCATAGCTCGCCCGCGCGCCTGCATGGAACATCGTGTCGGCGGGCAGGGGGCCGAAACAGCCCAGGTCGGGTGCCAAACGCGCGACCAGGTCGGCAATCCACGATACCTCCTCCCGCCCCATCGTGCCGCCTTCGCCGGCATGGGGGTTCAACCCGGCCACGGCGATGCGGGGCCGCGCGATGCCGAAATCGCGGCGCAGCCCAGCATGGGTGACGCGCAGGACCCGTTCCAACGCGTCGGACGTCAGGGCGGCCGGCACCTCCGACAGCGCGATGTGGATCGTGGCCGGCACGACACGCAGTTCGGGGCAGGCCAGCATCATCACCACGTCGACCCCGCCCGACAGCGCCGCCAGGTATTCGGTATGACCCGGATGGGGAAAATCCGCGCCGTCCTTCAGCGCCTTCTTGTGGATCGGCGCGGTGACCACCCCGGAGGCCCGGCCCTCGGTCGCCAGCGCCACCGCCCGCGCGATAGCCGAGATCACGCCGACGGCCTGGGCCGGGTCGGGCTGACCGGGGCGCGCCGGTCCGGGAATGTCGTGCGGCAGGATGCACAGCGTGTCCGCCGACGCCCGATCCGGCGCGTCGATCACACGGGTCGGTACGTCGAAACCGGCGAAATGGTCCGGGTTTCCGATCACGAAGAAGGGGATATCGGGGGCGATGGCGCGGGCCTTCGCCACGACTTCGGGGCCGATTCCGGCCGGCTCGCCGCAGGTGACCGCCAGGGGCGGGCCGTCAGCGGGTGATGATGGCATCGGCCCGCAATTCGTCGAGATACCCCTGCGCATAGCTGGTCAGACGCTGGTTCAGGATCTGCTGGCCCAGTGCCTGGAATGCCTCCTCCGACGGATTCGACACGCGCTCGCACATCATCACGAAGCGCAGATACCCGTCCCGCGTCAGAAGGGTCGACGCCTCGCCAGCGTCCAGCTTGGCCAATTCCTGCCGCAGGTCGGCGGGCAGATCGGATGGCTGTGCCACGCGTCGGGTCAACGTGCCCTCGGGCGCCCCCTTCGCCACGCCGTAAAGGTCGTCGCAGACGTCGACACGCGTCCGCAGGCGCGCCGCGGCCGACAGCGCCTCGGGCGTGCGCCCGCCGGGGATCAGGTATTCGGCATAGTCGATTGACGCCGCCTCGGACGCCGAGGCACCGCTTTCGTCCAGATCGCGCAGCAGGAACAAGCCGATGAAACCGCCCAGGTTGATCGGCTCCGACACCTCGCCGGGGGCAAGCGCCAGCACCTGGCTGGCAATCGGGGGCGCCAGGTCGGACAACGCGACCCAGTCGATCCGCCCGCCGGCGCGGGCGCTGTTCGACCGCGAGTAGGTGCGCGCCGCCCGTTCGAACGCGGCCTGGCCTTGGATCGTTTCGGACAGGCGCGCGGCAAGGGCCTGCGTCTCGGCCTGGTTTTCCGGCGTCAACGGAAGCGCGATCTCCGACAGGAGGACGCGCACGTCACCCGACCCGCCACGGGCCAGGGTCCGCGCCACTTCCGCTTCGGAGGGCCGCGCGCGCGGGCCGAACCGCTGCTGCACGAGGCGCCGCCAGTACAGGCCGTTCCGCACGAAGTCTCGGAACGTCTCCGGTGCGACGCCCGCCCGCTCCAGCGCCGTGATGAACTCATCCGGGGTCAGGTTCACGCGGGACGCGAATTCCACGAGCCCTTCGTCAAGCTCCTCGGGCGACAGCTCGACGCCGGCGTCGCGCGCCGCCTGGATCTGCAGGGTTTCGTCGATCAGCTTTTCCGTCACCGTCTCAGTATCGGCCCCGGGCGCGCGCAGCAGGCTGAAGAACAGCGCCCGCTGCTGGACCTGGAAATTGGTGATCGCCGTTCCGTTCACCGTGGCCGCGGCCGCGAACGGTTGCTGCGCCGCCGCCGGCGCGCCAAGCGCCCATAGCGCGACCAGGAATGTCGCCAGAATTCGTCTCATCGCCCGCCCCTTCAAATTCCGCAGCGCCGCCGCCTCTTGCGTCGATCGTCCGCCCCGAAGCCCGCCAGTTCCACGCCCAGGCCGAACTTGGTCGATGGTTCCAGGTCGTCATTCGAGGTGAAGCGCCGCTCCACGTCGAAATCGACCGTCACGCAATCGGACCGATAGGTCAGGCCGAGACCGGCGCGGCTGGCGTCGTTTGTCACGAAGTCATACCGCCAGTTCACCCGCCCCGTCCAGTCGACCCCGAGGTCGTAGGCCGCGTCCATCTCCCATTCGGACGTGTCCAGCGGTCGCCCGGCCTCGGCGTCGGATTCGAGCCAGGTGTAGCGCGTCTCGAGCGCGTGCCGGTCGCCGCGCCACCGCAGGATCGTCTCGGCCCGCGACACGTCCAGTGCGTCGTCGATCAGCGCGCGCTGCGTGAACTGGAACCGGTCCTCGAACCCGCCGCTGATGGCGATCAGCCAATCCGAGGCGGTGCCGTCCAGACCCGTTCCGTCGCGGAACTGGTCGAGATCGGCGTTTCGCCAAACACGGCCGACGGTGGCACCTGTCTGCCAGCCCGACGGATCGAACCGGGTATAGGTCACCCCGACATTCGCGCGGTTGCCCAGCTCGCGCCGGTCGCGGCCGGCAAAACGCGAGATGGCGAACAGGTTCCCCTCGTCGAATTCGGGCGTCAGGCTGTCTTCGTCGGGGGTGCGGCGCCGGTCGCCCGGCGTGAACAGCAGCTGTGCCGCGGGCTCGACGACATGGCGGACGCCGCCCGGCGTGCCCCGCGCCAGCGGCAGCCGCAACTCCAGCCCGGCATAGGGCACCGCGCGCATGAACGGATCATCGGGAAAGTCCGGATCCTGCTGGACGTTGTAGGCATCGGCATGCAGCCCCGCCAGGCCGGTCGCCACCAGCCCCGCGTCCAGAACCCGGGTGCGCCGCCAGTCGACGGCGGCCGATGCCCGCTGCACGTCGCGCGCGGCGTTCATCGGCAGGTCCGGCGGCACGGTCTCGGCCGCCCGCCGCCGCGCATGCGCCTGCAGCGTCCAGGTAAGGTCACCGCCCAGCACCGGACGCGGCTCGCGGCGCTGACGCTCGACCGTGACGACCGGGGTCGGCAGGAAGCGGTTCGACTCGCCCGCCCGCAGCGTGTCGTAGGCCACGATCTCGGCCAGGAACCGGTCTTCGCGGTCAACCCGCGTGATCGCCAGACGACTGTCCAGCCGGTCCTTCTCGGTGATGTCGTAATTCAGAAGGTATGTCTCGTCGCTCGCCAGCTCCAGGTCGAACTCCAGCCGATAATCGCGGTCGAGAAAGAACGTGCCGTCCGCGAACAGATAGCCGCGCAGGTCGTCGCCCAGAACGTTGTCGTCGGACACGGCGCCCGTCACCTCGACCGCGCCGTTGTCGAAGGCCTGACGATAGCGGAAGCCCATGCTGCGCGTTTCGGTATTGGTTACGAAGGGCAGCAGCGTCAGGTCCCGCGACGGGCCAAGCGCGATGAAATAAGGCACCGTCACACCGGTCCCCAGCAGGTCGTCCGCCGAGAAACGCGGCGCCAGGACGCCGGTGGCCCGTTCCAGCGTCGGGTCCGGAAGGCGCAGGCGCGGGAACCAGGCGATCGGTAAGCCCGCCACCTCGAACCGCGCGCCCTCGAAATAGAGCTGTCGTTCCTCGCGGTCATGCACCACCCGCCGCGCCCGGATCTGCCACAGGGGCACGGGGTTCGCCGCGCAGACCTCGCAGGAGGAGGCGACGGTCTGGTAGAGCTGCGTGTATCGCCCCTCGGCCCCCGTCGCGATTTCGGTGGCGGCGATCTGCAACTGTTGGTCCAGCACCAGCCGCGCGCCCTGCAGGACCGAGGCGCGCAGATCCGCTCCGAGCGTCGCGAAATCCGCCACCAGGATCGTGTCCGGCCCGTCCAGCAGCGTCAGCGGCCCCTCGACCACCACGCGGTCCTCGTCGCGCAGGTAGGTGATCCGCCGTGCCCTCAGGATCCGGCCGTCCGCGAAGATTTCCACGTTGCCGGCTGCCGTCAGCGTCTCCTCGTCGAAGGCGATCCGGTCCGCGACGAGCGTGGCCGGCCCCTGCTGCGCCATGGCCGGCAAGGCCAGCAGGGCCGCGATCAGCGCCAGGACGAGCCGCATCACCCGTCCTCCAGATGCAGGATGATTCCGACCGACAGCAGGATCGCGGCCACCGGCGGCGACCAGGCCGCCAGCGCCACCGGCAACTGGCCGTTCTCGCCCAAAACCTGCGCGAAGTTGCGCAGAAAGAAGACCCCGAACCCCAGCAGAAGCGCCGCGAGCACCATCACCCCGGAGCGTCCCGCGCGGGCGTGGCGCATGGAGAACGCGGCCCCGATCAAGACCATCGCTGCCAGCATCACGGGGTTGGCCAGCTCCATATGCAGCCAGACACGGTGCGTCAGGCCCGAGAACCCCGCCGCGTCCAGCTGCCGGATGAAGCCCGGAAGCTGAAAGATCGGGATCGAGGAGGGGACACCGAAACTGTCGCGGATCTGCGCCCGCGTCAGCGATGACGGGATCGTTGCCACCGGCACGGCCTGCGCGTCGCGTTCGGGATTGTTCGACGTGGCCAGTGGCCAACGCTTGGCATCCTCCAGCAGCCATTCGCCGCTCGACAGTTCGGCCCGTCGTGCGTCGACCCGCTCCTGCGGGGTGCCGGCGGCATCGAAGGCGATGAAGGTCGCCTCGAACAACACGGTTCCGTCCAGCGAGGACCGCGCGGCGCGGATGACCGTCTGCCCCGATCCGTCGCCCTGCCGCAGCCAGACGCCTTCTTCGCTCACCGACAGGACGCTGCTGATCCCGGTGCGGAAGCGCGCGATCTCGCGCTCATAGGCGGATTGGGTGGCGGCGACGATCGGGTTCAGCATCAACAGCGCCGTCACGCCGACCAGCACGGCGGCCACGACCGGCGCGAAGGCCGCACGCAGCGCCGAGCGTCCGGCTGCCCGGATCACCACCAGTTCCGAGGATCGCGCCAGCGACAGGAACAGCGCCAGCGTCGCCAGGATCACGATCAGCGGCAGGATTTGGTACAGCGCCGCAGGCAGGTTCAGCGCCGCCAGCCGCAGCCCGTCGCCCACGCCTGCGTCCTCGCCATCTAGGCGGCGCAACTGCTCCATCAGGTCGATGGGCAGCAGCAGACCCGTGAACACCAGCGCCACGATGAACAGCAGCCACAGGAACCGGCGCGCGATGTAGATCTGCAGCGTCATGCCGGCGCCCCGTCGCCGCGTGGCCGGATCAGGTGCGGCCCCCGCGTGTCACGCCAGACCAGCGCGAAGCCCAGCGCCAGCGTCAGGATGGCGGGGATGTAGACCGTCCACCAGAGCGCGGCGTCGTCGCGGGCGGCCGTCTCGGTCACGTTGGCCAGCATCTTCAGCAGGATCGCCGCCACCACCGCGCCCAGGATCTGCCGCCAGAGGCCGAAGCGCGAATAGCCGCCGAGCATCAGGAACCCCAGTGCCAGCAGCGGCAGGCCCAGCGCGAACAGGGCCTCGGAGAAGCGCACGTTCCCCTCGGATCGCAGCTTGGCGACATCCTTGCGGGTCACCGCCTGCGTCTCGGCATCGGCGCGCAGCAAGGCGGGCGTCGGCATCTCGCGCGGGTCGCGGCGCCGCGCGCCGTCGTCGCCGCCGGCGAGCCCTGCCAGATCATAGGCGAAATCCTGGAACGTGGTCGTGACCAGGCTGCGATCCTCGACCTGCAGGGTCTGCGCCATTCCGTCGAACATCACGAGGCGCGTCGTGCCGTCCACCCGCACCAGAATTGCGCGTTCCGCGGTGTAGGACGTGCGCATCGCGGCGTTGCGGCGATCCTGCAGGAACAGGCCCAGCAACTCGCCCTGCGGCGTGATCTCGCGCACATAGACGGTGACGCCGCGGCCGGGATGCAGGAACTCGCCTTCCTTCAGGAAGCGTGCGGTGACGTCGCGGGACAGCTCCGCCCCCCGTTCGGCCAGGGCGGTGCGGGACAGCGGCACCAGCACGTGCCCCAGCACCGAAACCATCAGCGCCACGACGAGCCCGAAGGCCAGCACCGGTCGGGCCAGCCGCCAAGGCGACAGGCCGGTCGTCTGCGCCACGACCATCTCGCTGTCCGAGGACAGGCGATTGATCCCGTACAGCGTTGCCACCAGCGCCGAGACCGGCAGCACCGCATAGATTACGTTGGGCAGCGCCAGCGCGGTGAATTCCAGGAAAGTGATCACGCTGGAGCCGCCGGCGATCAGGCTGTCGAACAGGCTGATCGCCCGATTGACCCAATAGACCGCCACCAGGACCAGGCTGAAGAACCCGAAATAGACCAGCAGCTGACCGGCGAGGTATCTGTCGAATAGTGCCAAGCATCCCCCCGGCGGGCCGTCACGCCCCCCTTCCTAGCGGGGAAGGCGGGGGCATCAAAGCCCCGATCGCGCGGGGCGTCTGGAATGTCGCGCGGCCCGCGCATAGGGTCCGCGCGAACCGCAATCCGTCCGGAGATCGACATGACCGCCCCCGCCGAAATCACCTTCACCCAGACCGATCTCGACGCGTTGGCCGCGGCCGAGGGCGTGATCGCATGTATCGTGCCGCCCGCCGGCGCCCTCGGCGTCGAGGCGCGTCGCCTGAACCGGCTGACCAAGGGCGCCGTCAAGCGCGCCGTGGAATCGCCCGCCTGGGAAAAACTGTCCGAGGGCGACGTGCTGGAGCTGGGCTTTCCTGCCGGGCTCGCCGCGTCGACCGTGGCGATCGTCCGGCTGGACAAGCGCGCGCCGCTGGCCCGCGCGATGGCCGGCGGTGCCGCGTTGGCCAAGCTGCGGGGCGGGCGCGAATTGCTGATCCTCGGCGCGGCGCACCGGCGGCTGACCGACGTGGTTCTGGGCGCGGTGCTGCGCGGCTACGACTTCGCCGATCACAAGACGCCCAAGGATGGCGACAAGACCCCGGCCGCCGCGCCCGTCACCGTCATGGTCACCGACGCGGACGCGGCAGAGTACGCCTTCGCCGATGCCCGCGCCGCGGCCGAAGGCGTGTTCCTGACCCGTGATCTGGTCAATGCCCCCGCGAACGTCCTGACCACCACCGCCTTCGCCACCCGGCTGGAGGCGTTGCGCGATCTGGGCGTCGAGGTCGAAGTGCTGGAGGAGGCCGAGCTGAAGAAGCTCGGCATGCGTACGCTTCTGGCCGTGGGGCAGGGGTCGGAAAGTCCCTCCAAGGTCGTGGTCATGCGCTGGAACGGCGGCGGCGACGAGAAGCCCTTCGCGCTGATCGGCAAGGGTGTGGTCTTCGACACCGGCGGCATCTCCCTCAAACCCGCCGCGGGGATGGAGGACATGACCATGGACATGGGCGGGGCCGGCACCGTCGCGGGTGTCATGCACACGCTCGCCGCCCGCAAGGCGCGCGCCAATGTCGTGGGCCTCGTCGGCCTCGTCGAGAACATGCCCGACGGCCGCGCCACCCGCCCCGGCGACGTCGTGAAATCCATGAAGGGCGACACGGTCGAGGTCATCAACACCGACGCCGAGGGCCGTCTCGTCCTCTGCGACGTGATGTGGTACGCGCAGGACCGGTTCGCGCCCACCGGCATGATCGACCTCGCCACCCTGACCGGCGCGATCATCATCGGCCTCGGTCACGAGAACGCGGGCGTGTTCGCCAATGACGACAAGCTCGCCGACGCCTTCCTCAAGGCCGCGCGCGCCACCGGCGAGGGGGCCTGGCGCATGCCGCTGGGCGAGGCCTACGACAAGCAGCTCAAGTCCCGCGTGGCCGACATGAAGAACGTCGGCGGCCGACCCGCCGGCTCGATCACCGCGGCGCAGTTCCTGCAACGCTTCGTGCGCGACGACACCCCATGGATCCACCTCGACATCGCGGGCGTCGCCTCCGTCTCAAAGGGCACGGACCTGTCGCCCGCGGGCGCCACCGGCTGGGGCGTGCGCGCGCTCGACCGGTTCATCCGCGACGGTTACGAGACGAAGGACGATGGGTGAGGTCTATTTCTACCACCTGACCCGCGATCCCGTCGAACGCACGCTGGCGACCTTGCTGGGCCGCTGCCTGGAGCAGGAGTGGCGCGTGGCCGTGCGCGGGACGGACAGGGACCGGCTTGTCCGGTTCGATGACGCGCTGTGGCAGGGGCCGCCCACCTCCTTTCTGGCACATGGTCTGGCCGGCGGCCCCGACGATACCCGCCAGCCGATCCTGCTGACCGCCGGCGCCGCGACCAACGAACCCCAGTGCCTCATGGCGGTCGACGGCGCCCTCGTCGCGCCGACCGAGGTGCGCGAGATGCGCCGCTGCTGCATTCTGTTCGACGGCCTCGACGCTGCGGCGGTGCAGGCGGCGCGGCTGCAGTGGAAGAGTTTGACCGATGCCGGCTGTGCGGCCCGCTACTGGTCGGAGGAGTCGGGCAAATGGGCGGAAAAGGCATCGAAGAACGTCGATTGACGGGAACCCGATCGCCGCATCGGCGTTTGCACGGATGCGCGTGCTTCTCCTCCTCTGCTGTCTGGCCGCCCCCGCCGGGGCGACGCCCGTGATCCTGCCGGACGTGCAGGGCTTGCCGATCGCCAAGCCGGCACAGCCGATGCCGCCCAACTGCCTGTCGCGCAACTGCCCGCGCGAGGCCTGATCCGGTCTAATCGCGCCCGACCGGTGCGGTGGGTTGCCGACCGTATGTCACGCGCCGAAGCAGCCATTCGAACGGTCCGAAGGCGAACCATCTGCGCCAGAGGACCAGCGCCCCGATCAGCACCACCGTCGTCCCCACCGCGATGGCCACCGCCACCGGTATGCCGACCTCACCCCACAGGCCCAGCCCATAGCCCGAGAAGATCGTCGTGAGGATGATCGACTGGCCCAGGTAGATGCTCAGGCTCGACCCCCCGGCGGCCAGGACATGAGTCATGATCCGACCCGGCGGCCGCGACAATGCCGCGATTGCTCCCAAGTAACCCAGCGTCGCGATCGGGGCCGCGGCGATCACCAGCCCCGCCCCGACAGCCGTCGGGCCCCATTGCCACAACGCGGCCCCCAGAAGGCCGAGCCCGACCCCCGGCACCAGGCAGACGCGCCAGGCCCGCTGCCAGAGCGGGTGCCGCGCATCGTCGATCATCCCCGATTTCACCGCTGCGAGGCCGAGGCAGAACCACCCCAATGCCGAAAGCCCCTGAACCTCCAGAAGGAAGGGCAGCACGAAGACGAAGCCAACGCTGCGGAAGATCACCGCATCGAGGAATCCGCCATTGGTCAGCACGGCCCGTTCCATCGCGACGATCTCGGGCGGCGTCTCCGGCGCCAATAGAAATGCCAACGGCGCGATGATGGCCTGCGCGACCAGGAGGAGACTGCCCACGCGCACCAGCCGCCCGATCGGCCAGTCCCGGAACAGGTACAGGATCGAGCCCGTGATGGCGTAGATCGTCAGAATGTCGCCCGGGAAGAACAGGCATCCATGCAGGAGGCCCAGGATCAGCAGGCCGATCATCCGGTTGCGATAGATCCGTCCGAACGGCAGGCCGCGCCGCGCCGTGGCCCGCATGAGGAACCCGAGCCCGACCCCGAACATGAAGGAGAAGAGGCCATAGGTCTTGAGAAGCGCCAGACCGTTCACGAGCCAGATCGTGATCGCGTCCGCCGCGGTGTCCTTGGCGACCTCGGTCAGGTCCGAAAGGGCCGAGAAGGCGATGTACTGGATGTTCACGACCACGATGCCGAAAAGCGCGACCAGCCGCAGATAATCGGGCATCAGCGCGCGGGCGGCGCCGGTCATCACCGCGCCGTCCCGTCAACGGCGGCCACGCGCACCCGGTCGGGCCGGACGGTCAGGGGGCCCGGGGCTTGGAACGTCTCGGCGGTCATGACGCGACCATAGGGGCGTTCCACCGGCCGGGCAAACGGCCGGCACGCGGCGGGAACCGTTTCAGCGGATTAGCTGCAGGCGATTGTCCTCGATCACGATGCGGCCGAAATTCTGCAGGTACGACATGCCCAGCAGACTCTGGAACAGGTCGCCTTCGGTGACGACGGCCGGGACGTTCTCGTCAACGGTTTCGCCCAGCACGACTTCGTCCAGCCGGACATTCGCCGTCCGGACGGGGCCGTTCGCCGTAAAGGCCTGCCCAAGATAGCGTAGTTCGTCGGGTTCGATCCCGATGGCCCGCGCG
Organism: Jannaschia sp. S6380; assembly: GCF_023015695.1. Taxonomy (NCBI): domain Bacteria; kingdom Pseudomonadati; phylum Pseudomonadota; class Alphaproteobacteria; order Rhodobacterales; family Roseobacteraceae; genus Jannaschia; species Jannaschia sp. S6380. Next base: position 147,261 of record NZ_JALKAS010000001.1, read on the forward strand.
TCGTCCCGGCTCAGGACGAGGTCCGTCGCCCCGGTGTCGACGACGAAATCCAGCGGCACGCCGTTCACCTCCAACTCCATGTAGTAGTGCCCGTCACGACGGCGCGGCAGGTCGACGACGACGCCGTCGGCCCCCGTGATCACGGTCTGGCGGGGCAGGGCGGCGCGCTCGATCCTGTCCCAGTTGCCGAAAACCAGAACGGCCCCGACGAAGATGAAGAACCAGATCGCCGCATGCTGCGCGACCTGTCCCATCCGCCGCCGGTTGACGATCAGATAGGATCCGCCGATCAGCAGCCCAAAAAGCGTCAGATAGATAAGGGAAGCCGTGTCGTCGCCCGTCATCACCGGTATCTAGGCCCGGTCGCGGTCATAACCAACCCGGAAGATCCGCAAGCCCGTCCAGGACGAACTGCACCGACAGCGCCGCCAGCAGCATCCCCAGAAGGCGCGTCACCACGTTGATCCCCGTCGGCTTGAGAAGGCGTTCCATCGGGGTGGCCAGCATGAACAGCACGAACACGACGCCGATCACCGTCAGCATCACCCCGATGGCCTGCGCCGTGCCCAGCGGGGCGGCGCCGTCGGTCAGCAGGATCATCGTCGCGATGGCCCCCGGCCCCGCGATCAGGGGAAGGCCCAGCGGGAAGACGGAGGGATCGGATGTCGGCTCCTCCGCCCGCCCTTCGCGCTTGGGTTGGCGTTTCTCGAACAGCATCTCCAGCGCGGTAAGGAACAGCAGTAGACCACCCGCGATGCGGAAGGCCGGCATGGAGATGCCGAGGAAGTTAAGCACCGCTTCGCCCGCCAGCGCGAACACGATCAGGAGGGCCGCGCCCACGGCGCAGGCGCGGATCGCGATCGCCCGCCGGGCCTGCGCTGGCATTCCCGCCGTCATGGCGACGAAGATCGGCGCCAGTCCGATCGGGTCGATGATGACGAAAAGCGCCGTGAACGCCGTGATCAGCTCGTTCGCGGTCATGCCTGAGGCATCCGGACGTATGCGCGGGGGGTGTACGCGGGGTGCACAGGGGGTGACACGCTATTTCTCTGCCTGCTCAAGGGTTTCCATTGCCTGCATCCAGATGGCCTCGGCCCTGTCTGCCGCGGCCATGACCTCGGCGTATTTCTTGTTCCAGGTCTCAAGCTCGCCCGTCCGTCCATCCTCGTAGAGCGCGGGGTCCGCCAGCTTCTTGGCCAGCTTGTCGCGCATCTCGTCGATCTTGCGCACCCGCGCCTCGGCCTTGCGCGTCTCGGATCGCAGTTCCAGAATCTGGTCCCGACTGACGGGCATCTTTTTCTTTTCCTGTCGGGATTTTGCAGGACGTTCTTCACCTTGCAGCAGCATCCTGCGGTACTGTTCCAGATCGCCGTCATAAGGCCCGACCGAGCCGCCCTTCACCAGCCACAGCCGATCCGCCACGAGGCTCAACAGATGCATGTCGTGGCTGACCAGCACGACGGCGCCGGTATAGGCCGTCAGCGCCTCGACCAGTGCCTCGCGGCTTTCGATGTCGAGGTGGTTCGTCGGTTCGTCTAGGATCAACATATGTGGCGCGTCCAACGTCGCCAGAAGCAACGACAGCCGCGCCTTCTGTCCCCCCGACAGCCGCCCCACCACCGTGTCCGCCTGATCAACGCCCAGCCCGAACCCGGCCAGACGCGCGCGCAATTTCGGCGGCGCGTCGTCGGGGCGTTCGCGGCGCAGATGCTCCAGCGGGGTCTCGTCGACATGCAACTCGTCCACCTGATGCTGCGCGAAATAGCCGATGCGCAGTTTCGACGAGGCGACCTTGTCTCCCTCGCATGGTTGAAGTCTGTCGGACAACAGCTTGGAAAGCGTTGATTTTCCCTCGCCGTTCCGGCCCAGGAGGGCGATGCGGTCGTCCTGATCGATGCGCACATTCAGCCGTTTCAGCACGGGCTCCCCGCCGTAACCCACGGCCGCGCCTTCCAGCCGGACGATGGGGGGCGACAATTCCTCGGGGCGGGGGAAGGTGAAGACGACGCGGGCGGCATCCTCGGGCGCGGTGATCGTCTCCATCCGTTCCAGCATCTTGACCCGGCTTTGGGCCTGCTTGGCCTTGGTGGCCTTGGCCTTGAAGCGGTCGATGAAGCTCTGCAGATGGGCGCGCTGCGCCACCTGCTTGGCCGCCGCCGCCGCCTGGCCGGCCCGCTTTTCGGCCCGCATCTTGACGAAGGTGTCGTAGGGCCCGGTATAGTAGGTCAGGCCCTTGTCCTCGAGGTGCAGGATGCCGCCGACGGCGCGGTTCAGCAGGCCGCGATCGTGGCTGATGATGATGACCGTATGGGGGTATCTCGCCAAATAGCTCTCCAGCCACAGCGCCCCTTCGAGGTCGAGATAGTTGGTCGGCTCGTCCAGAAGCAGCAGATCGGGCTGGGCGAACAGCACGCCGGCCAAGGCCACGCGCATCCGCCAACCACCGGAATAGTCGGAACAGGGACGCCTCTGTTCGTGAACTTCGAATCCCAAACCCTTGAGAATGCTCGACGCGCGCGCCTCGCCGGACCAGGCGTCGATATCTTGCAAGCGCGCCTGCACGTCGGCGATGCGGGCGGGGTCGGTCGCCGTCTCGGCCTCGGCCATCAGCGATGCACGCTCGGTATCTGCATCCAGCACCGTCTGCAGGACCGTGACGCCGGAGGACGGCACCTCCTGCGCGACGCCGCCGATACGGGCGCGGGCGGGCAGCACGATTTCGCCCGCGTCGGGGGCAAGCTCGCCCCGGATGAGGTGGAACAGGGTCGTCTTTCCGGTGCCGTTGCGCCCGACCAGCCCGACCTTGTGGCCGTCGGGAATGGTCGCGCTCGCCCCCTCGAGAAGAGAGCGGCCCGCGACGGAGTAGTTCAGGTCGGTGATCTGCAGCATGGCCGTGCCATGCGGGGCCATCCACGCCTTGTCAACCGGGCGGTTCCCTTCCCCCGCGGCCCCTGCTAAGGCGCCGCCAAACGTCAAACCCAGGAGAGTTCCGAATGGCCACCGAGCGTACCTTCTCGATCGTCAAACCCGACGCCACCAAGCGCAACCTGACCGGCGCCATCGTCGCCAAGCTGGAGGAGGCGGGCCTGCGCGTCGTCGCCCAGAAGCGCATCCACTTGACGAAGGCACAGGCCGGCAAGTTCTACGAGGTCCACAAGGATCGTCCGTTCTATGACGAACTGTGCGAGTTCATGTCGTCGGAGCCGATCGTCGTGCAGGTCCTCGAGGGCGAGGATGCTATCGCCAAGAACCGCGAAGTCATGGGTGCCACCAACCCCGCCGACGCGGCCGAGGGCACGATCCGCAAGGAATACGCGCTCTCCATCGGCGAGAATTCCGTTCACGGCTCGGATGGCCCGGACACCGCCAAGGAAGAGATCGCGTATTTCTTCTCGGGGCTCGAAATCGTCGGCTGATCGGTTTCCTGCCGACGATGGAAGGGGCGTCCGTCGGGGCGCTCCTTTTTCGTTGTCGGAACCGCCCGTCCTGCGAGACGGTTCTCTCGCAAAGGGAGAACGGGATGACTGAACCGGCGACACCCCCGCAGCTTGCGGCGAACAACATGGTTGCGACGGAAACCGTCGATCCGTCGTCGGACGAACGGCTGCCGCCATCGACCCGCGACCTGATCCGGTTGCAGGAGGAATTGCATCAGGCCATCGGCCGGATCGACGTCGAGGGGACCGACCCCGAGGCGACCGAGATCCTGGTGCGTTGGCATGACATCCTGGACGTGTTGGCCGCCGATGTCGCGCAGATGCTGACGGCGCGCCAGCACGATGCCGGCCCGGACCGAAGCCTGACCGACATCGTGCGGGGCGGGATCCGCGACCTGACCGAGGGCACGGCGCTGAAAGCCGTGGTCGCCGACGGGACGCGCCTGCTGGATCTGCTGACAGACGCCATCGCGGCGGTCGCCGATCCGGACGACCGCGCCGAACTGGAGGTCCGCCGGCGCGAGGTGGTCCATGTCGTGAACGGCGCGCAGGACCGCCTCGACGCCTGACCGTCTTGCCTCGGCTTCGCCCGGGCGCTACCGCGGGGTCATGTCGGAAACGCTGTCCCATCATCTGAGGCGCACGCTCGCCCTCGGCCTGCCACTGGTGGGCAGCCAGGTCGCGCAGGTGCTGATCGGGCTGACGGATACGTTGATGCTGGGCCGCTACTCGGTTGCGGCGCTGGCGGCGGCGACGCTGGCCACATCCTATTTCTTCACGCTCTTCGTCCTGGGCTCCGGCTTTGCGGTCGCCTGCATGCCGATGGCCGCCGGCGCCATCGGGCGCGACGACGAGGTCCATGTCCGCCGCGTGGCGCGCATGGGGTTGTGGCTGTCGCTGCTCACGGGGCTGGTCATGGCCCCGGCGATGACCTGGTCGGAGCCGATCCTTCTGGCGCTCGGCCAGACGCCGGGGGTCGCGGCGGACGCGCAGGCCTATCTGCGGATCGCCGGGCTGGGCATGATCCCCGCGCTGCTGACCGCGGCCCTGCGGAGCCACCTTTCGGCGCTGGAGCGGACGCGGATCGTGCTGCTCGCGACCCTGGCCGGCGCCGCGCTGAACATCCTGCTGAACTGGCTTCTGATTTTCGGCAATGCGGGCTTTCCCGAAATGGGACTCCGGGGGGCCGCAGCGGCCTCCGTCTCGGTGCATGTGCTGACGACGCTGGTGCTGGCGGTCTACGTCACGCGCGGCCCCGGCATGGCGAGGTTCGAGCTGTTCCGCAACATTCACCGCCCCGACTGGCCGATCTTCGGCCAGATCTTCCGGCTGGGCTGGCCCATCGGGCTGACGCATCTGTCGGAGTCCGGCCTCTTCGCGGCCTCTGCGCTGATGATGGGGTGGCTGGGAACGGTCGCGCTTGCGGCGCACGGCATCGCGATCCAGATCGCCGCGCTGACCTTCATGGTGCATCTGGGCCTATCCTCGGCCGTCACCGTGCGCGTGGGACGAGCCTGGGGGCAGGGCGATGGCGTGGGCCTGCGCCGCGCGGCGCTGGCGGCGTCGATCCTGTCGGCTGTCGCGGTGGTGCTGGCGGTGATCCTGTACCTGGGGGGCGGGCCGTGGATCATCGGCCTGTTCCTCGACCCGGCCGATCCGATGGCGCCCGAAATCCTGATCCTGGGGGTGCATCTGCTGGTACTGGCGGCCCTTTTCCAATTGGTTGATGCGGGGCAGGTCATGTCGCTGGGCATGCTGCGCGGGATCCAGGACACCCAGCTTCCGATGATCTACGCGATCGTGTCTTACTGGGCGCTGGGCATCCCGGCCAGCTACGTCCTCGGCTTCCTGTTCGGCATGGGGCCCACGGGCATCTGGCTGGGCCTGGTCGTGGGCCTCGCGGCAGCGACGGCTGCGCTTCTGGCGCGGTTCCTGCGGCTGACCGCGGGCGGCGTCACATCGAGAAGCTGACCCCGCAGCCGCAGCTGCTGGCGGCGTTCGGATTCTGGACGGTGAAGCGCGCGCCGATCAGCTCCTCGGTGAAGTCGATCACCGCGTTCGACAGGAACGGCAGCGAAACCTCGTCCACCACGACCTTCTGACCCTCGCCCTCCAGCACCAGGTCGCCGTCGGCGGGCGTGTCGAGTTCGATCTGGTACTGAAAACCCGAGCAGCCTCCGCCCTCGACCGCCACGCGCAGGGCCTTGCCCTGATCGCCGGCGCCGATCTCGGCCAGGCGCTCGTAGGCGCGCTGGGTCACCTGGGGGGGCAGTGAAAGATCCATCGGTTCGCCTCGGGGGTCGTGCATCGCTGACAGGGTGGATATATGGGGCCCGACGCCGCCTGCCAAGTGAGGCCCCCCTTTGACCGTCCCCTTCGCCTGCGACCCTGCCCGGACCCGCGGGCGGCTGCACCCCGAGGAGGAGAGCGCCTTCCGCTCGCCCTTCCAGCGCGATCGCGACCGGATCATCCACGCGAGCGCGTTCCGCCGCCTCAAGCACAAGACGCAGGTCTTCATCGAGCATGAGGGCGACTATTTCCGCACCCGCCTGACCCATTCGATCGAGGTCGCGCAGGTCGCCCGCACGATCGCCAAGCACCTGGGGCTGAACATCGAACTGACCGAGGCGGTCGCCCTGGCCCATGACTTGGGACATACCCCGTTCGGCCATACGGGCGAGGAGGCGCTGGACCGGCTGATGGCGCCCTATGGCGGGTTCGACCACAATGCGCAGACGCTGCGCATCGTCACCCGGCTGGAGCGTCACTACGCCGAATGGGACGGCCTGAACCTGACATGGGAGACGCTGGAGGGGATCGCCAAGCACAACGGCCCGGTGGGCGAGCCGGTCCCCCCCGCACTGGCGGAATACGACGCGGTCCACGATCTGGAGCTGCACACCCACGCCAGCGCCGAGGCGCAGGTCGCCGCCCTGTCCGACGACATCGCCTACAACAACCACGACCTGCATGACGGCCTCCGGGCGGAGCTGTTCTCCACCGACGAGCTGGCCGAGCTGCCGGTGCTGCGCGACTGTTTCGCGGAGGTCGACGCGAAATATCCTGGGCTGAACTACTATCGCCGCCGGCACGAGGCGCTGCGCCGCTTTTTCGGCGTTCTGGTCGAGGACGTGATCGGCGTGACCGAGCGCAACTTGCGCGAGCTGGATCCGCGGACGCCCGAGGATATCCGCCATGCCGGGCGGATGGTGGTCCAGTTCTCGCCCGCGCTCTGGTCCGACCTTAAGATCATACGCCGCTTCCTGTTCGAGCGGATGTACCGCGCGCCGTCGGTCGTCGCCATGCGCGCCGAGGTCACGCAGGTGGTCGAGGAACTGTTCCCGTTCTTCCTGAAGACCCCCGGAGAATTGCCCAAGCAGTGGCGCAAGGACGTGTCGGAGGCCGCGGACGAGACGGCCCTGGCCCGTATCGTCGGCGACTATGTTGCCGGGATGACGGACAGGTTCGCCCTGCAATGCCACGACCGCCTGATATCGGACGCCAAGGCGGTCGCCGCGACGCGTTGAACCCCGAACACGCCGGCGCTAAAGGGGCGGGACCCCATCCACGGACCGAACCGATGAACCTTTTCGCCGACATACGTGCTCTGACGCTGGACGCCCTGGCCAACCTGACCCGCGAAGGCGTGTTGCCCGACGGGCTGGACATGACGAACGTGGCCGTCGAGCCGCCGCGCGACCCCGCGCATGGCGACATGGCCACGAATGCGGCGATGGTTCTGGCCAAGCCGGCCAAGCGCAAGCCGCGCGATATCGCGGAGGCGCTGGCACCGAGGCTGGCAAGCGATCCGCGCGTCGCCACGGCGGAAGTCGCGGGACCGGGCTTTCTGAACATCCGCCTGTCGGACCGCGTCTGGCAGGACGTCGTGGCGGAGGTGTTGACGCAGGGCACCGGGTTCGGGCGTTCCGCGATGGGGCAGGGGCGCCGGGTCAATGTCGAATACGTATCTGCCAACCCGACCGGTCCCCTGCATGTCGGCCACACCCGCGGTGCGGTCTTCGGCGACGCCCTCGCCGCGCTGCTGGAATATGCGGGCCATGACGTAACGCGCGAATACGTCATCAATGACGGCGGCAGCCAGATCGACACGTTGGCCCGCTCGGTCTACCTGCGCTACCTGCAAGCGCATGGCCAGGACGTGGATTTCCCCGACGGCGTGTATCCGGGCGACTACCTGATCCCCGTGGGCGAGGCGCTGAAGGCGAAGGTGGGCGATGCCTATCTGGACAAGGGCGAACAGTACTGGCTGGCCGACATCCGCGAATTCGCCACCGACGCCATGATGGAACTGATCCGCGAGGATCTGGCGCGTCTCGGCGTCGAGATGGATGTGTTCTTCTCCGAAAAATCCCTCTACGGCACGGGCCGGATCGAGGCCGCGATCGAGACGTTGCGCGACAAGGGCCTGATCTATCGGGGCACGCTGGAGCCGCCGAAGGGCAAGCTGCCCGAGGATTGGGAGGCGCGCGAGCAGACGCTATTCCGTTCCACCGCCTATGGTGACGATGTCGACCGGCCGATCCAGAAATCCGACGGCTCCTGGACGTATTTCGCGCCCGATGTCGCGTATCACTTCGACAAGGTCGAACGGGGTTTCGATGCGCTCATCAACGTGTTCGGGGCGGATCACGGGGGATACGTCAAGCGCATGAAGGCGGCCGTTGCCGCGCTGACGGACAACCGAGTTCCGCTGGACATCAAGCTGACGCAGCTCGTCCGCCTGACCCGCGACGGCGAGGAGCTGAAGATGTCCAAGCGGGCGGGCACCTTCGTCACGCTTTCGGACGTGATCGACATGGTCGGCCCGGACGTCACCCGCTTCGTCATGTTGACGCGCAAGAACGACGCGCCGCTGGATTTCGATGTCTCGAAGGTGCTGGAGCAGTCGAAGGACAATCCGGTCTTCTATGTCCAATACGCCCATGCGCGGGTCATGTCCGTCCTGCGTAAGGCCGCCGCGCAGGGAATCGACGCGTCCGACGAATCGCTGCGTACGGCCGACCTGTCCCTGCTGGACCACGAGGCAGAGATGGCCCTGGCCGCGAAGCTGGCCGAATGGCCCCGCCTGGTCGAGATCGCCGCCCGCACGCATGAGCCGCACCGCATCGCGTTCTACCTGTATGACCTGGCATCCGGGCTGCACGCCCATTGGAACCGGGGCAATGAGGAGACGGGCCTGCGCTTCCTGCAGGACGATCCCGACACAAGCCGCGCGAAGATGGCGCTGGCCCGGGCCGTCTCCATTGTAATCGCGGCCGGTTTGGGTATCCTTGGTGTCGAACCCGCGACGGAGATGCGTTGAAGACCCCCTAAGGGGCGGCGGCGACGCGGGGACGAGCAGAGGCGGACAGCGGCGATCAACGTCGCGTCCATTGGCAGTGATCACACAACCCGTCGGGCAACGCCGCCCGGCCGGTGGAGGGCAGGCACATGGCGGATCTCGACTATTACGGCGCCGATTACGGCGTGGAGGAACCTTCGCGTCTGATGGAAGCCGCGCGCAACTTCGGCTTCGTGAACTGGGCCGGGGCGGTGACGTCGATCGGTCTGACCGGGGCGATGGCGTTCTGGGCCGTCGACCTGGCGTTCCGCGACGTGTCGGGGGTGCCGGTCGTTCGCGCCGTCGAAGGCCCGATGCGCGTCGCGCCCGAGAATCCCGGCGGCACGGTCGCACCGTTCCAGGGCCTGGCGCTGTCCGATATCACGTCCGGCGGGGCGGCGGCGCCCGCGCCCGACCAGATCGTGCTGGCCCCGCCGCCCGTCGCGCTCGACGCGCCGGCACTGGGCGAGCGCAGGGAAATCGCCGAGCAGGCCGTGGCCGAGGCACAGCCCGAAGCGAACGCGGCGGAGGCCGAAGTCGAGACGGTGGCCTTCCAGCACGCGGGAATCGTGGCAGAGACGCTGGCCCTGATCGAGGCGGAGAGCGCCGATGGCACCTTGGTCGAAGCTTCTGCCTCCGCCGCCGATGACGCCCCCGCCGTTGAGGAGGAGCCCGAGATTTCGGTCGCCGCCGCGTTGCCGTCGGCCGTGCCGGGCGTGGCCCGTTCCGCGCGGCCCAGCCAGCGGCCCGCGGGGTTGCGCAAGGCTTTGGCGGCACCGGCGAAGCTGCCGACCGAAGCACCGGCCGCCCGCGTCGGGGTGGAGGTGGCGTCGCTCGCCCCGATGGAACGGACCGATCCCGTCGCCGGTGCGCGCGATGTCGACCCGGCCACGGTCGTGCCCGGAACGCGAGTCGTGCAACTGGGCGCCTTCGACAGCGAAGCCGTGGCCCGGTCGGAATGGGATCGGCTGGAGGGACGGTTCCGCGACTACATGGCGGGCAAGAAGCGCATGATCCAGAAGGCGCGCTCCGGCGGGCGGGACTTCTGGCGTCTGCGCGTCGTGGGATTCGCCGACGCGTCGGACGCGCGCCGCTTCTGTTCGGAACTTCTGGCCAAGGACGCGGCCTGCATCCCGGTCACGGTCCGCTGACCCGATGGCCGGGGCTTTCATCCTCGGGTGCGAGGGTCCCGACCTGACCGAACGGGAAGCCGCGTTTTTCCGCGACAGCGACCCCTGGGGGTTTATCCTGTTCGCGCGCAACGTCGACACGCCGGACCGGTTGCGCGCACTGACCGGGGCGCTGCGCGACAGCGTGGGCCGGCATGCGCCGATCCTGATCGACCAGGAAGGCGGACGGGTGCAACGGCTGGGCCCGCCCTTCTGGACCCGGTGGCCCCGGCCGCTGACGCAGATGTCGCGCGCCGGCGATCCCGAGCGGGCCATGTTCCTGCGCGCCACCTTGATCGCGCGGGAGCTTCGCGCCGTCGGCATCGACGTGAACTGTACGCCCACCGCGGACATTGCCGGGGAACGGACGCATCCGTTCCTGCTCTCGCGCCTTTACGGCGACAGCACGGACACGGTCGCCAGCCGCGCCCGGGCCAATGCCGAAGGGTGCCTGCAGGGCGGCGTTCTGCCGGTGATGAAGCACATCCCCGGACATGGCCGCGGAACGGTCGACAGCCACAAGGGGTTGCCGCGCGTCGAGGCCGCCCTGAACCAGCTGCGCGCCACCGATTTCGAGGTGTTCCGCCGGCTTGCGGACCTGCCCATGGGGATGACGGCTCATGTCGTCTATACCGCCATCGACGGCGAACCCGGCACGATCTCGCCCGCCGTCCACGCCGAGATCCGGGGCACGATCGGGTTCGACGGCCTATTGATGACGGACGATATCAGCATGGGCGCGCTGCCGGGCGATCTGGCGACCCGCTGCCGGGGTGCGATGGATGCGGGTTGCGATGTCGTGCTGCACTGCAACGGGGAATGGGACGACCTGCAGGTGGTCGCGTCGCATTGTCCGAGGTTGGAGGGCGAGAGCCTGCGACGCGCCGACAGGGCGCTGACGCTGCGGGCCGACCCCGTCGAACTTGACACCGAGGCCGCCCGCGCGGAACTTGACGCCCTCACTTCCTGAGGGGGCCGTGTGGCCACGAACGACCATTCCGAATTCGTAGAGGGACCGGCCCGTGATGACGTCGCCGACAGGATCGCCGCCGAGGCGCTGATCGTCGACGTCGAAGGCTTCGAGGGGCCGCTCGACCTGCTGCTGTCGCTGGCGCGGACGCAAAAGGTCGATCTGCGGACGATCTCGGTTCTGCACCTGGCCCGGCAGTATCTGACCTTCGTCGAGCGGGCGCGCGCGTTGCGGATCGAGCTGGCGGCGGACTACCTCGTCATGGCCGCTTGGCTCGCATTCCTGAAATCGCGCTTGCTGTTGCCGCCGGACCCCGACGAGGAGGGGCCGTCGGCCGAGGACCTGGCCGCGCATCTGGCGTTTCAGTTGGAGCGGCTGGAGGCCATGCGCAAGGCCGCCGCGCGCCTGATGGCCCGTGACCAGCTTGGCCGCGACATCTTCGCCCGGGGCGAGCCGCAGTCGCGCGAACGGACCCGGAAGGTCGTCTGGACGGCGACCCTGCTGGACCTGATGCAGGCCTATGCCCGGACCCGCACGCGGGACAATTTCCGACCCTTCGTCATGGATCGCGACGGCGTCTGGACGATGGAGGAGGCGCTGGAGCGTCTGCGCCCCATCCTCGGCCATGTGCCCGACTGGATAGACTTGATGTCTTTCCTGCCCGAGGGTTGGCGCAGCGATCCGGCCCGTCGCCGCTCGGCCACGGCCTCCACCTTTGCCGCGACGCTCGAACTCGCCAAGAACGGCGGGCTGGAGGTGCGGCAGGATGACATGTTCGGACCGATCCGCGTCCGGTCCGGCGGAGCGGGCGCGTGACCGGGGAGACGCTGTTCGAGGCCCCCCACCCGGCCGAGCAGGAGCGCATGGTCGAGGCGATCCTGTTTGCGTCGGCCAAGCCGGTGACGGTGGCGGAGTTGCACGCGCGCCTGCCACATGGCTGCGATGCGCCCGCGGCGCTGGAGGCGCTGCAGCGGCGCTACGAGGATCGCGGGGTGCGTGTCATGCGGGTCGGGGATGCCTGGGCCATGCGGACGGCAGCAGATCTGGCCTTCCTCATGACGCGCGAGACGGTCGAGACCCGCAAGTTGTCGCGCGCCGCGATCGAGACGCTGGCCATTGTCGCCTATCACCAACCCGTCACCCGCGCCGAGATCGAGGAGATCCGGGGGGTCTCGGTCTCGAAGGGCACGATCGAGCAGCTCTTGGAACTGGAATGGATCAAGCTGGGCAAGCGCCGCATGACGCCCGGGCGGCCCATCACCTTCATCGTGACGCGTGCGTTCATGGATCACTTCGGCCTGTCCTCGCCGCGCGATCTGCCGGGCTTGAAGGAACTGCGCGCCGCGGGCCTTCTGGACAACGCGCCCCCGCCGGGATTGGAGGAGGAGACGGAGGACGAGACCGAAGACCTTTTCACGCCGGCCCCGCCGGACCCCGACTAAGGAGACCGCCATGCAGCGAATGATCCTGAGGCTGGCCATGAAGGCAGGCCTGACGCGAATCTTCGGTCGAAAGACGTCCCGCAACGCCCACCGCGCGTCACAGGCGTTGCGCTTGCTGCGTAGATTTCTTCGCTGAGGGGACGCCCTCAACGTCCATCGGCGGATTGGCCCGGCCCGTGAAAGCCCGCGCGACGCAGCTCCTCCGTCGCGACGCGCCCCAGCCACAGGACCAGGATGCCGAATGCCAGAAGTCCGCCGACCCCGAGGATCAGCTGGACGCGACTGCTTCCGACCGAGGCCAGGCCCCCCATTTCGCCCAGCCAGACCATCGCCAAGGTTCCCGGCGCGAGGCCCAGAACCGTGGCCACGAGATACGGCCCCGTGCGAACGGCGGTCAGGCCCAGCAGCCAGTTCTGCGCCGTGAACGGCAGGATCGGCGTCAGTCGCAACAGTGCCACGAAGACGAGGGCGTTCCGCCCGATCGCCCGGTCGGCCGCGAGCATCCGTTGCCCGGCCACGCGCCGGATCAGGCGGTCGCGTAGCCAGTGCCGTCCGATGAGATAGGGCGGTATGGCGCCCAGCACGCTGCCCAGCATCGCCAGCGGATAGCCCCACCAACCGAAGGCCAGCCCGCCCACCACCGACATCGCGGCGGCGGGAAGGGGCAGGATAACGACCACCACGTAGACGGCCAGGTAGACGAGGACGCCCCAGGCACCATGGCTGTCGACCCAATCGCGCAGCACGGGCACCCATTGCCCCCATGGAAGCAGCCACATGGCGAAGGCCAGACCCACGAGGATCGCGGGCCAGAGCCAGATCTGCCAGACGGGGATGGCCTTGCCGCGCGCGGGTTCCATGGCGGGCATCTAGGGTGTCGGCCCCTTGCGCCGCAAGGTCAAAGGGCGCGGCCTAAGGGCGCCCGCCCGACGGCCGGATCGCGGGCCGGCAGCCACCTCGCCAAGCGTTCGGCGTCCGGGGGAAGCTGGACGGCGATACCCCCGGCGAAATCCAGCAGAGCCTGCATGTTCAACGTGTTCACGCCCACTATCACGTCGACGCCTTCGGCCAATGCGGTGGCGATGACGGGCCGGAATCCGCGGCCCCCGGCCTCCTGCTTGCCGAACTTGTTCACGACCAGCAGGTCCGCACCGGCCGCCAGCCGCGCCTCGGCGGCGGCGACGGCGGCCTCCAGGCCGGCCGCGTCGAGACGGCAGCCCCGGGCATTCGGCCCCAGCGACTGGCTTATGCGGATCACGGGGCCATCCGGCAGGACGATCGCATCCATGTCGCAGCGCGCGCAGCCCGGACTGTCGCTGTTGACCTGGACGATGCCGGCCACACGCAATCCGGCATCCATCGCGCGGCGCGCGAGGTCATGCAGCAGCGGGTCCAACGCCCCCTTGCCTTCGGTCATGGTGTAGGCCAGTCGCATCGCCCCGTCGTTCCACGTGGCGGCGATCGGTACAAGGCTTGACGCCTTCGTCGCGCCGCGCGACCCAATACGTCATGCTGGACGATTTCCCCCGGATCGAGCCGTTGGGCGAGGCGGCGCTGCTGGTTCGCTTTTCCGAGCGGTTGGACGATTCCGCCAACCGGGCCTGCGTGGCCTTTCGCGCCCGGCTGGAGGCGGAGGGGCACGCACAGGTGCTGGAGACGGCCTCGTCGCTGGGTTCCGTCCTCGTCCGCCACGCGGGCGATCCGACGGAGGTCGGCCCGTGGCTCAGGTCCTGCCTGGCGGAACGTGACTGGGCCAATGCACCGCGTCCGGCGCGAAGGCTCTGGTCCATACCCTGCAGCTATGGCGGTGAGGATGGCCCGCAGCTGGAGGAGGCCGCACATCTGGCGGGCCTGTCGCCCGGGGACGCGGTGCGGTCACTGTCGACGACGCGCGTCCGTGTCCTCGCCTTGGGCTTTGCGCCGGGCATGCCGTATCTGGGCATTCTGCCGGCGTGTTGGGACCTGCCACGGCAGACCGGCCTGACACCGAAGGTGCCCGAAGGCGCGTTGGTCGTCGCCGTCCGCCAGTTCGTACTTTTCGCGACCGAGGCGCCGACCGGATGGCGGCAGGTCGGGCGAACGGCGTTCGGCTGTTTCGAGCCGTCGCGGACACGCCCGATCGCCCTTGCCGCAGGCGACGAGGTATCCTTTCCCGCCGTGTCCGCCGACGGGTTGCGGCAGCGCGCCGAGGCCGATCCCGACCGCCACGGCGGAGCGACGTTCGAGGAACTGGCATGATCGAGGTTCTGGCCTGCGGCCCGCTGACGACGGTGCAGGACGATGGGCGGCCCGGGCATCTGGCGCAGGGCCTCGCGCGGGGCGGGGCGGCCGACCCCGCCGCGCGGATCGAGGCGCGGGCGCTGCTGGACGATATCGGTGCGGGGATCGAGACGGCCGGCGCCCCCCTGACGCTGCGCTTCGAGGTGTCCACGGTGGTCGCGCTGACGGGTGCCGCGATGAAGGCGGAATGCGACGGCACCGTGCTGGGCTGGCATGCGGCCCATCCGCTCCCGGAGGGCGCCGTCCTGACGTTGCGGCCCATGGGGCCCGGGGTCTATTCCTACGTCCACGCCCGGGGCGGCCTTGCGACGCCCGAACTTCTGGGCAGCCGGTCCATGCATCTGATCGCCGGCATCGGTGCGCCATTGCAGGCGGGCGACCGTTTGCCGTGCGAGGCGACCACGGGCCATGCGCTGCGGATCGCGCCGGTCGATCGGTTCGGCGGCGGGCTTCTGCGTCTTGTCCCGACGCCGCAGACCGCCCTGTTTCCCGAGGCCGAGCGCCAGCGTTTCACCGAAACGACGTTCACCCGCGATCCACGCGGAAACCGGCAAGGCGTCCGCCTTGCGCAGAAGGGCGAGGGCTTCGCGACCGAGGGGCAGCTGAACCTGCTTTCCGACTTCATACTGCCCGGCGATGTCCAGATGACGGGCGAGGGCGTGCCCTATATTCTGGGGCCCGAATGTCAGACCATGGGCGGGTATCCCCGGATCGGATCGGTGATCGGGGCAGACTTGCCGCGCGCGATGCAGGCGGCGCCGGGCGATACGCTCCGCTTCGCCTTCGTCACCGCGGCCGAGGCGGCGGCGCTCCGGCCGCCCCGTCTGCGGACGGAGCGTTCCGTCCGGTCGCCGTCGGAGGTGCCGGACCTGATGGGATTGCAACTGGTCGGCGGGGTCGTATCCGCAAAGGGGGACGAATGAAGGTCGATCTGAACGCGGACATGGGCGAGGGGTTCGGTCCCTGGAAGATGGGTGACGACGCGGGCCTTCTGCAAATCGTGACCTCGGCCAACATCGCATGCGGTGCGCATGCCGGCGACTGGGACGTGATGGCCGACACGATGCGCAAGGCCGCCGCGCATGGCGTCGGGATCGGCGCGCATCCGGGTTTCGCGGACCTTCAGGGCTTCGGTCGGCGGCCCATGGCCATGTCGAACGAAAGCGTCGGTCGCCTGGTCGCCTGGCAGTTCGGTGCCGCGCGCGGCGTGGCCGCGACCGTCGGCGCCGAGGTTCGGCACCTGAAGCTTCACGGTGCGCTGGCGAACATGGCGTCGCGGGATCGGGACCTGGCGCGCGCGGCCTATGGCGCGGCGCTGCGGGTGGATGCGCATGTCATCCTGCTGGTCCTTGCGGGTACGGAGCAGGAGGCGGCGGCACGGGAACTGGGTGCGGACTGGGCGGGCGAGATATTCGCGGATCGCGGCTATCGCGACGATGCGACCCTGATCCCGCGCGGGACCGAAGGCGCGATGATCGATGACCCGGATGCTGCGGCGGAACGGATGGTCCGCTTCGTCGAGGCGGGCGCGATCATCGCCGCCTCGGGTCACGAGATCCCCGCCGCGTGCGACTCGATCTGCCTGCATGGCGACGGCCCCGGGGCGGTGGCGATTGCGCAGGCCGTGCGTGATGCGCTGCGCGGTGCCGGCGTGGCCCTGCAGCCGATGGCGGGTCGGCGCGCCTAGCGCAGGCGCGGCGGGGCATCCGGGTCACGGACAGGTCCCGCCGGCGCCGGCGCGGGCAGGTCGATCCGCAGGCCATGGCGGGCCAAACGGGCCGTCAGCGGCTGTGACGCACGCAGGAAGACGACATCCAGCGTGCCGGCTTCGAGACCCGAGAACACCAGAGCCTCGGAGACCGCGCGGGCCAGATCACGTTCGCCCCCCGGCACGGGGTCGACGATGCCGAGGACGTGGCTGCGCATGCCGTCGCCGTAGACGGCCTGAGCCAGGTATGCGTAGCGCGCTAACCCCGCTGCCAGGCGCAGCTTGCCGTCCAGCGCGGTCAGCAGCGCCTCGGGCAATCGGCCGGGCGGGGCGATTTCGGCAATCCGGCGGTCGGTCTCCTGGGGTTCGTGCGCCAGCGTTCGCGAGAGCCAGGCAATCGCATCCGGTGGCAGCAGCTGGGCCGACGGCGCACCGCCGAGGTTGAGCGCGAGGCCCAGCCCCTCGTGCGCCAGAAGGGCCGCCAGCCGGCGCCCCGAGACCGTCACGGTGGCGCAACCGCCGGCGAATGCCTCCAACCGCTCGACCAGGTCGAAGCCGAGCGCGTAGCGATCCCCTTCGACCTCGACCAGTCGCGGCGTCACCGTGGCGTCGGCCCCGAGTTCCGCGGCATCGTCGAGGATCAGATGAAGTTCCGCCTCGGCCAGTCGCTCGAAGAAGGACAATCGGGCGAGATCGGTTCCTTCGGCCTCGGCCCTGACATGCGCGGCGTCCAGCGGTGTGTGTTCGGTCATCGCGCCAGGGTATCCCCGATTGCGGTGCGCAGTCCGGGCAGGGTCTCCGCCTCGAACCATGGGTTTCGTTTGAGCCATGCGGTATTGCGCCAGGACGGGTGGGGCAAGCAGAAGGTCCGGGGTGCGAGGTCCCGCCAGGCGCGCACCCGATCGGTTACCTTGCCGCGACCCAGGTGCCAGTCCTGCGCGTAGCCGCCGATCAGCAGGGTCACGTCGACCTGGCCGACATGGTCCAAGGCCGCGCGTCGCCATGTCGCGGCGCACAGGCGCGGGGGCGGGATATCGCCGCCCTTGGCGTCGTAGCCCGGAAAGCAGAATCCCATCGGCACGATGGCCACGCGGTCGCGATCCCAGAAGGTCGCGTCGTCCACGCCCATCCATTCGCGCAGGCGCTTGCCCGACGGGTCGTCGAAGGGCTTGCCGGACAGATGGGCCCGCATGCCCGGCGCTTGGCTGGCCACGAGGATCCGGGCGCCGGGGCGGAACCAGACGACCGGCGCGGGCGCATGTCCGGTGGCCGATGCGGCGAAGCGGTCGGCGCAGAGGCGGCACGCGGCGATATCCTGTGGAACGGGCACGGTCGTCAGTTAGGGCCGCACCGTGATCTTTGAAGGGATGGCGCATCTGTAACCTGTCGCGCCGATCGCGGTCACGCCGGCGGGTTGGCAGGCTCGGGGGAAAGGGGATTGCGGTCCGGACCATGATGAAGCAGGGGATCGGTGATCCCGCGTGTCGACGACCCCGGTGATCGCATTCCCGACCCGTTGACAAGATCGTGCGACCTGCCTACCTAGCCGTCGTTGGCACTCTCATCAGATGAGTGACAACACTGGGAAACACATAATCGAAAGGCTATTCGCATGGCTTTCAAACCGCTGCACGACCGCGTTCTGGTCCGTCGCGTGGAATCCGACGAGAAGACCAAGGGTGGTCTGATCATTCCCGACACCGCCAAGGAAAAGCCCGCCGAGGGCGAGATCGTTTCCGTCGGCGAGGGTGCCCGCAAGGACTCGGGCGAGCTGATCGCCCCTTCGGTCAAGGCCGGCGACAAGATCCTGTTCGGCAAGTGGTCGGGCACCGAGGTCACGCTGGACGGCGAAGAGCTGCTGATCATGAAGGAATCGGACATCCTGGGCGTCATCGCCTGATCGGCGGGCCCCGGCCCGTACAGATGCCCCGGTAATCCTTCCGCAACACTTTCAATCTTAGGAGAATAACATGGCCGCCAAGGACGTGAAATTCGACACCGACGCCCGCAATCGCATGCTCAAGGGCGTCAACATTCTCGCCGACGCCGTCAAGGTGACGCTGGGCCCCAAGGGTCGCAACGTCGTGCTCGACAAGTCGTTCGGTGCCCCCCGTATCACCAAGGACGGTGTCTCGGTCGCCAAGGAAATCGAACTGGAAGACAAGTTCGAGAACATGGGCGCCCAGATGGTGAAGGAAGTTGCTTCCCGCACCAACGACGAGGCCGGTGACGGCACCACCACCGCGACGGTCTTGGCCCAGGCCATCGTCAAGGAAGGCATGAAGGCGGTCGCCGCCGGCATGAACCCGATGGACCTGAAGCGCGGCATCGACCTGGCGACCGCGAAGGTCGTCGAAGCCATCCGCGCCGCCGCCCGCGACGTGACCGACAGCGACGAAGTCGCGCAGGTCGGCACCATCTCGGCCAATGGTGAGGCCGAGATCGGCCGCCAGATCGCCGACGCGATGCAGAAGGTCGGCAACGAGGGTGTCATCACCGTCGAGGAGAACAAGGGCCTCGAGACCGAGACCGACGTGGTCGAGGGCATGCAGTTCGACCGTGGCTATCTGTCGCCGTACTTCGTGACGAACCCCGACAAGATGACCGCCGACCTTGAGGATTGCATGATCCTGCTGCACGAGAAGAAGCTCTCGTCGCTGCAGCCGATGGTTCCGCTCCTGGAGCAGGTCATCCAGTCGCAGAAGCCGCTGCTGATCATTGCCGAGGACGTCGAGGGCGAGGCGCTCGCTACGCTGGTCGTGAACAAGCTGCGCGGTGGCCTGAAGATCTCCGCCGTGAAGGCGCCGGGCTTCGGCGACCGTCGCAAGGCGATGCTGCAGGACATCGCGATCCTGACCGGCGGCCAGGTGATCTCGGACGATCTGGGCATGAAGCTTGAGAACGTCACCATGGACAT
Organism: Jannaschia sp. S6380; assembly: GCF_023015695.1. Taxonomy (NCBI): domain Bacteria; kingdom Pseudomonadati; phylum Pseudomonadota; class Alphaproteobacteria; order Rhodobacterales; family Roseobacteraceae; genus Jannaschia; species Jannaschia sp. S6380. The sequence continues at coordinate 166,525 of NZ_JALKAS010000001.1, forward strand.
GCTGGGTTCGGCCAAGCGCGTCTCGATCACCAAGGACAACACGACGATCGTCGACGGTGCCGGCGAGAAGGCCGAGATCGAGGCCCGCGTGTCGCAGATCCGTCAGCAGATCGAGGAGACGACCTCGGACTACGACCGCGAGAAGCTGCAGGAGCGGGTCGCCAAGCTGGCCGGCGGCGTCGCCGTCATCCGCGTCGGCGGCATGACCGAGGTCGAGGTGAAGGAGCGCAAGGATCGCGTCGATGACGCGCTGAACGCCACCCGTGCCGCGGTTCAGGAAGGTGTCGTCGTGGGCGGCGGTGTCGCCCTGGTCCAGGCCGGCAAGTCGCTTGACGGGCTGACCGGCGCCAACTCCGACCAGAACGCCGGTATCGCGATCGTGCGCAAGGCGCTGGAATCGCCGCTGCGTCAGATCGCCGAGAACTCCGGCGTCGACGGTTCGGTCGTGGCCGGCAAGGTTCGCGAGTCGAACGACACGACCTTCGGCTTCAACGCCCAGACCGAAGAGTATGGCGACCTGTTCAAGTTCGGCGTGATCGACCCGGCCAAGGTCGTGCGCACCGCACTGGAAGACGCGGCCTCGATCGCCGGTCTGCTGATCACCACCGAAGCGATGGTGGCCGACAAGCCCGAGAAGCCGGGTGCGAACGCCGGCGGCGGCATGCCCGACATGGGCGGCATGGGCGGCATGATGTGATCCGCCGGTTCGGCCGCCTGGCCGGACCGACCGAATGGAACGTTGCAAGGGCCCCCTGCGTGGGGCCTTTGTCATGCGTGGGGGTTGGCGCGCGATGACGGTCACTGGCGCCCTGCCGCCGGATGGCGCGAAGGCCCGACATGACGTGCGCGTTACTTGGAACTTCGTTCCTGACAGGTCGTTGATTCCTCACAGTCCCACGGGGGGCTGAACCTGCAAACGGAGGAACAAGATGACCCATGACAACGCGAATCTCGTCGCGGCGGGCGACGTATCCGGAACCGCCGTCTATGGCGCCGACGACTCGAAGGTGGGCACGATCGACCGTGTCATGATCGACAAGCAGTCGGGCAAGGTTGCCTATGCCGTCATGAATTTCGGTGGAGTCCTCGGGATCGGCGGCGACGAGCGCCCGGTTCCGTGGAACACGCTGACCTACGACACGTCGCTGGGCGGCTTTCGCACCGCGATCACCGAGGCCCAGCTGAACGAGGCGCCCAAGGCCGAGTCCGGCTGGGAGCGCAACCGCGACTGGGAAACCCGCACGCATCAGAGCTACGGCACGTCGCCCTACTGGACCTGACGGGCGGCGGAACGACCGCATCTGGCAAGGGGCGTCTCTTCGGGGCGCCCCTTTTGTGATCCGCGGGGCAACGCCGCTTGCCGCATGCCCGCCCCTCCGCTAGCTAGGCCGGAACGTCAGCTGGGGAGTGTCTATGTACCGGGTCTGGAACTTCGTCACCAACTACTCGCTTCTGCTGATCCTGGGGGCGCTGATCGCCCTGGTCTGGGCGAACACCGATGCCCATTCCTATCATCTGCTGGTCGACTACCCGCTCTGGTTCAACGACGTGATCGGGACGGACCTGCATCATTGGGAACTGGTTCTGGGCGAAGATGCGGAACTGTTCGGCCATGCCGAAACGGCGAAGGTCCTGACGGCGCATTACCTCGTCAACGATATTCTGATGGCGTTTTTCTTCGCCATCGCGGGCAAGGAGGTCTGGGAGGCGGTGATCCTCGAACAGGGCAGCCTGCGTGGCAAGAAGGCGGCCACCCCGCTTTTTGCCACCGCGGGCGGCATGTTCGGGCCGATCGCGGTCTATCTGGGTCTCGCCTGGCTGCTGGGTCCGGCGAAGTTCGGCGAGGTCGCGAACGGCTGGGCGATTCCCACGGCGACCGATATTGCGTTCAGCTACCTCGTCGGCCGGCTGGTGTTCGGGGCCGGTCACCCGGCCGTACGGTTCCTGCTGTTGCTGGCGATCGCCGACGATGCGGCGGGCCTGATCATCTTGGCGGTGTTCTATCCGTCGGGCGAACTCGCGCCAGTCTGGCTGTTGCTGTCGCTGGCGGCGGCGGTCGGCGTGTTCGTCCTGTTCAACTGGTTGCCCCGCAAGATGGATGCCGGCGACCAGTTGCGACCGAGATCCACCTGGGTGCGGCAGAAGCTGTCCTTCTGGCCGTACCTGATTGCGGGCGCGCTGTCGTGGTTCGGCTTCGCGCAATCAGGGCTGCATCCCGCGCTGGGGCTTTTGCCGATCGTGCCGACCCTGCCGCATGCGGACCGTGCCTTCGGGATTTTCGCCGAGGCAGAACAGTATCTGACCGACCTTCTGAACCATACCGAGCATCTGTTAAAACACCCCGTCGAGATCGTGCTCTTCCTGTTCGGCCTGATGAATGCCGGGGTGGAGTTCTCGGCCATCGCCGAGCCGACCTGGCTGGTGCTGGCGGGCCTCATCATCGGCAAGCCGCTGGGCGTTCTTCTGTTCGGCTATCTGGGCGCGCATACCTTCAAGCTCGGCCTGCCGGAAGGGATGCGGACAGTCGACTTGTTCGTGATCGGTTGCGTGGCCGCCATCGGGTTTACGGTTTCGCTATTCGTGGCCTCCGTCGCGTTCGACCCGGGACCGGTTCAGGATGCGGCCAAGATGGGCGCGCTCCTCAGTTTCGCGGCTGCCGCGATCAGCCTGGTGGTCGGCAAGGTTACCAAGGTACAGAAGCAGCCGGGATAGGAGCGATTTGCCGCGATATGGTCGCAATATCCGCGCCGGTGCCCGACGATCCGGCGTGGATCACCTTATTGTGGGCCGATTGCGACGCTAGGACTGTCAGGATAGGTCCCGGCCGCCAACGCCATTCATTCGGGGTGCCCGAAATCTGAACCGATGATTGAATTCGACAACGTCTCAAAGTCCTTCTGGACCGGCCAGCAGCGCAAGGTGATCCTCGATCGCGCCTCGTTCCGCGTGGAACCGGGACGGTCCGTGGGCATCCTGGCGCCGAACGGAACGGGGAAGACGACGTTGGTCAACATGATGGCCGGGTTGGAAAAACCGGACGAGGGCGAGATTCGGCGCACCAGCCGTGTCAGTTTCCCCCTGGGGTTCATGGGCGGTGTCGTGGCACGGAACACCGCGACCGAGAACGCGCGTTATATCGCCATGCTCTACGGCCTCGACCCCGACTACGTCGAAGCCTTCTGCCGCTATCTCTGCGGGATCGAGGAGTATTTCGACATGCCCGTCGGCACCTATAGCCAAGGCATGAAGGCCCGCTTCAGCTTCGCGTTGATGCTGGCATTGGAGTTCGACATCTACCTGATCGACGAAGGCATGCCATCGACCACGGATGCCGAGTTCAATCGCAAGGCCGGATCCATCCTGAAGGACCGCCTGCAGGAGGCGACGGTGGTGATCGTCAGCCATCAACCGCAGGTGCTGGAGCGGTTCGCGACAACCGCTGCGGTTCTGCGCGACGGAACGCTGCACCACTTCGACACGCTGGAAGAGGCCCGGAGGCTTTATGAGTACGACGCCTAGGGCCCGGAAGTTCCGCATTCGCGCGGATGCCGGTTTCAACCGCCCCGACGCGCGCCTTCCCGAGGGTGAATTGCCGCCGCTGCCGCAACCCCGTGCCGCGGCCAACGATACGGGGTCCGGGCCGGCTGATCCCGCGCCCGTGTCCGCGGCGGCCAAGGGCGATGCCCCGGCTCCGACGGGCCGACAGCTGCGCATGGCCAGACGCATCGCGCAAAAGCACGGCCTCAAGGCGGAGACGGGCGAGGAGGCGATCGCAGCCCTGCGTGCGAAGGGGATCGACCCGTTCAAGCGGTCGAACATGCTGCAACTCGTGTCCGAGGGTTCGGAGGAGACGGCCGTGGCGACGGTCGAGCGCGAGGCGCCGCCGCCTGCGCAGGCCGCGCCCATAACCATCGACGCCGACCACCGTGCCGGAGAGATCGTTCGCATCCAGCGCGACATCGCCCGCCGCCGCCGCCGCCGCTTGGCCTTGCTGGCGACGCGCCTGGCATTCTTCGTCGGTCTGCCGACGCTGATCGCGGGGATCTACTACTACGTCATCGCCACGCCAATGTACGCGACCAAGTCCGAGTTCGTCATCCAACAGGCCGATTCCGCCGTGGGGGGCGGTGGCGGTCTGGGCGGGCTTTTTTCCGGCACCGGACTTGCCACGCAGCAGGACAGCATCGGGGTGCAGTCCTATCTGATCTCGCGCGAGGCACTGGGCCGGCTCGACGCGGAGCTGGATTTCACCGGACATTTCTCGGACCCGTCGATCGACCCGCTGCAGCGGCTCGATCCGGACGGCACGCGCGAGGCGGCGTACCGGCTCTACCGACGCATGGTCGAGATCGGATACGACCCGACCGAAGGTGTCATTCGGATGGAGGTCGTGGCCGCCGATCCCGAGGTGTCGGCCGCGTTCTCGCGCGCGCTGCTGGAGTTTGCCGAAGAAGAGGTCGACGAATGGACCGCGCGGATGCGGGCGGAGCAGATGGACGGGGCGGAGGACAGCTATACCGCCGCCGACGCGCGCATGCGCGAGAGCCAGGCCCGCGTCGTCGACCTGCAGGAGCAGTTGGGCGTCGTCTCGGCGGATGCGGAAGTGTCGAACAGCTACGCCCAGATCGGTGCCATCGAGACCGAGCTGCGGAGCGAACGCCTTCGGCTCGATCAGTTGCTGGCGAATTCCCGTCCGAATGCCGCGCGGGTGGAGGTCGCGCAATCCAACGTCGCGCGCCTTCGGGCGGAGCTCGACAGCCTGCGCGCCGGCCTGACCGAAGGCGTGTCCGACGAGGCGAGCCTCGCCCGCGTGACGGCCGAGTTGCAGGTGGCCCAGCAGGACCTGCTGACACGCCAGACGCTGTTGCAGCAATCCGCGCAGCAGCTCGAGGTGGCGCGGATCGAGGCGAACCGTCAGGTCCGATATCTGTCCACGACGGTGCCCCCCCTGCCGCCCGACGAGCCGACCTATCCCCGCGCCTTCGAGAACACCGTTCTGGCGTTCCTGATATTCGCGGGAATCTACCTGATGGTCTCGCTGACGGTCGCGGTCCTGCGCGAGCAGGTTTCGGCCTGACGTTCCGTTTGCATTGCACTCCGGCCCGGCTAGCGTGGGGCCAAACCGCCCCCGAAGAGGATACCCAATGAAGCCGCTTGCCGATGTCACCCCGAACACCTGGGCATTCCTGCGCGACCCCATGATCGCGCCCACCGGTTTTCGTGAGTACGACGCGCGCTGGAAATACCCGGACGGGATCAACCTTCCCGGCGTGACGGCGCTGGGCCTGGGCCTGGGCACACAGATGATGCGCCGGGGGATCGAGCCGCGGATCGCCGTGGGCAACGACTACCGGGACTATTCGGTGGCCATAAAGAATGCGCTGATCCTTGGCCTGACGCAGGCCGGCATCCACGTTCAGGACATTGGCCCGGCCCTGTCGCCGATGGCGTATTTCGCACAGTTCCACCTGGATGCGCCTGCCGTCGCGATGGTGACGGCCAGCCACAATCCCAACGGCTGGACCGGGGTCAAGATGGGGTTCGAGCGTCCCCTGACGCATGGGCCCGACGAAATGGCCGAACTGCGTGACATCGTCCTGAACGGGGAAGGCGAGGCCCGCGACGGGGGCAAATGGGAGCGTGTCGACGGCGTGATGGAGGCCTATCTCGACGACCTGACCGACGGCTTTACGATGACCCGCAAGCTCAAGGTCGTCTGCGCGACCGGGAACGGCACGGCGTCGGCCTTCGCGCCGCTGGTGCTGGAGCGGATCGGCGTGGAGGTCGTCGAGAGCCACAACGAGCTCGACTACACGTTCCCGCACTACAACCCGAACCCCGAGGCGATGGAGATGCTGCACGACATGGCCGCGTCGGTTAAGGCATCGGGCGCGGACCTGGCGCTGGGCTTCGATGGCGACGGCGACCGGTGCGGCGTGGTCGATGACGAGGGGGAGGAAATCTTCGCCGACATCATGGGGGTCATCCTGGCCCGCGATCTGTCCGGTCTGCACGAGGGCGCGACCTTCGTGGCGGACGTCAAGTCCACCGGTCTGTTCGCCTCCGATCCGGTCCTGCAGGAGAACGGGGCCAAGGCCGATTACTGGAAGACGGGGCATAGCCACATGAAGCGCCGCGTCCACGAGATCGGCGCGCTGGCGGGGTTCGAGAAGTCGGGTCACTACTTCCTGGCCGAACCGATCGGGCGTGGCTACGATTGCGGAATGCGGGTGGCGGTCGAGGTCTGCAAGCTGTTGGATCGGAACCCTGACAAGTCGATGAGCGATCTGCGCCGCGCGCTTCCGAAGGTCTGGAATACGCCGACCCTCTCGCCCTACTGCCCCGACGAGGAGAAATACGACACGCTGCAGCGCATCGTCGACCGGATCGTGCCGATGAAGGGGCAGGGGAGCCTCGGCGGCCGCAAGATTGTGGACGTCGTGACCGTGAACGGCGCACGGGTCATGCTGGAGAACGGGGCCTGGGGCCTGGTTCGCGCGTCCTCGAACACCCCGAACCTCGTGGTGGTCTGCGAAAGCCCGGAAAGCGAGGCGGAACTGCGTGCGATCTTCGCCGACCTCGATGCGATCATCCGGCAGGAACCGAATGTCGGCGACTACGACCAGACGTTCTGATCGCGCCATGCGTATTCTGTTCGCGCTCCTGCTGTCGCTGCTGATCGGGACCGCGGCCGCGCAGGAGGCGCCGCAGCCCGACGGGACGATCTCGACCGAACAGGACGCGAGCGGCGACGCCGCAATCGAGCGCAGGATCGAGGCGATCATCGCCGAGCTGGACGGCTATGGCGATGTGGGGGTCATCGTCCGCGAGGGGATCGTGACCTTCACGGGCGAAGTCCTGGACGCGGACGCCATTCCTCGCTTGGAGGAACTGGCCGTCCGCGTCGACGGGGTCGTGGCCGTCGAGACGGAAGTCACCGAGAGCACCGATGTCGCGCTGCGCCTCGATCCCGTTCTGGAGCGATTTCAGGCGCGGATGGTGCAGGCGTTCAACTATCTGCCCCTGCTGGCCGTCGCGGTTCTGGCCGGTGCGGTGGTCATCCTGCTGGGCACGCTCCTGGCGCGATGGGAACGCCCGTGGGATCGGATCGCGCCGAATGCGTTCATCGCGAATATCTACCGCGTGGTCCTGCGCCTGGCCTTCGTGATCGCGGGCATCGTCGTGGCGCTGGACATCCTGAATGCCACGGCGGTTCTGGCCGGGCTTTTCGGTGCGGCGGGGATCGTCGGGCTGGCCGTGGGCTTCGCCGTCCGCGACACGGTCGAGAACTTCATCGCCTCCGTCATGCTGTCGGTCCGGCAGCCGTTCCGGCCCCACGATGTGGTCGATATCGAAGGGTCGCTGGGATCTGTGATCCGACTGACCAGCCGGGCCACCATCCTTCTGGACCCGGACGGAAACCATGTCCGCCTGCCCAACAGCTTCGTCTTCAAGGCAAAGATCATCAACTATACGCGCAATGCCGAGCGGCGGTTCGGCTTTGCCCTCGGGATCGATCCGAACGATGACCTGGCCGAGGCCAAGCGGATTGGCCTGGCCACTCTGGAGGGGCTTGATTTCGTGTTGGCAGATCCGCCGCCGCAGGTCTGGATCCAGGACGCCGGTGACAGCACGATCACGATGGAGTTCTACGGCTGGGTCGATCAGGGGACGACCGATTTCATGGTGGCGCGCGGCGAGGCACTGCGGCTGGTGATGGGGGCGCTGACCCGGGCCGATATCGGCCTGCCCGAGCCGACCTATCGCCTGAACCTGGCCGGGGGCGCGTTGCCGGTGCTGGACCTGCCGGACAGCCGGAACCGCCCCGACGAGATTGTCCTGACCGAGGGCGATGCTTCGCCCGAAACGGAGATGCCCGCCGCCGAGGAGGTGACCCCGCCGCGCATCATCGAACGGATGGTCGACGAGGAGCGCCGGAAGGGCAACGACAAGGACCTGCTGAGCCGGGCGGCGCCGCAGGAATGACCGCCGGGCCGGGGCACGATCCGATCCTTCAGGACCGCCTGCCGCACACGCCCTGGTCGGACGCGGCCCTGGCGCGAATGCCGGGGATGCAGCCCGTCACGGGGCCCTGGATTATCGTCGACGAGGTCTACGCCGCTCAGATGGCGCTGCGGGAAACCCTGATCCGGGAGCGTCCGAAGACCGTCATCGCGCGCCTTCCGGGCACGGCGGAGGCGGAGGCCGAATTACTGGCGACGGTGCTGGCGCAACTGCCGGATGGGTTCCGCAACGAAGGCAAACATGTGCGGCGGCCCGACGGAAGGGCCGTATCGCTGGACACCGCGCCACCGTTGGAGACGCTTGGCCATCTGCTGCAGGAGGATCTTCTGCTGTTGCAGCCCGACAAGGGCGAACACGTCTTGAGCGCCGGGCTTCTTTGCTTTCCCGCGTCCTGGACCCTTGCCGAGAAGATCGGTCGGCCACTGCGGCGCATACACGCGCCAGTGCCGGACTATACGGCGGATGTCGCCGCGCGCGTCCAGCGGTTGTTCGACCGGCTCCCCGTCGGAAGGGCGTTGTGGCGGGCGAACGCGCTGGGTTATCGAGTGGCGGATCTTTTCCATCCGAGACCCGAGGCCGCGCCACGCGAGACCGGCGGCAAGATCCGCTTCCTGCGTTCGGAGCGACAGACTCTGATGCGCTTACCACGGACGGGGGCGATCCTGTTCGCGGTCCATACCTGGGTCGTACCGCTGGATCGTCTGTCGGCGACGCAGCGTGCGGAATGTCCGTTCGGCTAGCCGCCCCCGGGGGCGGCGAAGTGCTTGGAGAGCTTCAGACCCTGGCCCTGATAGTTCGAGGCGATGTCTTGGCCGTAGAGATGTCGTGGCCGCTCCGCCATGGCCTCATAGACCAGCCGCCCGACGATCTGGCCGTCCTCCAAGGCGAAGGGCGCTTCGTGGCAACGCACCTCCAGCACACCATGCGCGGGCGTGCCATGCCCGAAGCCGGGGTCGAAGAATCCCGCGTAGTGGACACGGAATTCGCCCACCATCGCTAGGTACGGTGCCATCTCGGCCGCGTGGGTCGGGGGGATGGAGACGGCCTCGCGGCTGACCAGGATGTAGAACGCCCCCGGATCCAGGATGATGCGTCGCCTGTCGGTTCGGACCGCATCCCAGAAATCGCCCGGGCGGTAGTGCCCCAATCGGTCCAGGTCGATGACACCGGTATGCGGCTTGGCCTGCCAACCGACGAGATCGTCCGGGCCCGGCGCGAGGTCCACCGAGAAGCCCAACCCGTCATCGATCACCGGCGTCCCGTCGACCAGCGGTGCCTGACGGTGGAGGTCCAGCAGCGCGGCGTCGTCGAGGGTCGCGGACCCGCTGCGAAAGCGCATCTGGTTCAGGCGCATGCCCGGGCGGACCAGCACGCTGAAGCTGCGGGGGCAGATTTCGGCGTAGAGGGGCCCCTCGTATCCCGGGGCAATGCGATCGAACTCGGTCCCGCCATCGGTCACCGTGCGCGTCAGCAGATCGAGCCGTCCGGTTGACGACTTGGCATTGGCGACCGCCGACAGGCCGGGCGGAAGCGCCATCCGCTCCCGCAGCGGAACGAGATAGACGCAGCCCTTTTCGAGTACGGCGCCCGGCGTCAGATCGACGCGGTGCATCTCGAACTCGGGCAATCGGTCGGCAAGCGTCCGACCATGCCCCGGCAGGAACGATGCGCGGACCCGATAGGCGGTCTCGCCCAGCCGAAGGTCCAGGCTGGCCGGCTGGATCTGACCCTGCGCCAGGGGCGGGGCAATGATGGCGCGCCGGTCCAGCAAGGTCTCGATCTGCTGACTTGCCAAAACGCCGGGCGCGAAGGCCGTATCGGTCATATGGTTCCCCCGGATACGCGAAACGCCCCGTCCCGGACGGGGCGAGGCGTTGCGAGTTTGGTCGGGCTAGCAGGACTCGAACCTGCGACCTTCCGTCCCCCAGACGGACGCGCTACCAGGCTGCGCCATAGCCCGACTTGGGGGTCTTCATACGGCTTTCGCGTGGGCGCGCAAGCCGAAAGGTCAGGATTTGCCGGCATCGCCCAGATCGCCTTCGACCTCCTCGATCAGGCCGCGCAGCTTGCGCACGACCCGCCGCAGGGCGCGGCGCTTCGAGATGCGATCCAGGGGTTCGCGGGGACGCGCGACGGGGGGCGTGTCCGTGACCGCCGGGTCAGGCGCCGGGCCCGCCTCGCGCGGCGGCGCATCGGGCTGGGCGGGGTTCGCAATGGGTTCGGGCGGGGGCCTGTCCGACGGCTGGGGCACGACGGCATCACCCTCGTCATCCGCAGGCGCGTCGGGCTGCGCGCTCTCGATCTCGACGGGATTGGGCAGGTCGGAGGGCAGGTCCGGCTCGGGCGGGGCGGTCGGGCCGGTCTCGGAGCGTCCACGCTCGAACGGGACGACGCGGGGGCTTTCCTCCTCCTCGCCACTGCGGATGACACGCCGCTTCTTGGGGGCGGCCGTGGTGTTCGGCTTGTCGACATCCGGCGAAAGCGCCATCACGGATTCCACGCCGTCATCGTCGATCTTCTGGCCCACACCACGGATCGGCAGCCCCTGGTCGTGCAACATCACCTTGATGCCACCCAGAAGGCGCATGTCCTCCGGCCGATAATAGCGCCGCCCACCGGCACCTTTCACCGGGGCGATCTGTTCGAATTTCGATTCCCAGAAACGCAAAACATGCGTCGGCACGCCGAGCCAGTCCGCCACCTCGCGAATGGTGCGGAACGCCCCCTCAGTCTTTTCCGGGGTTTTCGCCAACGGCTAGCCTTTCTTGGCTGCGTTTCCGGCGGCCACGCGGTCCTTCATCAGGTGCGACGGTCGGAAGGTCAGGACGCGGCGGGGCGGGATCGGAGCTTCCTCGCCGGTCTTAGGATTGCGGCCGACGCGAGCGGACTTGTCGCGGGTCGAGAATGTGCCGAAGCCCGAGACCTTGACCTGCTCGTTGGCCACGAGCGCATCGGACACATGCTGCAGAACCTGCGTCACCAGCGCCGCGCTCTCGTTCCGGCTCAGGCCGACATTGCGAAAGACGGCCTCGCTCAAATCCATTCGTGTCAGTGTCTTGTCGGACATCTTGCCCCCCTGTGGTCGGTCCCCAACACGGGCTACGTCTGCCCGTAGGTCGCAGCATTGCGTGGACGCCGAAAGATAGTCAACGCCAAGCACTTGCAGGACGAAGTTCATGCCGAGACCCGCGCATCGCTCCGGCTCTCGAAGATCGTTCCCCGTCCGAGGCTTAGCTTACCACCGCAGGACGACAGCGCCCCAGGCAAGCCCGCCACCGATCGCCTCGGTCACGACGAGGTCGCCCGGCGCCAGCTCCCCGCGCTGATGCGCGACCGACATCGCCAGGGGAATCGACGCCGCCGACGTGTTGCCGTGATCAGCGACCGTCACGACGACGCGGTCCATCGGTACGCCCAGCTTCTGCGCGGTGCGGGTGATGATGCGGATGTTCGCCTGATGCGGCACCACCCGGTCGATCTGATCGGTCGTCACGCCGGCCTTGGCCATGACGTCGACGGTGGCCTGCGCCAGCTTTTCGACGGCATGGCGGAAAACTTCCTTCCCGGCCATCATCAGGTGCCCGGTCGTGCCCGAGGACGACACGCCGCCGGACACCTGCAGGATTTCCCGATGCCGTCCGTCGCTTTGCAGTTCGGTGGCCAGAATGCCGCGATCGGCCGCCGTACCGGTACCCTCATCGCGTTCCAGGATCAGGGCGCCGGCCCCGTCGCCGAACAGGACGCAGGTGCCGCGATCCTCCCAATTCATGATCCGGCTGAAGGTTTCGGCCCCGATGACCAGAACACGGCGCGCCTGACCGGACACGATCAGCGCGTCGGCATTTGCCAGCCCATAGATGAACCCGGCACAGACCGCCTGCACGTCGAAGGCGAACCCGCGTGTCATGCCCAGCCCGGCTTGCACGATCGTGGCCGTGGCGGGAAAGGTCAGGTCCGGTGTGGAAGTGGCGACGATGATGGCGTCGATGTCGTCCGCCTGCAGGCCGGCATCGGTGAGTGCCGCGGTGGCGGCACGGATTGCCAGGTCGGACGTGGTCTGGCCTTCGGCCGCGAAATGGCGCCGTTCGATTCCCGATCGCGAGACGATCCATTCGTCCGAGGTGTCGAGGAATGACGTGAACCAGGCGTTCGGCACCACGCGTTCGGGCAGATAATGCCCCACGCCGCGGACGACGGAGCGGATCATGCTCCGTCCTCCGGTGCGGTCAGCGCGGCGACCCTTGCGCGCAGGCGGTCGCTGAAGCCGGATTTCGACAGGTCCCATGCCAGGCCGATCGCCGCCGCCACACCCGTTTCGTCGGCGGAGCCGTGTGATTTCACGACCGTACCGTTCAGACCGAGGAATACGCCCCCGTTCACCCGCCGCGGATCGATCCGCTTGCTGAGCCGTTTGAGCGACGACATGGCCAAGAGGGCGGCGACCTTGGACAGGGGCGTGGCGCTGAACGCTTCCCCCAGCATGTCGCGCACGAAACGCGCTGTGCCCTCGCCGGTCTTGAGCGCGACGTTGCCGGTGAAGCCGTCGGTCACGATCACGTCGACCCGGTCGCCGGGGATGTCGCCCCCCTCGACGAACCCGACGAAGTCGAAGCCGCTGCCATCGGCCAAGGCCTCGATCTTGTCATGCGCATCCTTGAGTTCGGTGCGACCCTTGTTCTCTTCGGTGCCGACATTCAGCAGCCCGACCCGGGGTCGTTCCAGGCCGAGCCCGTTCCGGGCATAGGACATGCCCATCAGCGCGTATTGCACCAGGTCGTCGGCATCGGCCCGGATATCCGCGCCCACGTCCAGCATCACGTTGAACCCGGTCGGATTGCGCGAGGGCCACAGGATGGCGATCGCCGGCCGGTTGACGCCGGGCAGCTTGCGCAGGCGGATCATCGAGACCGCCATCAGCGCGCCGGTGTTGCCGCAACTGACACAGACCGTCGCCTCGCCCGAGCGGACGGCGTCGACGGCGGACCACATCGACGTGTCCTTGCCCGTGCGCATCACCTGGCTGGGCTTGTCGGTCATGGCCACGACATCGGCCGTGTGGCGTATCTCGCAATGGTCCGAAAGGCCGCGCCGCCGGGCGATCAACGCCTCGAGCGCAGGCTTGTCGCCATGGACGATGAAGCGGATCGCGGGATGGGTCTTGACCGCGCGGGCCAGGCCGGCGACCACAGCCTCGGGGCCGAGATCGCCACCCATCGCGTCGATCGAGAGGACGCCCGAGGCATCCGGAACGGGGGCCGCGCCGGTCTTATCCGACATGGTGGTCCCCTCTCATCATGGTTGTCGCGCCCCGGGGGCTCAGGCGACGTCGTCGTCCAGTTCGACCGCATCGGCCGCGATCACCTCGCGGTCGGCATAGTGACCGCAGGCGCCGCAGACGTGGTGCGGGCGCTTTAGCTCGCCGCAATTCGGGCATTCGGCCGGATTGCCGGGCGTCAGGAAGTCATGGGCACGACGCATGTTGCGGCGCGACTTGGTGACCTTGTTCTGCGGAACGGCCATGTCTCAACCTCGGGTCTGTCAGGGGCCTGCGATGTCGCGGCCCGGTGTCGTTGTGAATTCCGGTTGGTCCCTAGTGGCATTCCCGCCAAGGGTCCAGCGATTTCCAGCCCCGGAAGGGCGGAATGCGCGTCATACAGCGATTCCCCGCGGATGCAAGCGGGGGGCGTTCACTCGTCGCGTTCCATCCGGGCCTTCAGGTCGGCCAGGCCGGCGAACGGCTTCACGGTCTCGTCTTTCAACGGCTCGACGCCCGGAGGCGCGGCTTCGAGTTCCAGCCCGTCGGCGGCAGGGGCGCGGGGAAAGTCCGGCGTGGCGAGGGCAAGCGCCTCCTCCAGCACGTCGCCCATGTCGAGCACGCTGGGCAGCGGCTCGACGCTGTCATCTTCGGGCATCTCGACCTCTTCGCCGGTAGGGGCGTCGAAATCGGGCGTGTAGCGGCGCCGGACGGGTTCGTCGACGCGCGTGGTGACCGGTTCGGTGGTCACGCGGCAGGGCTGCAGGATGGTTGCGCCCAGGATGCCCTCGAACATCCAGTCGCGTCCCGGGCCGGGCCGAAGCTCGCCCTCAAGGCGGACCTTACGGAAACCGTCGACGTCCAGCCGGTCGGCCAGCGCTTCGAGTTGTCCGGCATCGGGCACCAGCCGGACATGCGTGACCTTGCGCTGCGGCAGGTCGGCCAATCGCAGGGGATGGGAGAGGATCGGCTTCATGAAACGGCAACCTATGATGGGCAATGCAGGTTCCGCGCGGACTTGATGGCGCAGACATCGCCGGTTAAGCCATAGGCCCAATGGCCTGCCCCGCGCAACGGGGGCGGGCGGACCCGGAGGCAGGACATGAAGACGATCGCGCGAGGGCTTCTTGTCGCAACCCTGCTGACGGGGCTGTCGGCCTGCTCCGCGACGTTCCGCAACCACGGCTACGTCCCGGACGAGACCGACCTCCAGGCCCTCGTGGTCGGCATCGACACCCGCGACAGCGTCGAGACGACGATCGGACGCCCCGCCACCAGCGGGGTGGAGCGGGGCGACGCGTGGTACTACGTCCAGAGCCGGGTCCGCCACTACGCCTATCGCGCGCCGCAGACGACCGAGCGGGAGCTGGTGGCGATCTCCTTCGCGGAGGACGGGACGGTCACGAATATCGAGCGATTTGGCCTCGAACGGGGGCGGGTCGTGCCCTTGTCGCGCCGCGTGACCACCACGTCGATCCGGGAGTTCGGTCTGATTCAGCAGTTGATCCGCAACTTCGGCCGTATCAATGTGGGCGAGACGCTGTCGGACAACATCTGACGTTTGATCCGGTCTATCTGCTGCGGGTCGCCGACATCGCGGCGAGGCCGGGCCTGCGGAAAAGCCACTTCCCGAACGAGAAAGCCCGGCGTGTGAACAAGTCGCTGGGCGACGCGACGGGCCTGACCGGGCTGGGCGTTCACCTGATCGAGGTCGCGCCGGGGGATCTGACCACCGAATACCACCTCCATCACCACGAGGACGAATGCGTCTATGTCCTCGACGGCGAGGGCACGGCCCGGATCGGGGCGGAGTTCCATGCGATCGGGCCAGGCGACTTCCTGGGCTATCGGAAGGGCGGGCTGGCACATGCGATCGAGAACACTGGGGCAGTCCCATTGCGCTGCCTCGTCATCGGCGCACGCCTGCCGCATGATGTCGGCGACTATCCCGACCGCGGCAAGCGGATCCTCCGTCAGGCGGGCCTGCCCTGGAACCTGGTGGATCACGACGCGATCGAGACGCCGAAGGGCGGCGCCAAGTGATGGTCGTCAGTCCTTGGGCGCGAATTCCAGCGCGACGCCGTTGATGCAATAGCGCAGGCCGGTCGGTTGCGGCCCGTCGGGGAACACGTGCCCCAGATGCCCGTCGCATCGGTTGCAGTGGACCTCGGTCCGTTTCATGAACCAGGAATTGTCCTGGCTCTCGCCAACCCGGTCGCCTTCCACCCCGTCCACCGGCTGATAAAAGCTGGGCCAGCCGGTTCCACTGTCGAACTTGGCGTCCTGGGCGAAAAGCGGGTTGCCGCATCCCTTGCAGACATACGTGCCGTCGCCGCCGGGGAAATCCTCATGCGTGCCGGCCCGTTCGGTCCCGTGGCCGCGCAGGACCTTGAACGCTTCCGGCCCCAGCTGTTCCTTCCATTCCGCATCCGACTTGACGACCTTGTCCATCGCGCTCCCCTTCGGTGGACACCGCAAATTCGCGGTGCGACGCTGATAGATAGGGGTCGCGTGCGCGGACGCCAAGGGTCGAGGGGCCGGAATGGAAATCACCGTGGGACGCTGGCGGGCAAGGGTCGTGGAGTTTCGCGACGCGGATGATGCGCTCGCCTTGCGGGCCCGGCTCTTCCGCGGCGGCGACGACGACCGGGACGCGAACGACCCGGAGGCACGGCACCTGACGATCTATGGGGCGTCCGGTCCCGCCGCTTGCGCGCGCGTCACGCCGCAATCCGGCTCGGGCATACGGCGGGGATACACGGGCGCTCACTACGATCTGGCAAGTTTCGCGGCGACCTTTCCCCGGGCGCTGGAAGTCGGCCGCATCGGTTTCGCGCCGGGTCCGGTCGACCCCGATGTTCCACGTCTCATGCTGGGGATCTTCGCGCGTCTGGTCGAGGACCATGCGGCAGACGTGCTGTTCGGTTGCGCCTCGTTCCCGTGGAACGGCGCCGGCACCGCGCGACTGGCGGAATGCGTCGCGCCCGATCCATGGCGCCCCAAGGCCAAGGCGCCTGAAACGGCCCCGTTGTCCGGGCCGCCGGGGGCGCTGCCGCCACTGCTGCGTACCTGGCTGGCGATGGGGGCGGGTGTCTCGGATCGCGCGGTGATCGACCGCGACCTAGGTACGCGGCATGTCTTCGCGGGGCTGCCCGTCTCGGTCATTCCGCCGGCGCGGGCGCGGCGACTGGCGGACCTGCTCAGCCCCGTCTGAGACGCGCCGATTGACGAGAGCGGGGCGCGGGGATAGCCCGCGCGGATGGCACGAACACCCTTGTTGCAATTGACCGATGTGTCGCTGACCTTCGGCGGCGCACCGATCTTCTCGGATCTGTCGCTGGTCGTGCATCCGGGCGACCGCGTCGCCCTCGTCGGGCGCAACGGATCGGGGAAGTCGACCTTGATGAAGGTGATGGCCGGTTCGGTCGAAGTCGATGCCGGAACACGCACTCTGTTTCCCGGCAGCGCGGTCGGCTACATGGAGCAGGACCCGGACCTGTCGGGCTTCGCCACGCTGGGCGACTATGCCACGGCGACCCTAGCGGCCCCTGACGCCTGGCGCGTCGACGCCGTGGCCGAGGGCCTGAAGCTGAACCTCGACGCCGCGCCGGATGCGGCCTCGGGCGGGGAGCGCCGCCGCGCGGCGCTGGCCCGTCTGCTGGCCGAGGCGCCCGACCTGATGCTGCTGGACGAGCCGACGAACCATCTGGACATCGAGGCGATCGCCTGGCTGGAGGCCGAACTGACCGCGACGCGCGCGGCCTACGTCCTCATCTCGCATGACCGTGCCTTTCTGCGCGCGCTGACCCGGGCAACGCTCTGGATCGACCGTGGTGCCGTTCGCCGGCAAGAAAAGGGGTTCGACGCGTTCGAGGCTTGGCGTGACAAGGTCTGGGAGGAGGAGGACCAGCAGCGCCACAAACTGGACCGCAAGATCAAGGCGGAGGCGCGCTGGGCGGTGGAGGGCATCAGCGCGCGTCGCAAGCGCAACCAGGGACGTGTCCGTGCGCTTGCCGATCTGCGCGCCGAACGGGCGGCCCAGGTGCGCCGGGCCGGCACCGCGGCGCTGGACCTCGACGCGGGTCGGGCCAGCGGCAAGCGTGTGATCGAGGCGCGCGGCCTGTCGAAGGCGTTCGGCGACCGGCCGATCGTGCGCGACTTCGATCTGCGCGTCTTGCGCGGCGACCGCGTGGCCTTCGTCGGGCCGAACGGCGTGGGCAAGACCACGTTGCTCAAGATGCTGCTGGGCGAGGTCGCGCCGGATGCCGGCCGGGTCGAACTGGGCACCAACCTGGAGGTGGCCGTGTTCGACCAGGCCCGCGCGCGGCTGGACCCGGATGCGACACTTTGGGAAAGCCTGACGCTCGATCCCGATCTCGGCGGGGCGGGCATATCGGATCAGGTCATGGTGCGGGGCAGGGCGCGCCACGTCGCGGGATACCTGCGCGATTTCCTGTTCGACGATCGGCAGTTCCGCGCGCCGGTCCGTTCTCTTTCCGGGGGCGAGAAGGCCCGGCTGCTGCTGGCGCGGATCATGGCACTGCCGTCGAATCTGCTGGCCTTGGACGAGCCGACGAACGATCTGGACGTCGAGACCCTCGACCTGCTGCAGGACGTCATCGGCGAATATGACGGGACAGTCCTGCTGGTCAGCCACGATCGCGATTTCCTCGACCGTGTGGCGACGCAGACCGTCGCGATGGAGGGGGGCGGCCGGTCGCAGGTGTATCCCGGCGGCTGGTCGGATTACATCGATCAGCGCGGTCCGGTGCAGGGCGGGGACCGGGCGGGCACATCCAAGCCCAACAAGCCCGCACCGGCCCGACCGGTGGCGGCGGAAGCGTCGACCGGTCTGACCTATACCGAGCGGCACCGGCTGGATGCGCTGCCTGCCGAGATGGAGCGGTTGGGCGCCGAGATCGCCAAGCTTGAAGGTCTGCTCGGCGATCCAGAGCTGTTCACGCGTGAGCCGGTGAAATTCCGCAAGGCCACCGATGCCCTGGTGGAACGGCAGACGCGGCTGTCCGATGCCGAAGAGGAGTGGCTTTCGCTGGCCGAACGCGCCGAATCCTAGAACGGCGGGGCCACCATCAGGCGCAGATGTCCTCGATCCGCGCGCCGGCCCAGGGCAACACGACCTCGCGGGCGAAGGCGTGCGGCGGGGCGACGGGCAGGGCCTCCGACAGGAGCGCATGCAGCCGCTCCGTCCGGTCCCCGGCGGGATCGAGCGTCGCGCAACAGACGTATTCCTCCACCAGGCTCGCCTGGACTTCGTACCCGTAGCTCAAGAACGGGCGGGTCAGTTCCGCATCGAACAGGTACGGGTCGTCGACGGTGGCTTGTTCCGCAAAGGCCTTGGCGGGGTGGTATCCTGTCCGTGCGCGGTTCTGCCATTGCCAGACATGGGTGGCCTCGTGCGCCAGGAACATCGCCGCGGCCAGGTCGAGCGGCGGGCCTTCGGCGTAGTCGTCCCGCCATGAGGACGGGTTCACCAGCAAGGTCTCGAACAGTGCGATCCCGCCGGTGCGCGCGGTGATGCGCCCGGTTTGCGGCGGCACGATCCGTTCGCGGCAGGCGACGGGCGGGCGCGCGTCGTAAGTGATCGGGAACAGCCCCACCAGCGGCGTGCGGGCAAGCCACATCCCCTGCGGGACCTCGGGCCCGTGGATCGGGGTGAGAAGGTCGCTTTCGGCCGGCGTGATGGGGCGGGTGCAGGCCGTGAGTGCCAGGATCAGAAGAAGCGCGCGCATGCCGGGATTGGTAGCGCCCCGGCGCGGCGGTTTACAGGGGGCTGTTTGTCCGGGATCAAGGCGCCGCGCCCGTTCTTCGCGTGCACTGGGCCCGACCAACAGGAGATCCGCCATGCGCACCCCCGCCGCCCTCGCCGTCCTTCTGTCGCTCTGCGCCTGCCAGGTCGACGGCCCCCCGACCGAGGCCGACATCGACGCCACCCGCGGCGCGGCCCTCTTCGCGCAGAACTGCGCGAGCTGTCACGGGGCGGACGCCACGGGCGGGCTCGGACCCGACCTGACCGGCATCGCGGCGCGCAATGGCGGCACCTTCCCCCGCGACCGGGTCATGGCACAGATCGACGGCCTAGGCCGCCACGGCGACCCCGACGCGGTCATGCCGGAGTTCGGCGCCGCCGGGATGGGGGATACGGTCGTGGTCGAGGAGAATGGCATCGGCGTGCCGGTACCGGCAGACCTGCTGGCGTTGGCGGCGTTTTTGGAGGGGGTTCAGGGGTGAGGGGGCGGAAAGAGCTTCCCTGGATAGAAGGGGCAATAAACCAACATCGTTGGTAGCGTGCGGGTTCAATGATGCATAGGTGTCATGTAACCATCCAACCTGCCAAGCATCACTCTTCGGTAAAACTAGAGCAGCGATAAAGGCTGCCCCACTCGAAATCCAAATCAACGGTGATGGGGCTAGGGGGTTGGAGGCTGTTAGATACTCGCGGCAGCAAATCTATTGAAATAACGCCGGCCTTTTGGCTTGACAAGATATTAGCAAAGGACTCGAGTTGTTTGCAGTTATTCTTATAATGAGAGAAGACAAGAATGATAAGGTGGGGCGTGTCGCTAGCCAATAGGATGCCGTCTTCGCCGCCTGCGCTAAGGAATTGGGGCTTTTGATGCATATCTCTGAGCCATCCGGGCTGTATTTCTTTGCGCAACTCCTGATGTATAATTGTTCCGTATGGGCCATTTATTTTTGTTTCCGTTCCCAAATATCTGCCTGGACCGTCTTTAACTCGAATTTCAACCGGAAGTTCGATCCTCAACCGAAATTTGTCGTAATCAAGTTCGGAGTCGTAGGCAAGATAAAGCGGTGCTGGCGCTGTGTCAGGTAGTTCGTGGTCAATGCGTGGTTCAATACTTACACCGCCCGGAATATGATTGTCCAAGATGGCTTCCATTCGACGCTCGGCTCGATCGACGAAACTCGTGACTTCACCTCGACTAAAGGTGTAGAACCATACACTGCCACCGGTGAGAATTAGTACGATCGCGGCAAGAAACTTACTTTGATTGCTGGAATATCGTTGATCAGTTTCCTAAATTGAAGTAATATCTTTATGGATTCCATCAAGTTGTCCTTGGAGGTATGCGGTCCTGCCACCTTCCGTCCGTGGCTCAGTCCCGCTCTCGATAGAGCTATTCATTTTCGGTTCTCATACATCCAAATCCCCGGCAAACCGCGCATTCTCACTAATATACTGAAACCGCATCTCCGGTTTCTTCCCCATCAACCGCTCGACAAGATCGCCCGTCTCGCCGGGTTCGTCCTCGTCCACGGTCACGCGGATCAGTTTGCGCGATGCCGGGTCCATGGTGGTTTCCTTCAGGTCCTTCGCGTCCATCTCGCCCAGGCCCTTGAAGCGTGAGACGTCGATCTTGCCCTTTCCGCCCAGGCCCTTTGCCAGCCATTCGTCCCGTTCGGCCTCGTCGAGGCAATAGACGCGCCTGGCCCCCTGCGTCAGCCGGAACAGGGGCGGGCAGGCGAGGTAGAGGTGGCCCGCGTCGATCATCGGGCGCATCTGGGTGAAGAAGAACGTCATCAGGAGAGATGCGATATGGGCGCCGTCGACATCGGCGTCGGTCATGATGATGACCTTGTCGTAGCGCAGGTCGTCGATGTTGAACCTGGTGCCCAAGGCCACGCCCAGGGCCTGGCTCAGGTCCGAGATCTCGGCGTTCGACGTCAGCTTGCCGGAGGCCGCGCCCAGCACGTTCAGGATCTTGCCGCGCAGCGGCAGGAGGGCCTGGGTCTTGCGGTTCCGCGCCATCTTGGCGGAGCCGCCGGCGCTGTCGCCTTCGACGATGAAAAGCTCGGTGCCCTCGCGGGTGTTAGCGGAACAATCGACCAGCTTGCCGGGCAGGCGCAGCTTCTTGGTCGCGGACTTGCGCGCGGTCTCCTTTTCCTGCCGGCGACGGAGGCGTTCTTCGGCACGCAGAACCAGGAAATCGAGGATGGCGCCGGCCGATTTCGTGTCCGAGGCCAGCCAGTTGTCGAAACGGTCGCGGACCGCGCCTTCGGTCATCTTGGCGGCAGCCTCGGTCGACAGGCGGTCCTTGGTCTGGCCGACGAAGGCGGGTTCGGCGATGAAACACGACACGAGTGCGCAGCCGCCCGACATCAGGTCGTCGCGGGTGATCTGCGCCGCCTTCTTGTTGTTCGCCAGTTCGCCATAGGCCTTGATGCCCTTGAGGATGGCGGCCCAGAAGCCCTGGACATGCGTTCCGCCCTCGGGCGTGGGCACCGTGTTGCAGTAGGATTGCAGGAAGCCGTCGCGCGCGGGCGTCCAGTTGATGGCCCACTCGACCTTGCCGGCGGCGCCGAACTTCTCCTGAAAGTCGACGGTGCCGGCGAAGGCGGCGTCGGCATAGGTCGAGGCGGTGCCGAGCGTCTCGGTCAGATAGTCCGACAGGCCGCCGGGAAAGTGGAACGTCGCAGTGGTGGGCGTCTCGCCGTCGTCAATCTCGGACTTCCAGCGGATCTCCACGCCCGAAAAGAGATACGCTTTGGACCGGATCGACTTGAACAGGCGGGCGGGCTTGAACTTCTGGGCGCCGAAGATCTCGGGGTCGGCATGGAAGGTGACGGTGGTGCCGCGCCGGTTCGGAGTGGCGCCGATCCTTTCCACGGGGCCGAGCGGCAGCCCGCGCGAGAAGCGCTGCTCCCACAACTCCCGGTCGCGGGCGACCTGGACGACCATGCTGTCCGACAATGCGTTGACGACCGAGGCGCCCACGCCGTGCAACCCGCCGGACGTCTGGTACGCTTTGCCGCTGAACTTGCCGCCCGCGTGCAGGGTGCAGAGAATGACCTCCAAAGCGGACTTGTCGGGGAACTTGGGATGCGGGTCGATCGGAATGCCGCGCCCGTTGTCGCGGATCGTGATCGACCCGTCGGCGCGCAGTTCCACCTCGATCCGATTGGCATGGCCCGCGACCGCCTCGTCCATCGAGTTGTCGAGGACCTCGGCCACCATGTGATGCAGTGCGCGTTCGTCGGTGCCGCCGATATACATTCCGGGGCGCTTGCGAACGGGCTCCAACCCCTCCAGCACCTCGATGGAGGAGGCATCGTAGGTCTCGGACGGCGCCGTGTTGAGGAGGTCGTCGGGCATCTTACGCTCTATCTTGTGTGCTCGGCGTCAAGCTAGGCGATATGCGGGGCGGGGAAAAGGGTGCGACGGCCCGGGGACCTCAGGCTGTGGACCACAGGTCGCGCAGCGCGGCGAAGGCCGTCAGCGCCTGCCGCGCGCGAGCTTCGACGAAGGGCCGATCCGGCACCGCAGTCGCACCGATGACGCGACGGATCTGCAGATCGCCGATAAGGAGGTTCAGAAACAGCGTGGCTGCGACCTCAGGTTCGGGCACCTTCCGCCCGCGCGCTTCGGCCGCTCGCACGATCAGGTCCGCGATGCGGGGCGCGATCTCCTGCCGGCCGCCCTGTGCGATCGCGCGACCCAGTTCCCCGGACGGATCGCCCGCCGCCGCGCGGTTGAGCAGGATCGCCGGGTCGTCCAGCAGCATGGTCAGAAGGATCGGCGCCACGTTTGCCAGAACCTTCTCCGGGTCGTCGGTGCCGGTCAGGCCTTCGTCCAGATGCCGTCGTACCCGCTCGGCGTTGCGGCGGGTCAGGGCGACGAACAGACCGCGCTTGTCGCCATACCAGCGATAAAGTGTCTCGTTCGACGCGCGCGAGGCCCGCGCGATCGCCAGCATGGATGCGCCGCCATAGCCCTTTTCCGCAAGCACGGCATAAGCGGCTTTGGCGATCCGTGACTCCCGGTCGTCGTGATCCAGCTTGGTCATTGCAAAATACCGTACATATCTGTACGCGCAAGGCAAACGTACAGATGTGTACGCCAGGTTGGGAGATCGCTCATGACACGTTTCATCCTCGCCGCACTTGGCACATCCGTCCTGTTCACGGGGGCGGTGTTCGGCTTGTTCTTCGCCTGGGTATCGACCGTGATGTGGGGCTTCGACGCGGCCGATCCGCGGGTGGCGATCCCCGCGATGCAGGCGGTCAACGCGAACGTCCGGAACGCGACGTTCGGCACCGTCTTCTTCGGCGCGCCGATTGTCCTGCTGGCCACGGCGGCGCTGCTGGCATGGATCGGCGCACGTCGCAGCGCCAGTTGGACGTTGCTGGCAGCGGCCGTGTTCGTCTTCGGCACTCTCGCGCCGACGTTCCTGGTGAACGTTCCGATGAACGAGGCGCTGGCGACCATCGCCGTCCCGCGCGATCCGACCGCCGCCGCGCAAGTATGGGCGGACTTTTCCGGACCTTGGCAGGTCTGGAACGGTTTGCGCACGGCGATGGCGGGTCTCGCCCTGCTCGGGGTCGTCGCGGCATTCGTGGCCCTGCCCGGTGGGCGCGTCCCCGCGCGGGGCGGCGACTGGCGGAAAGGTGATGCAACGCCCGGTCACGCTTGCTAAGGCACGGCGCGACAGCAGGCTGAGGTTTCATGACGCGTATCCTTCTGACCGGCGGCGCCGGATATATCGGCTCGCACACTTTCGTCGCGCTGCGCGAGGCGGGCTTCGACGTCACGATCCTCGACGACTTCTCGAATGCGGAGCCGTCGGTGATCGACCGCCTCGCGCGGCTGACCGGCGGTCCGGTGGACGTGGTGCGGGGCTCCGTGATGGACCGCGATGCGCTGGACGCGCTGTTTGCCGCGAAACCCTATGACGGGGTGGTCCATTTCGCGGCGCGAAAGGCCGTGGGGGAGAGCACCGAAAGGCCGCTGGACTACTTCGAAACCAATATCGGCGGCCTGACCACGTTGATGCAGGCGATGCGGGCCGCCGACGTCTGGCGGATCGTCTTCAGCTCCACCGCCACGGTCTATGGCGAGCCGGAGGTGTTCCCCCTGACGGAGGATCTGCCGCTGTCGCACACCTCGCCCTATGCCTTCACCAAGCTGACCTGCGAGCGGATCCTGGAACAGGCCGCAAGGGCCGACCCCTGGTGCGTCGGCGTGCTGCGCTACTTCAATCCGGTCGGTGCCCATTCCAGCGCCATGATCGGAGAGGACCCGCGCGGCGTCCCCGACAACCTGATGCCCTTCATCGCCAAGGTCGCTCTGGGCGAACTGGCGGAGCTTCAGGTCTTCGGCGACGACTACGACACGCCGGACGGGACTGCCTGGCGCGACTATATCCACGTGATGGACCTGGCAGATGCGCATGTCCGGTCGCTGCAGGCGCTGATGGATGGGCGTGCGCATGTCCTGAACATCGGGACGGGGCGGCCGATCTCGGTTCTGGACATGCACGCGGCCTATTCCGCCGCCGCCGGTCGGGATCTGCCCTATCGCATCGCGCCCCGGAGGCCGGGTGACGTGCCGAAACTCTATGCCGACCCCTCCCGCGCGCGGCAGGTTCTGGGGTTCCAGGCAAAGCGCGATCTGGACGAGATGTGCCGGTCCAGTTGGGAGTGGGTCCAGGCCCGCGCCCAGGGGTGGCGGTTCAACTCCTGACGGCCCGCTAGGGTGTGCGGGCCTTCTCGATCTCGGGCAGCAGGGTGTCCGTGACCACCGATTGGGTGATCGGCCCGACGAAACGGTAGGTGACGATGCCTTCGCCATCGACAACGAACGTCTCGGGCAGGCCGTAGACGCCCCAGTCAAGGCCGGTGCGGGCGGTCGCGTCGGCCCCGATGGCCGCGTAGGGGTCCCCCAGTTCCTCCAGGAACCTCAGCGCGTCGGACGGCGCATCCTTGTAGTTTACGCCATAGACCGGCAGCGTCCCGGACAGGGTTTCGAGCTGCGGATGCTCCACCCGGCAGGGCACGCACCAACTGGCCCAGAAATTGACCAGCTTGACGTTGCCGTCGGTCAGCATATTGGGCGTCAGCGGCGTCCGGCCGGGCAGGGCGGTGACCGTCAGCGTGGGCGCCGGCTGGCCCACCCGGACCGAGGGCAGCGTGTCGGGATCGTCGCGCCACATTCCCTTGAGGAACAGCCCGCCCAGGAAAGCGAAGACCGCGACGGGGAGGAGGGCCAGCCATCTCATTCCTCGGCCTCCTCCAACGCGCGCTTGGCGGCCTTTCCGGCCAGAACGGACTGCACGACCAGTCCGCCGATCAGCAGGGCCGAGAGACCGTAGGCCAAAAGGATGTCGAAGGCGTAGCGGCCGAGGTCGATCATGCGTGGCGCCTCCGCAGGGCGAGGGCGTGAAGGCGACGGCGTCGGATCTCCGTCCGCGTCCGCACGAGGACGAGCGCGAGGAACAGCGCGACGAAGCCCACGATGGTCACCACCAGCGGCAGCCAGAAGACATCGGCCACGTTCTCCTCGGCATCGAGGGAAAGCGACGCGCCCTGATGCAGGCCCTGGTTCCAGAATTGCGCTGCATAGCGCGACAGGACGGCGAAGACCGTGCCGACGAGGCACAGCACGGATGTCAGGTCGGCCGCCTGGTCCTGCCCCTCGATCGACTGCCACAAGGCGATGTATCCGAGATAGAACAGCCCCAGGATCAGGAACGACGTCAGGCGCGGATCCCATTCCCAATAGGTGCCCCACATCGGTTTGCCCCAGATGGCCCCCGTCAGCAGGGCGACCACGGTCATCACCAAGCCGATCGGTGCGGCGGCCCGCGCGGCCAGCGCCGAGACATGGTGCCGTCGGATCAGCCAGATGAGCGAGGTCACCAGCATCATGAACCACGCATTGATCGCGATGAAGGCAGACGGGACGTGGATATAGATGATCTTGACCGAATGCCCCATTCGGAAATCCTCAGGCGTGAGGAAGAAGCCCCAAGCCAACCCCGTGACGCACAGCAGCGCCGCCAGCCCGGCGACCCAGGGCAGGATACGGGCCGAAAGCGACATGAAGCGGCGCGGGTTGGCATATTCCCAGACAGACATTCGGCAGTCCTATGTTCGCGGGCACGGGTCGGCAAGGGAGCCTGTGCGACGATCCGTTCACGTGACCGTGGATCGCTCCGCCAGCCGGTGAGGGCGGTCCGTCATCGCAAGTTGGCCCGCAGGACTGCCGCCGTCGCGAACGGCAGCAGTGCGATGCAGCCCAACGTGATCGCGGCGAGAAGCGCGAGTGGGGTGGCGACGGACAGGCCCTCGCCACCCCGGCGCACGATCTCGGCGCCGAAGACCAGTGTCGGAATGTAGAGCGGCAAGACGAGGAGCGACAGGAGCAGCGATCCCCGGCGGAGCCCGACGGTCACCGCCGCGCCGAACGTGCCGAGCCAGGACAGCGCCGGCGTTCCGATGGCCAGCGAGAGCACCAGCCAGGGCAAGGCGGCGGGCGGCAGGAACAGCAGAAGCGACAGCGGGGCTGCGGCAACCGTCAGGGGCAGCCCGGTCGTCAGCCAGTGCGCCAGCGCCTTGATGGCGGCGACGCCTTCCAGCGGGATGGGGGCGGTGGCGAGCAGCTCCAGCGAGCCGTCCTCGGCATCGAGCGCGAAGAGCCGGTCGAGCGACAGGAGGCAGGCCAGCAGGGCGCCGAGCCACAGGATGCCCGGTGCGATCGGGCCCAGTCGGTCGGGCTGCGGCCCGACGCCCAGCGGCACGAGCGTCGCGAGGATCAGAAAGAACGCGAGGCCGAGGCCGAACCCCCCGCCCGCACGGATCGCCAGCCGCAGGTCACGGATCAGGAGCGCGATCATTCCACCGCCTCTGCAAAGGGATCGTCGCCCGTTCGGGACATCGTTTCCGCGAATGTTGAGACATCAAGGCTCCGCGTCTGAGGCAGGCCGAGGTCGATATGCGTGGCGAGGATGGCGCAGCCGCCTTGCACCAGATGCGCCGAGACCGCCGCCGCGAACCGCGCGACATTCGCCGCGTCGAGCGACACGGTCGGCTCGTCCAGCAGCCAGATCGGACGGCCCGTCAACGGAAGGCGCGCGAGACTGGTGCGCCGCTTCTGACCCGCCGACAGGTCCGCCACGCGTCGCGGCAGCAGATCGCCAAGGTCGAACGCCGCGATGGCCGGGACGAGGTCCCGTGCGCCGAAGATCCGTGCCCAGAAATCCAGGTTCTCGGCCACGGTCAGCTGCGCCTTCAGCCCGTCGGAATGGGCGGCGTAGGCCACGGTGTCGGACGGGGGTGCGCGCCCCGTGACCGGGGGCGTCAGTCCGGCCAGCGTTCGCAACAGGGTCGTCTTGCCCGATCCGTTCGGCCCCCGCAGGATCAGCGCCGTGCCCGCCGCGACGGTGACGGCCACGTCGCGCAGCACGATCGTCTCGCCGCGGCGGCAGGTCAGGTTGACGACGTCGAGGTCCATCCGGGCGGTGTAGCGACCCCGCGCACCGAAGGGGAGGGGGTGAGTTCGTCGTCCGGTCTCCATCATCGCTGCCGACCCACGAAGTTTGAGGGAACCGCCCGCCGACCCGTCGGGACGCACATCATATATGTAAGAGCATCGCGACCGCGATGTTCAGCATACCACGGTATACCCTTGAACCCCGGGGGCGGTTGAGGCATTGACCGGGCGAACCCTGCCAGCCCCCTCGGAGGACCAACCATGACCATTCAAGTCGGAACCGACACGGCCAAGACGCGCCGCAAACTCAGCGTGGGCGACCAGGCGGTCAGCTACTACTCCATCGCGGCCGCCAGTGAAGCGGGCCTGGGGGATTTTTCCAGGCTGCCCGCCGCGCTGAAGGTCGTGCTGGAGAACATGCTGCGGTTCGAGGATGGCGGGCACACGGTCTCGACCGATGACATCAAGGCGTTCGCGGAATGGGCCGAGAAGGGCGGTAAGAACCCCCGCGAGATCGCCTATCGCCCCGCGCGCGTCCTGATGCAGGATTTCACCGGGGTCCCGGCGGTCGTGGACCTTGCCGCCATGCGCGACGGGATCAAGGCGCTGGGCGGCGATGCGCAGAAGATCAACCCGCTGAACCCGGTCGACCTGGTCATCGACCATTCGGTCATGATCGACGAGTTCGGCAACCCGCGGGCGTTTCAGGTCAATGTGGACCGCGAATACGAGCGCAACATGGAGCGGTATCAGTTCCTGAAATGGGGTCAGACCGCGTTCGACAACTTCCGCGTGGTGCCCCCGGGCACCGGCATCTGTCACCAGGTGAACCTGGAATACCTCGCACAGACCGTCTGGACCGATGAGGATCAGAGCG
This sequence comes from Jannaschia sp. S6380, assembly GCF_023015695.1. Taxonomy (NCBI): domain Bacteria; kingdom Pseudomonadati; phylum Pseudomonadota; class Alphaproteobacteria; order Rhodobacterales; family Roseobacteraceae; genus Jannaschia; species Jannaschia sp. S6380. The sequence continues at coordinate 194,929 of NZ_JALKAS010000001.1, forward strand.
GCGAGACGGTGGCCTATCCCGACACGCTGGTGGGCACCGACAGCCACACCACCATGGTCAACGGCGCGGCCGTCCTGGGCTGGGGCGTCGGCGGGATCGAGGCGGAGGCCGCGATGCTGGGCCAGCCGATCTCCATGCTGATCCCCGAGGTCGTGGGCTTCGAGCTGACCGGTGCGATGGTCGAGGGGACGACGGGCACCGACCTGGTGCTGAAGGTCGTCGAGATGCTGCGCGAGAAGGGCGTGGTCGGCAAGTTTGTGGAGTTCTTCGGCAAGGGCCTCGACAACCTGCCGCTGGCGGACCGTGCGACGATCGCGAACATGGCGCCCGAGTACGGCGCGACCTGCGGCTTCTTCCCCATCGACGGCGAAACGCTGCGCTATCTGGAGAACACCGGCCGCGACAAGGACCGGATCGCCCTGGTCGAGGCCTATGCCAAGGAGAACGGATTCTGGCGTGGCGAGGATTATGCCCCCGTCTATACCGACACGCTTCATCTCGACATGGGCACCATCGTGCCCGCCATCTCGGGACCCAAGCGTCCGCAGGACTTCATCGCGCTGACGGATGCCGCCAAGGCGTTCGGCCAATACGTCAAGGGCGTGCGGTCGGGCAAGGATGCCTCCCCTCGGGCCGAGGTCCGCTGGGAGGGCGAGGGCGGCGCGCCCGAGCCGGTCGACATTCCCGGCGACGAGGGCCACCACATGCGCGGCTATGTCGAGGCCGAGGACGGGCCCTATCAACTCCATGACGGGTCCATCGTCATCGCGTCGATCACATCCTGCACCAACACGTCGAACCCCTATGTCATGATCGGGGCGGGCCTCGTCGCGCGGAAGGCGCGCGAACTGGGGCTGAACCGCAAGCCGTGGGTCAAGACGTCGCTCGCTCCGGGCAGCCAGGTCGTGTCCGCCTATCTGGAGGCGGCGGAGTTGCAGGACGATCTGGACGCCATCGGATTCAACCTGGTCGGTTACGGCTGCACCACCTGCATCGGCAACTCGGGTCCGCTCGCGCCCGAGATATCGAAGACGATCAACGATGCCGACCTGATCGCCACGTCGGTCCTGTCGGGCAACCGCAACTTCGAGGGCCGGATCAGCCCCGACGTGCGCGCCAACTACCTCGCCTCGCCACCGCTGGTCGTGGCCTATGCGTTGGTGGGCGACATGAATGTCGACATCGCGACGGCGCCCTTGGGCAAGGGGAAGGACGGGCAGGACGTCTATCTGAAGGATATCTGGCCCTCGTCCAAGGAGATCGCCGACCTGGTCGAGAAGACCGTGACCCGTGAGTCGTTCCAGGAGAAATACGCCGACGTCTTCAAGGGCGACGAGAAATGGCAGGCCGTCGAGGTTCCCAAGCAGGAAACCTATGACTGGCCCCCGACCTCGACCTACGTCCAGAACCCGCCCTATTTCCAAGACATGGACCCGAAGCCCGGCGCGATCGAGGACGTCAACGGCGCGCGCGTCCTGGCCATCCTCGGCGACATGATTACCACCGACCACATCAGCCCCGCGGGTTCGTTCAAGGAGAGCTCCCCCGCCGGCCAGTACCTGACCGAGCGTCAGGTTCCGGTGCGGGAATTCAACTCCTACGGCTCGCGTCGCGGCAATCACGAGGTGATGATGCGCGGCACCTTCGCCAACATCCGCATCCGCAACGAGATGCTGTCGGGGGTCGAGGGCGGCTATACCAAGGGCCCCGATGGCGAGCAGACCTCGATCTACGACGCCGCCATGGCCTGGCAGGAAAGGGGCGTGCCGCTCGTCGTCTTCGGCGGCGAGCAGTACGGCGCCGGCTCTTCCCGCGACTGGGCGGCCAAGGGCACCGCGCTGCTGGGTGTCCGCGCCGTCATCGCCGAGAGTTTCGAGCGTATCCACCGCTCGAACCTCGTCGGCATGGGCGTCATCCCGTTCGAGTTCACCGGCGGCGACACCCGCGAAAGCCTGGGCCTGACCGGCGAGGAGGAAGTATCGATCACCGGTCTGGCGGACGTGAAGCCGCTGCAGGAGGTGGAGGCGACGATCAAGATGCCCGGCGGCCCCGAGAAGACGATCACGCTCCGCTGCCGCATCGATACCGAGGTAGAGATCGACTACATCAAGAACGGCGGCGTCCTGCACTACGTCCTGCGGAACCTCGCCGCCGCCTGATTGCATGATCGGTGGCCGCCACGCGGGGCCCTTCGTGGCCCCGCTATTCGTTGCGTCTTCCGAATCTTGGTGCTCGGCCGGCATTCACGGTCGGGCCATGGACGAGGACCGCAGCTGGAACTCACGACGGAACAGGCGACGCTGTCCGAAAAGCGACCTCAAAGCGAATTCAAGATCTTGGTCATGGCCTATCTGCTCTGGGCTTTCTCGGTAGCGCGGCCGTGCATCGCTTCTACCTCGGTCGCATCGGTTCAGATGCCTTCCAGCTTGGCCTGTTCCTGGTCGGATTTCTGACTTTGGGGCCTGGCGTGGGCTTCCTTCTCGTCGGGATCCTCCTCGTCTGGGTCCTTGCCGATACGTTTCTGATGCCCGGTATCGCCCGCCGGGACGCGGAACTGAGGCGTGCGGTGCTGATGGCCGAAGCTCTGGCGCCAGGTTGATCGCGCTGCGAGACATTCACCAAGGGGTGATTGGCGCCCGGGGCCCAGTCGGTCTAGACCGGTCGGGCTGTTCAGGAACGGAACCCGATGACGACATCCCTTGCGCGCGCGACCTTTCTTGCCACGGCCCTGGCTTTGCCCGCCGGCGTTGCGGCCGATCCCGTCGTGGTGGAATTGTTCACATCCCAGGGGTGTTCGTCCTGCCCCCCGGCCGACGAGATGCTGGGCCAGCTTGCACATCGCGACGATGTTATCGCATTGTCGCTGCATGTCGATTACTGGGACTGGATCGGTTGGGCGGACACTTTCGCCGATCCGGCTTATAGCGACCGGCAGCGGGGCTATGCCGCCGCCGCGGGGTCCAGCGTCGTCTACACTCCGCAATTCGTGGTCGGCGGCGTCGATCAGGTCGCGGGACCGTCGGGGATGGAACTGGCCGACCTGATTGTCGCACATGACGGCGTGACGGGCGATATCCTCCGCCAGGGCGAGGGGCGCAAAGTCGTTGCCGCGTCGAGCGGAAAGCGCGGACAGCTGATCCGGGTGATCTATCGGCCCGAGACCACCGTCCGCATCCTTCGGGGTGAGAACGCGGGACGGAACATCACCTACCACAATGTCGTCGAAAGCTGGACCGTGTTGTCGGACTGGGACGGACGCGAACTGCAGATCGACGTGCCCGCGGCGCCCGACGGAATGGCGCAGGCGGTCCTTGCGCAGGCGGTGAATGACGGCAAACCCGGCGCGATCCTCGGCGCGGTTCGCGTGGACTGACGCGCTGGACGCGCGGGCGCCGTCCGTCCAACGTCCGCGGCATGATACGCGCGATTCTCTTCGACAAGGACGGCACGCTTACGGATTTTCGCGCCACGTGGGAGGCATGGATGCCCGGCATGATCGCTGATCTGGCCCGTGCCTCGGGTCAGGATGCCCACGTGATCGCACGGGGCTTCGGGTTCGACCTGGCCGCAGGGACGATCCGCCCCGACGGGCTGTTCGTGACCGCGCCGGGCCATGTCGTGGCTGCAAGGATCGCCGAGCTGATCGGATGGCGCCCCCGCGACGTCTCGGCCTGGCTCGGCCCCCGCACCGCCGAGGTGCCGCAGGTTCCCGTCGACGGTCTGCCCGCCTTGATGCGACGCCTCCGGTCTGCCGGGTTGACGCTGGGCGTTCTGACAAATGCCGACACTGCCGAGGCCGCGCATCATCTGGAACGGATCGGCGTCCGCGATGCAATATCGCGGATCATCGGCTGTGACAGCGGTTTCGGCGCCAAGCCCGATCCGCGCGGTGCCGCGGATTTCGCCGATGCTCTGGGACTTCGGCGGGCCGAGGTGCTGATGGTCGGCGATGGCACGACCGATATCGCCGCCGCCCGTGGGGCCGGCCTTCCCGTCATAGGCGTCCTGACGGGTACGCTGGATGCCGCCACCTTGTCGTGCGAAACCGATGCGGTTCTGCCCGATGTGACCCACCTGCCGGAGTGGTTGGCCACGCGGGGCCTCGCGATTCCCGCCGCTTAACCCGATCTTCAGCTTCGACTGCGAGACCTCGCGGAAACGTCGTCTCGGAGACCGCGATGCATGGTTTGATCTGCAAGGCACTGGAAGGGTTCGTGATCGACCAGCACGGCCTGCCCGAATGGGTAGCGATCTGCGACGCCGGAGGGTCGCCCGTCCGCCGGTTCGAGGCGATGCGCATCTACGATGACGCGGTGATGCTGCGACTGGTCGCAGCGGGTGCACATCGCCTGGACCGCAGCCGCATGAGTCTTTGCGAGGATGTGGGGCATTGGGTCTGCACGCATCCCCCCCTGGAACCGGTGCGGCGGCTTTTCCGGTTTTCCGGGTCCGAGTTCGTGGATCTTCTGCATTCCCTGGATGAGTTGCACGAACGCGCACAGATGGCGGTGCCGGGCATCGACGTGCCGCGCTATCGCCTGACGGCCGTGGCTCCGGGCCGGTACCGGGTCGCGTCCCGCTGGTCTGTCGCGGGCGGCGGGGCCGTCCTGACGGGAATCCTGCGCGCGATGGCGGACGACTATGGAACGCTCGCGATGATCGAACCAGGTCCCATGCGCGAGATCGACGCGGCATGGCATGAGACGGTCGAGATCCACATTGCCGAGCAGGATTTCAGCGAAGGACGTACCTTCGCCCTGGGGGGCGCGGCATGAGTTCCGTGACGTTGCCCCTCGACGTGCTGGATCGGACGATGCCGATGTGCCTGGTGGCCGATGGGAACGGGCGTATCGTCCATGTCGGTCCGACGCTGTTGCGCATCGCGCCGAACCTCGTGGGCCAGCATCTGGACGCCGCCATCCACGTCGCCCAATCCGCCCTCGTCGCGGAGCCAGCATCCACCTTGTTGCGACGCGGCAGACGGCTGCGTCTGGCTTTGGCGGGCGAGGTGGATGTCGATGGACCCGATGCGTCGACGCGATTCCGGGGCATCGGACTGCCGCTGTCGGATGGCGGCCTGCTGCTGCATCTGGCCTTCTGCGCCGACCCGGGTCCGGCCCTGCGGCGCCATGGGCTCACCGCGCGGGACCTGTCGCCGATCGACCCGACCGTCGACCTGCTGTTCCTGATCGAGGCGAACGCGGTCGTCCTGTCGGAGTTCGGGCGGCTGGGCGACCGTCTGGATGCCGCCCGTGCCGCTGCGGAGGACGACGCGGCGACGGATACCCTAACCGGACTTCGCAACCGGCGCGCGCTGGATGTGCATCTTACCCGACTGATCGATGGTCGGGACGTCCGGTTTGGTCTGATGCACCTGGATCTCGACTACTTCAAATCGGTCAATGACCGCCTCGGACACGCCGCCGGAGACCATGTTCTGAAAAAGGTCGCCGAGATCCTGCAGCAGGAGGTCCGGCGAGGTGACCTCGTCGCGCGCGTGGGCGGCGACGAGTTCGTGCTCGTTTTCGCCGGCTGCGCGGACGTAGAGATCCTCCGCCGGATCGCCGACCGTATCATCGACCGGCTCGAGGCGCCGATCGAATGGCAGGGTGAGGTTTGCCGGGTTTCGGCCAGCATTGGGATCACGATGTCCGATTTTTACGAAGCGATCGAATTGGGCCGGATGGGCAACGACGCCGATGCCGCGCTCTACGCGTCGAAGCGGGCGGGTCGATCCCGGCATTCCGTCGCCGGCGTGATCACGACGCCAGAAGCGAACGCCGGCGCATCGGCCTATCCGACCGAAAAGAGTGCGGGGCTGGCGTGACACCAAGCCGGAGACAAACAACGGTTGTCTTCGTCGACTTTCAGGTCTGCTATGGGAGACAAGCGCCGAAGTGGCAGCCCGTAGGGGGCGGGAATAAGGGCGAAGAAACAGAAGGTTAGGACGGAGTGGGACACTCGAAGTTCCCATAGTTTTCCGTAGCTTTCTGAGGAAAAGTCCCACTGATGGATTGGAAATATTACCTTTTATTTACAGCTATTTGTGTGTTCCCGTGTGCAGTCGATGTGCAGGCCATGACCATGCGGTGGGGCGCGGCGTAGGATGAGTTGCGTGAGACCTCCGGAACGACAGCCACTCTCTTTGATCGTCCACTGGCGTCATCGATATACCGACAGTCCATAGCGAAGGGACTGACAGCGCGCCTTCGACGGAGGTTCGTAAGCTTGCAACAAATGGCTCTGCCGACCTACCCGGAGGGCCGCGAGATCTCGATCCTTCGAGGCAGCAGAGAAGAGATCGCCTTCCCCATGTGGACCACTGGCAAGCGACAGGGCAAATATCGCGGACGCTCGACCCGCGCTTGAACTGCCGAAACAGCCCTCGTCGAGCGACGTTTCGAAGAGAAGGATTAGCCGGTTCGTGGACACGCATCCTATCTGACTAGAGCGTTTCCTTTGGGTCTAAGGCCCGGTCGTCGGACCGGTTCATTTCTTTAGAACAACCCTTTTGATACACCCCATTCGTTTCAGTGCGTGGTTGCAGATGAGTGCACCTCACCGAACCGTCACTCGTCCATCAGTGCTTCGATCACGGCGCAATCCGGGACCTGCTCTCCGGAGCATCGTGCGGAGACGTCCGCCAGCGTCCGCTCCAGCCGCCGCAGCTCCGTGATGCGGGCGCGGACGCCCTCCAGGTGACGCAGCGTGGTCTCGCGCACCTCGGCGCAGGTGACGCGCTCGCCGTCGACCAGCGACAGCAGCCCGCGCACCTCCTCGATCGTCAGGCCCAGCCGCCGGGCGCGGCCGATGAAGCCGAGGCGGCGGACGTCCTCCTGACCGTAGAGGCGGTAGCCGTTCGGACCCCGGTCGGGTTCGGGCATGAGGCCCGAATCCTCGTAGTAGCGCACGGTCTCGATCCCGCAGCCGGCGCGGTCGGCGAGGCCCTTGCGGGTGAGGGGGCGGCCGGGGGCGGGGGTCGTCGCCATGTCGCGCATCGTCGTCTCTCTCCTTGACCCTGTAGCTGGTGCAGACCCTACATCGGTTTGCGAACAGGATCGAGAGACACCGGACCCGCCGATATGCGACCCGACATGCCCCCCAACGCCGCCCCCGCCGACGCGCCGTGCGAACATGCTCTGAACGGCCCCGCCCTGAACGGCCCCGCCCTGAACGGCCCCGCCCTGCTCGGGATCGGGGGCGCCGGGCTGGCGGCGCTGCTGTCGGCTTCCTGCTGCTTGCTGCCGCTGGCGCTGTCGCTCGCGGGCCTGGGCGGGACGTGGCTGGCGGTGCTGGGCCCGTTCACCGTCTGGCGCGTGCCGATCCTGATCGCGGCCGGCCTCGTCGTCGCGGTTGCCTGGATCGTGATGGCCCGCCGGGGGCTGCGCCGGGTCCGCCCCCGCGCCCTCGTCGTCGCCGGACTGGCGACCGCCTCGCTCGGCCTCGCCGCGACGACGCCGCTCTGGGAGCGGGGGGCGCAGCGGGCGCTCCTCGACCTCTACTACGCGCGCCTGGACGCGCGCGCCCCTGATACGGAGATCACGCGATGACCGACGACAAGCTTCTCGGCATCGGCATCGCGGGCACGGTCGTCGCCGCGCTGTGCTGCTTCACGCCTGTCCTTGTCGTCCTGCTGGGCGCGGTCGGGCTGTCCGCCATGCTCGGATGGCTCGACTACGTGCTGCTGCCCGCGCTCGGGCTCTTCCTCCTTCTGACCCTCTACGCCCTGTGGCGGCGCGCGCGCCGCATGAAAGGCTCGTCATGACCGATACCTACGACATCGCCGTGATCGGCGCCGGCTCCGCCGGCTTCTCGGCCGCCATCACCGCCGCGGGGCAGGGGGCGAAGGTCGCGCTCGTCGGGCACGGCACGATCGGGGGGACCTGCGTCAATTTCGGCTGCGTGCCGTCGAAGACGATGATCCGCGCGGCCGAGGCGCTGCACGCCGCCCGCGCCGCCGGGCGCTTTCCCGGCCTGCACGGCGAGGCGACGCTGACGGACTGGTCTGCGCTGTTGGGCGCGAAGGACGATCTGGTCGAGACGCTGCGGCAGGCGAAATATGCCGACCTCCTGGCCGACTATCCGGGCATCGATTACCGCGAGGACCGCGCGCGCCTGGGCGCTGGCGGGCTGGTGCTGGAGGGCGGGGACCGCCTGTCCGCCGGACGGGTCGTCATCGCCACCGGATCGCGCCCGGCCATGCCGGACGTGCCGGGCCTGGAGGGCGTGCCGGTGCTCGACTCGACCGCGGCCCTCGCGCTCGAGGAACGGCCCCGATCCCTGATCGTAGTGGGCGGGGGCTATATCGGGTGCGAGCTGGCGCAGATGTTCGCCCGGTTGGGCGTCGAGGTTGCGCTCGTGACCCGCTCGCGACTGCTGCCCGAGGCGGAGCCGGAGGTCTCGGAGGCCCTGACCCGCTACCTGCGAAACGAGGGGATCGCCGTCCATGACGGGCTGACCTACGACCGGGTCGAGCGGACGCCGGACGGCGTCGCCCTGCGCCTGCGGACGGAGGCGGGCAAGGACCGGAGACTCGACGCGCAGCATCTCGTCGTCACCACGGGCCGGACGCCCAACTCGGACGGCATGGGGCTGGACGCGGCCGGCGTGGCGCGCGGCCCCCGCGGCGGGATCGAGGTCGACGACCGCCTGCGCACCACGCGGCCCGGCATCTATGCGGCGGGCGACGTCACCGGGCGCGATGCTTTCGTCTACATGGCGGCCTACGGTGCCAAGCTCGCCGCGCTCAACGCGCTGAACGGCGACGCGCACCGCTACAGCAGCGAGGCGATGCCTTGGGTCGTCTTCACCGATCCGCAGGTCGCGGGTGCGGGCCTGACCGAGGCGGCGGCACGGGCCAAGGGGATCGACGTGCGCACCTCCGTGGTGCCGCTCGACCACGTGCCGCGCGCGCTCGCCGCCCGCGACACGCGCGGGCTCGTGAAGCTGGTGGCCGAACGCGGCAGCGACCGCCTGCTCGGCGCGCAGATCATCGCCCCCGAGGGGGCGGACGCGATCCAGACCATGGTGATGGCGCTCAAGGCGCGCATGACCGTAACAGATCTCGGCGAGACGATCTTCCCCTACCTGACCACCGTCGAGGCCTGGAAGCTCGCCGCGCAGAGCTTCGATCAGGACGTCGCCAAGCTGTCCTGCTGCGCGGGCTGAAGGAGCATTCCCATGAGCGAGACATACGATCTGGTCGTCCTCGGCGTCGGCATGGCCGGCCTTACGGCCGCCAACCGATGCGCCCGCGAGGGCTGGTCCGTCGCGGTGGTCGATCCGCTTCCCTATGGCGGCACCTGCGCGCTGCGCGGGTGCGATCCCAAGAAGATGCTACGCCGGGGCGCGGAGGTGGTCGAGGCGGCGCGCATGATGTCCAAGCTAGGCGTGCGCGAGGGCGACCTAACGATCGACTGGGCCGAGCTGATGGCGCATAAGCGCAGCTTCACCGACGCCGTGCCGGGCAGGATCGAAGGCGGCCTGGACGGCAAGGGCGTGACGACCCTGCACGGCCCCGCCCGTTTCACGGGCGAGCGCAGGCTCGACGTCGACGGCCGGGCGATCGAGGCGGGCCACGTCCTGATCGCGACCGGCCAGCGCCCGCGCGACCTGGGCGTGCCGGGGGCGGAGCTGGCGACGGACTCGACCGACTTCCTGGAGCTGGACGCGCTGCCCCGACGTATCCTGTTCGTGGGCGGCGGCTACGTGTCCATGGAGTTCGCGCACATCGCCGCGCGGGCGGGCGCGGAGGTGACGGTCGCGGATCGGGGCGAGCGGCCGTTGAAGTTCTTCGATCCCGACCTCGTGGACGCGCTGGTCGCGCATTCGCGTGAGGTCGGCATGCGCTTCGAGACGGACGCCGAGCTGGTGGGGATCGCGCGGCGGGGCGCGGAGCTCGTGGCACGCTTCGCGCGGGCGGGCGACGGCTTCGAGATTGCGGCCGACCTCGTCGTGAACGGCGCGGGCCGGGTGCCCGAGACCGACGGTCTGGATCTCGATGCGGCAGGCGTCGCGCATGGGCCGAAGGGCGTCACTGTCACCGAGCACCTGCGCTCGACCACGAACGACCGCGTGTTCGCGGCCGGCGACGTGGCCGACACGGCCGGCTCGCCGCTCACGCCCGTCGCCGTCCACGAGGGCAAGGTCGCCGCCTCCAACATGATCCGCGGCGACCGCATGGTGCCGGACTACCGCGGCGTCCCGAGCGCGGCCTTCACCTTGCCCGAAATCGTCCGCATCGGCCTGAGCGAGGACGAGGCGCGGTCAGGCGACCACGCGGTCCGGGTGGCGGTGAACGACACCTCCAGTTGGTACTCCAACCGCCGCATTGGGGCCTCCCTCGGCATGACCAAGGTCATCACCGACGCCGAGACGGACGAGGTCTTGGGCGTCCACCTCCTCGGCCATCACTACGCGGAAGCGGCGAACCTGTTCGGCCTCGCCATGCGCTCGGGCCTCAAGGCGAGCGATCTCAAGCGGATGATCTCGACATATCCCACGGTCGGATCGGACGTGGGGGCGATGCTCGGGTGACGACGCGCGCCGATGCCCAGTAGGGCAGGTCGCTGACGGAAGAGACGACGAGATGATGACCGGCGGATGCATGATGGATGGTATGGGGGCGATGATGGGCGTCATGGGGGTCGGGATGCTTTTGGTCACCCTCGCACTCGTCGGGATCGGCTTCGGGACCGGATACGCGGTGGCCAAGCGGCGCTAGGACCATCAAGGCGTTCCGTTCGGACCGTTCCAGCGAGCCTGCATTACCGGATCATCCCCACGAGCGGGATCAACACGCCGAGCAGCACGGGCTGGTGGACGAGATAGATCACGAGGCTGTGCCGGCCGAGCCATGCCAGCCACTGCGCGGCGCGCCCATCCATCGGCGGCGCGCGATGCGCCCAGCCCCGTGCGAGGGCCAGGCGCGCGGCGGCCATGCCGAGCAGCGTCAGTCCGATCCATGGGAAGACGGGAACGAAGTCGTTGCTGGGCGGGGGCGCGACCGCGAAGCCGGTCCATGCCAGCCAGCGCGAGTCGAACGCCGACGACGTCCAAACGAAGCCGAGGGCGTAGGCTACGAGGCCGAGCAGGGCGATGGCGGCGGTGGGCAGGCGCAGCGCAAGGGCGCCGACGAGGCTCGCCACCGCGATGGCATGCAGGATGCCGTAGTAGACGAAGGTCCCCGGGAAGGCGGCACGGGTCACGAGCGTGATGGCGAGCGCCGCCGCGGCCAGCACGGCGAGGCGCCGCAGGAACGCGGGCCACCGGAACCCGTTCGCCGAGGCGAGGACGAGGCTCACCCCGACCAACCCCATGAAGGTGCCGGCGAGCGTGCGGCCGAACAGCAGCCACAGCGGGTAAGACGCGATCCCGGCCGGAGCGACGCCGAGATAATCGAGATCCCACACGAGGTGGAACAACACGACGCCCGCGATGGCGATGCCGCGCACGACATCGACGATATCGAGGCGCGGAATCGCGGACAATCGAACGGCCGCCTGTCGTGTCGACGACGAGCGAGTGACGGCAGAGAGCTCATTGGATCGTCGGGTCATGTCGTTCTGACTTAGCTGGCCTCAGCGCGTGGCGGCTCAGCCGGACGCGCTGGCGTCCCCGACCTCCGCGGCGGCCCAGGCGATCGCTTCGTCGCGCTCGTCCGGCGGGAAGCAGCGCAGTTCGGCGCGGGTGAGCGGATCGCCCGCCTTCGTCGCCCATTCGATCCACGTCTCGTCGGCAACGAGCGCCACGCGTCCGAAATCGCCGGCGTGCCGCGCGTCGATCCGCATGTCCGCCCAGAGCGCCGAGGGGTCCTCATAGCCCTCGAACGCGTCCATCAGGATCACGAGCGCAGGCCGGTCGTGCCGGGCGACCTGCCGGTCGATCCAGGCGTGCATCTCGTCCAGGTCGCGCTCGGACAGACTGCCCGCGCATTCCAGCGCGACGACCCCCGGCGCATCGATCGTGACGTCCTTCCACATGGTCCTTCTCCCTATCTCAGCCGTGCCCGTAGCGCTCGGCGTCCTCGTGCTTGCGGCCCGAAGGCTCGAACTCCAGCGTCGAGTGCGCGATGCCGAACCGCTCCTCCAGCCGACCCTTGATCGCGCGCTTGATGTCCTCGACCTCGCCCCAGCGATCGTCCGGGACGACGACATGGGCGTCGAGCGCGGCCGCGTGCTCGCCCATCTGCCAGAAATGCGCGTGATGGATTTCTACCACGCCGTCCACGCCCTCGGCCGCAGCGATCACCGCGTCGGTGTCGACGTCAGGCGGGCTGCCCAGCATCAGCGTACGGATCGGCCCGCCGATCTCGGTCAGCGCGAGCCAGAGGATGTAGGCCGCGATGCCGATGGTGATGGCCGGGTCCACCCAGTATAGATCGTAGAGCAGGATCAACGTGCCGCCCACGATCACGGCGACCGAGGCCAGCGCGTCCGACAGGTTGTGCAGGAAGAGCGCGCGGATGTTCACGCTGCCCTTCTGCATCGAGTAGGTCAGCAGCGCCGTCAGCGTGTCCACCGCCAGCGCCACGCCGCCCAGGATCACCACCGTCCAGCCCGCGACCTCCGAGGGCTCGATCCAGCGCATCGCGCCCTCGTAGAGCAGGTAGACCCCGATCAGGACCAGCGAGGTGTAGTTGATCAGCGCGGCCACGATCTCGACGCGACCGTAGCCGAAGGTCATCTTCGCATCGGCCGGGCGGCGCGCGATCTTTCGCGCCCCGAAGGCGATCACCAGCGAGGCCATGTCCGAGAAGTTGTGGATGGCATCGGCGATCAGCGCGAGGCTGCCCGACAAGATGCCGCCCACGATCTGCGCGACGGTGAGCAGGCCGTTGGCCCAGATGGCGACGGCGACACGGCGGTCGCCGGAGGCGGGGTCGATATGGGCGTGGCCGTGGTCGTGGGGCATGACGGTTCCTCGGATGCCTCAGGCCGGGCGCTGCGCATGCGCGTGCACATGGCCGGGGATGGCGGGAACGCGGCCCGCCCGGATGCGGCGCACCCGGGCGTTCATCCAGTGCCGGATCGCCTGACGATAGAGCAGGCCGCGCAGGAAGCCGAAGGTCTGCCCATGGGCGGCGTAGAAGGCGTCGGGCGTGTCGAAGAGGCCGAGATCGTCCTCGATGCCCGTGCGTTGGATGTAGGTGTCGCCGCCGGTCCAGGCGACGGGCGGGCGCGACAGGCAATCCGTGCCCGCGCCGTAGCCGCAGAGCGCCTCGCCCTCGCCGGCGAACCGGTCCTGCAACGCCTTCAGGAACCCGCGGTCCAGGATGAAGCCCTCGAGGTTCACCCAGCGGCCCTCATGCGCGATCTCGACCCACGAATGCAGGATGCGGTCGGGAGCGATCGGGTAGACGGCTTCGGGCACGACGCCGCGCTGGAGCGCCTTGTGGATCGTGAAGCCGTGCAGGCGGCAGGGGATGCCCAAGGCCCGCAGCAGCGCCATCAGGAGGGTGCCCTTGGTGTTGCACTGCCCATAGCCGTCGGCGAGGACCCGGCTCGCCGGGATGTCGTCGGCGCGGTTGTAGCCGAAGGCGATCTCGTTGCGAACGAAGTCGTAGGCCGCGCCGATGCGGTCGTGCTCCGGCAGGGCACGCCAGCCGCGCGCGTCGATCAGCGCGGCGATGGCCGGATGACCGTGGTCCAGAAGCGGCGTGGCCGCGAGCAGCCGGTCGGCGGGGGGCATGGGAACTCTCCTCGAATCATCTGTCGAGGGGTGTAGCAGCTACAGCGACTGTAGCTTCAAGCCCTGCTGTTTTATGCACCACGCGGCGCAGCCAGAATGATCGCCGCGCCGACGAGGCAGATCGTGGTGCCGATCAGGTCCCACCTGTCCGGCCGCTGTCCCTCGGCCAGCCACATCCAGAGCACCGAAGCGGCAATGTAGACGCCGCCATAGGCCGCGAAGGCGCGCCCCGCCGTCGCGGTCTCGACCTGAGCGAGCAGCCACCCGAAGATCGCGAGCGCGAGGAGGCCGGGCGCCAGCCAGAGCGGCGAGGCGCCCAGGCGCCACCACGCCCAGATGGCGAAGCAGCCGGCGATCTCGGCCAGCGCGGCCAGTGGATATGCGATCGCCGCGGGCATGTCAGGCGCCGATCCGCGTCCTATGCATCCGGGCCGTCATGCACTGCCTTGTGGTGCTCGCCATGCGCGTCGCGCAGGATCTCGACGCCGCCCCAGGCCGCGATCGCCGCCACCGCGACACCGACCACGAGGTCGGGCCAGTTGCCGCCGAGCCAGGCTACCAGCCCGCCCGCCACGAGGATGCCGAGATTGGCCACGAAGTCGTTGAGGCTGAACGTGTTGGCCGCGCGCACGTTCACGTCCGGATCCTGGATGCGGCGCAGCAGGAGGACGCAGGCCAGGTTCACGGCCGCGGCGATCACCGCCATCACGATCATCACCGGGCCGAGCGGGTCGGAGCCTTCGAGGAAGCGGCGCCCGGCGTCGAACAGGATCCCGATGGCGAAGAGGATGAGGAGGCCGCCCGACACGTTTGCCGCGCCGCGCTTCCACCGGCCGGACCGGGACATCGCGAACAGGCTGAGGGCGTAGACGAAGGCGTCGGAGGTGTTGTCGAGCCCGTTGGCGATCAGCGCCGAGGAGTCGCCGACCGCGCCGGTGCCGAAGAAACCCAGGGCGATGGCGACGTTCAGGATCAGGACGATCCAGAGGATGCGCCGTTGCTGCGCGTTTCGCGGCCGGATCGCCTCGCTCATGCCGTTCCTCCCGGTTCGGGGACGAACGGGGGCGGGGCCGGAGCCGTTCCGGAGGCGATTCTCACGCCCCGATCTCCTCGTGCTGCGTCAGGCATTCGGAATGGTCCCGCAGGACCTCAAGAACCCGGCACTCGGCCACGCTGTCGCCGTCGCAATCGTCCACCATGCGCTTGAGCTCCTTGCGCAGCGCCCGGAGCCGCTCGATGCGCAGCTCGACCTGCCGCAGCTGCCGCCGCGCGATCGCATCGGCGTCGGCGCAAGGACGTGAGGGGGCGTCGGAGAGATCCAGCAACTCGCGGATCGCGTCGAGCGGGAAGCCGAGCTGGCGGGAGTGGCGGATGAAGGCGAGGCGGTCGAGGTCGGCGTCGTGGTAGCGCCGCTGGCCGCCGGACGACCGGCCCGGCTCGCGCATCAGGCCGATCTGCTCGTAGTAGCGGATCGTCTGGACCTTGGTCCCGGTCCGCTTCGACAGGGTTCCGATCGTGTGCATGGCCGCTCCTACGTCTACATTCGCTGTAGGTTCTAGGTCGTCCGGCACCCGGAGGCGAGGGCGGCTTCACGGTTTCGTGACGCGATGCCGCACCGGGCGGATCGCCCCTTGAACCTCTACCCGCTGTAGGTCCTATTTCCCGACTCATGATGATTTCGACGCATTTTCTTTTCGCATGAGGACGGTTCGAACGGCGGCCTGGATACTGGTCGGCATCGCCGTGTTCGCGCTCGTCTGGCTGCTGCTTTGGGCAGATTATCGCGCAGCCCAAGTTGAAGAGGGCGGCCCGACGTTCCAGGCGGCTTTCGAACTGACGGACCACGAGGGCATGATCCGAACGCAGGAGGATTTCGCAGGCCAATGGATGCTGGTCTTCTTCGGCTTCGCGAACTGCCCGGACGTCTGCCCCACGACCCTCGCGGAGGTCGCGGCCGTGATGGACGGCCTGGGCGAGGATGCCGGCCGGGTCCAGCCGCTCTTCGTCTCGATCGATCCGGAACGGGACACGCCGACCGCGCTCGCGGAGTTCGTGCCGGCCTTCGGCGCGGGCATCGTAGGGCTGACCGGCACGCCGGAGCAGATCGCGCGAACGGCGGACGGCTTCCACATCTACTACGATAAGGTCGAGGAGGCCGCGGCACCGGGCGGCTACACGATGGGCCATTCCTCGCAGCTGTTCCTCTTCGGTCCGGAGGCCGGCTACGTCCGGTCCTGGCCCTACGGCACGCCGGCCGAGGAGATCCTCGCCGACCTGAACGAGCACCTCGCATCATGATCAACAAGGTCAGAGGAGAGGCCGCGCTGGCGGCCGCCTGGGCCGTCGCGCTCGTCGCGTCGCTGTCCGTCCTGTTCATCGGCGAGGTGCTGGGCCAGATGCCCTGCCTGCTCTGCTGGTACCAGCGCGCCTTCATGTTCCCGCTGGCGATCGTACTGGGGCTCGGGCTGTGGTGGCGGGACGCGCGGGTCGGGCGCTACGGCGTCGCGCTGGCCCTCGGCGGCGGGGCGGTCGCGCTCTGGCATATGGGGCTGTATGTCGGCCTCGTTCCCGAGCCGATCCAGCCCTGCACCGCGACCGGCCCGTCCTGCACCGACGAGAACCAGCTGGTCCTCGGCATTCCCATCCCCCTCCTGTCGCTGATCGCCTTCGCGCTCGTCGCAGGTCTTTCGGCGCTTTCCCTCAAGGAGACCCGTTCATGAACCGCAGACCCCTGATCCTGGGCGTCCTCGTCGTCGCCCTCGCGGCCTTCGTCGCCGCGGCCTGGTACGCCACCCGGCCCGCCCCGGTGGTCGCCGCCGCATCCGTCCCGGCCGAGCAGGCGGAGGCGCTGCTGCGTCCCCACGCGCCGATCCTCGGTCCGGAGGACGCGCCAGTCACCATCGTCGAGTTCTTCGACCCGGCCTGCGAGGCGTGTCGCGCGTTCCATCCCATCGTGAAGGACATCATGGCCGAGCACGGCGACGCGGTGCGCGTGGCGATCCGCTACACGCCGTTCCACGGCGAGGCCTCCGAGGAGGCGATCCGTGTTCTGGAGGCGGCCCGGATGCAGGGCGTCTACGAGCCCGTGCTGGAAGTCGTGCTGCGCGAGCAGCCCCGATGGGCATCGCATGGCGCGCCGAACGCGGATCTGGTGCTCGACATTGCCGCCTCCGCGGGCCTCGATCCCGAGCTCGCGCGCGATCAGATGCGGGCGCCGGATGTCGTCGGCATCCTCAACCAGGACCGCGCCGACGTCGAGACCGTGGGCATCCGCGGGACGCCGACCTTTTTCGTCAACGGCAAGCCGGTGGAGCCGTTCGGCGAGGCCACGCTGCGCGCGCTGGTGGCGGCCGAGGTCGCGGCGGCCGGGTCCTGATCGCGTGGGTAGGGTGCGAGGAGGAGTCCGCATGAACCGGATAGCCATGGCCGCGCTGGCGGCTCTGACGGCGGCCGCGGGCCTGGGCCCGGCGCAGGCCGGTTCGGAGGACGTCGTGGTCGAGAACGCCTGGGCCCGCGCCACCATCGGCACGGCCCGTCCGGGCGCCGCCTACCTGACGCTTCGCAACGCGGGCGATGCGACCCTGACGCTGACGGGCGTCGCCGCGCCGATCGCCGGGCGGGCCGAGATCCATCTGAGCTCCATGGACGACAATGGCGTCAGCTCCATGATGCCGGCAGGCGAAATCGCGGTCGGTCCCAGCGAAAGTATACCGCTGGAGCCCGGCGGGCTGCACGTGATGCTGATGGACCTGCAAAGTTCGCTGGACGAGGGCGACGCCTTCGAGCTGATGCTGACCTTCTCGGACGGCGGCGAGGTGACGGTCCCCGTCGCCGTGCTCGGCATCACCGCCCGCGGGCCCGGGGGCTGATGCGGCGCAGGACGATCCTCGGCACCGGCGCAGGCGGCGTCGCCGCGCTCGGGCTGACACTGCTGGCGGGGTGGTGGCAGGTGGACGGACCCGGCGCGCCGGATGCCGCCGAGGATCCGTTGCCCCTGCCGCTCACGGCGATGGCGTTCGATCTGGTGGACCACGAGGGGCGCCCCGTGGGCCCCGAGACGCTAGTCGGGCGCCCGACGCTCCTGTTCTTCGGCTTCACCTGGTGCCCCGATGTCTGCCCCACGACGCTGGCCGACATCTCGGGCTGGCTGGACGACCTGGGCGACGAGGCCAGCGACATGAACGTCGTCCTGGTCTCGGTGGACCCGGAACGGGACACGCCGGAGGTGCTCGCGGAGTATGTCGGCTACTTCCACCCGGCGATCCGCGGCTGGACCGGGGCGCCCCGCGAAGTTAGCCGGGCGCTCGACGGCTTCCGGGCGCGGGCCGAGAAGGTTCCGACCGGGGACGGCGACTACACGATGAACCACACCGCGGGCGTCTTCCTGTTCGACGCGGCGGGCCGGTTCGCGAGCATCATCGACTATCACGAGCCGAGGGAGTTCGCAGTGCCGAAGATACGGCGCGCGTTGAGGCGGAACACAGAGGGGCAGACATGAGATTGAGATACTTGGCCGCGGGGCTGACCGTGGCGGGCGGCGCGTCGATGGCGGCGGTCGGTATGGCTTCGTTCGGAAAGGAGCCCGTCCCCCCGGCGCTGGCCGCGGCGGCCGCTTGGCAACCCGAGATGCCGACGCTTCCGCCGCCGGAGACGCTCGCGCCGGACCTCGTCGCCCTGCCATTGGACTCCCCGCCGGGTGTCCGCCCCCCGGTCGTCCTGGCCGCCGCCGCCGCCCCCGCGCCGATGCTGGAGGTCGAGCCGCCGCTGCCGACTTGGTCGCGCGAGGTCGCGCCGGGCGAGACGCTCGACGCGGTGCTGGCGGAAGCCGGCCTCGCCGCGGCGGACCGGGCGGAGGCCGCACTCGCCCTGGGCGCGGAGTACGATCTGCGGCGGCTGCGCCCGGGTCATGGAGTCGACGTGGTCAAGGCGCCGGAAGGCGGGCCCCGCGCCGTCACCCTTCGCGTCGACGACGGCGTGCGGATCGAGGCGTCGTTCGGCGCGCGGCCGGTGGTCCGTGTGATGGCCCCCGAGCCCGAGATTGTGTCCCTGGCCGGCGAGACGCGCGTCGAGTCCTCGCTCTTCGCGGCGCTGGACGCGGCCGACATGCCTGCCCGCTTCGCCGTCGACCTCGCGCAGATGCTGGGCGGCGCGGTGGACTTCCGCCGCGACCTGGGCGGCGGCGAGACGCTGCGCGTGATGTGGCGCGAGGCGCGGGTCGGGGACGACCTCGTGGGCCAGCCCGAGCTCGCCTTCGCGGCGCTCGACCTCGGCGACGCGCTCTTCGAGGTGGCCTGGCCCGAGGACGGGACCGGCCGCGCGACGATCTACCTCGACGGCGAGGTGCAGCGCATCTTCGCACAGCCCGTGGAGGGCGCGCGTCTTAGCTCGGTCTTCGGCCGCCGGGTCCATCCGGTCTTCGGCAACGTGCGGATGCATACGGGCGTCGACTTCGCCGCCGCGCAGGGCACGCCGGTCCGCGCCACCGCGCCGGGTCGCGTCTCCTTCGTCGGCTGGCGCGGCGGCTACGGACGCGTCGTCGAGATCGCCCACGACCCCGAGATCATGACGCGCTACGCGCATCTGAGCGCGGTGCCGGGCGGGCTGTCCGAAGGGCAGCGCGTGGCGGCCGGGGACATGATCGGCCGGGTCGGCGCGACCGGAACGGCCACGGGGCCGAACCTGCATTACGAGGTGCGGGTGGACGGACGGCCGACCGATCCGCTGTCGGACGAGCGGCTGGCGGAAGCGGCCGAGCACGATGGGCAGGCCGACGTGGCGCTGGAGCGGCTGGCGGAGGCGCGCGCGACGCTCGAGGACGCGCTCACCGGCGCGTCGCCCGATGATCCGAACGAAAGGCTCTGAACCATGGAACCACGCCACTCGAAGATCGAGTCGGAGAAGCCCGTGCATCCCCTGGGCCCCGCCCTGCGGCGAACGGGCAGGGGGGCGCTCCTGACCGGCGCCCTGCTGACGCTCGGAGCTTGCGCGGTTCCAGTCGGAACGGAGAGAGCGCCGGAGCAGGGCATCTCGCCCGAGGCAATGGAGCAGATCGCCGTCCTGGCGGCCCCGTATCAGGATCTGAGCACCGTCGAACGGCGACCCGGCGACGGGTGCTACTGGTACCGCCATGTCGGACCGGTCGAGACGACGATGCTCCCGCTGCGCACGCCCGAAGGAAATCCGATCTGCTCCGGGACGTCGGCCGGGTCATGAGGACGCGGCGTTGCGACTGTCCAACCGTCGCCATTCCGGCGCCCCGCTGGGCAGCGGCCCGGCAGGGCGGGATCATGAGGCCGTCAGCTGTGCGCCACCGACGGCCCGTCGCCCGCAGGCTTGTAGAGGAAGGCCGTCACCCCGGTCTCGACCCGGTCGTAGAGGTCGTTGATGTGGGGCATGACCATCCGCACGCAGCCCGAGCTGGCGCGCGAGCCGATCGAGCCCGGCGACGGCGTGCCGTGGATGCGCAGATAGGTGTCGCGGCCGCCATCGAAAAGGTAGAGCGCGCGCGAGCCGAGCGCGTTCTGGGGGCCCGGCTCCATCCCGTCCTCGTACTGCGCATAGGCCTCGGGCTCGCGCCGGATCATGTCCTGCGTGGGCGTCCAGTGCGGCCACCGCACCTTGCGGCCGATCCGGTAGGTGCCCGGCTCGTAGAGGCCGTCGCGGCCGATGGCCACGCCGTAGCGCATGGCGGTGCCGCCCTCCTCGATATGGTAGAGGTAGCGCGCCGTCGCGTCCACGTGGATGTCGCCGGGCACGAGGCCGGGCCGGGCCGTGACCCGCTGCGGCAGCAGGCGCGGATGCAGGCCCCAGGGATTGGTCGTGGCCGGGTCGTAGCCCGGCGGCGTGACCTGCGCGTCCCAGGCCGCTTTCTGCGCGTCCGTGGGCCAGCGGCTCGCGAGGGCCGGGCCTGTGGCCGCGGTCGAGAGCAGGGCGGAGGTCGTCGCGATGAAATGGCGTCTGGTCAGCATGGGATAGGCCTATTCCTTGAAGATTTCGCCTCCGCGCTACACGCAGGGGGCTCATGTTTCAAACCGGCGACGGCAAGTCCGGGTTCCGGCGCGGGCCGTGGGAGTTCGTCGGGGCTCGAGGCGTCGGCCCGCGAACTTCACGCGATTTTGCGTGGCCGGACCGTGAGCGTCGTCGGGCCGTCCATCCCGGCATCGGGGGGGCGACGATGACCGAACTATCCCCCATCATGCTGGGCCTCCTGGGCAGCCTCGCCGCCGGCTCCATGACGGCGATCGGGGCGGTCCCGGTCCTGTTCGGCCGGCTCCCGTCGCGCTCCACGCGGGACATGGCGCTCGGCTTCGCGGCTGGCGTGATGCTGGCTGCGTCCTTCTTTTCCCTCATAATCCCCGCGCTCGATGCCGCCGAGCCGATGTTCGAGAACGGCGCGATGCCCGCCGCCGTGGTCTGCGTCTCGATCCTTCTGGGCATGGGCGCGGTCGCGCTGATGAACGAGCGGCTTCCGCACGAGCACTTCGCCTCGGGGCGCGAGGGGCCGCAGGCCGCTTCGCTCAGGCGCGTCTGGCTCTTCATCATCGCCATCACCATCCACAACTTCCCCGAGGGCCTCGCCGTGGGCGTGGGCTTCGGCGCGGACGGGATGTCCGGCGGCCTGCCGCTCGCCATCGGCATCGGGTTGCAGAACGCCCCCGAGGGGCTGGCGGTGGCCGTCTCGCTGCTGGGCGAAGGGTACTCGAAGGTCCGGGCCTGGGGCATCGCAGCGCTGACCGGCATGGTCGAGCCCCTGGGCGGCCTTCTCGGCGCGGGCGTCGTCACCCTGTCCCAGCCGCTCCTGCCCTGGGGCCTCGCCTTTGCGGCGGGCGCGATGCTCTACGTCATCAGCCACGAGATCATCCCCGAGACGCACCGCAGCGGCCATCAGAACCGCGCGACGCTGGGGCTCGCCGTGGGCCTCGTCATCATGCTGTTCCTCGACGTGTGGCTGGGATGAGCGAGTTGGCGATGCGACGTCGGAACCTTGTCCCGGGCAGCGGCGCGCTGCTGGCCGCCCTCACTGCCGATCAGGCGAGCAAGGCACTGGTCGTCGCGGAGGCCGCGCGTCTCGCGGGCGGCGTGCCGTTCGCGCCCGGCTTCAACCTTGTCTTCGGGCGCAACTCCGGCGTGACCTTCGGGCTCTTCGGTGATGTGCCCTGGTGGGGGCTCGCCCTCGTCGCGGCCGCGATCTGCGCGTGGCTTCTGCGGATCATGGTCGCGGCCCCGACGCGCAGCGAGGCCGTCGCCGCCGGGATGATCGTGGGCGGCGCGCTCGGAAACGTCGTGGACCGCATCCGCTTCGGCGCGGTCACCGACTTCCTCGATTTCTATGCCGGGGCCTGGCACTGGCCGGCCTTCAACTTCGCCGACGTGGCGGTGGTGTGCGGCGCGGCGCTGCTGGTCCTGCGCCCGCTCATGGGCCGCCGCGCCGCATGACGGCCGCCGTCGCGGGCCTCGGCCGCGGCGTGCCGGTCCTGCCGCTGGCCTTCGCGGCGGGTGCCGCGGCGGTCCTCGCCCTGCCGCCCTTCTCGGTGCTGCCGGCCGCGCCGCTGGCCTTCGGGGCGCTGTTCCTTCTGGTGTCGGGGGCAGGGACATGGCGGGCCTTCGCGCTCGGCTGGGTCTTCGGGCTGGGGCATTTCGCTTTCGGGCTCTCCTGGATCGCGGAAAGTTTCACTGTCGAGGCCGAGCGCTACGGCTGGATGGCCGTTCCCGCCATCTCGGGCCTGAGCGCGCTTCTCGCTCTGTTCCCGGCCCTGGCCTGCGCGGCCTTCGCGCGGCTGCGGATTGGCGGCGCGACGGGCGCGACCGCCTTCGCGGCCTGTTGGACGGCGACCGAGTGGCTGCGCGGCCATGTGCTAACCGGGTTTCCCTGGAACCTTTCGGGGTACGCCCTGGCGGAGTTCGACCCGCTCCGGCAACCCGCCGCCTGGATCGGCAGCTACGGCCTTGGGTTCGTGTTGGTCCTAGTCTCCGCGCTCGCGGCGGGCGCGCTGCGGGCTGAGGGGCGGCGGCGGGCGGGCGCGCTGGCCCTCGCCGGGCTTCTCTGTTTCGCGCTCGCGGGCGCCGGATGGCTGCGGCTGGCCGCGGCGCCGGTCAAGGAGACGGGGATCCGCCTTCGGATCGTGCAGGGCAACGTCGCACAGGCCGACAAGTGGCGTCCCGAGCTGCGCGCGGAGACCTTCGCGCGCTACCTGCGCCTGTCGAGCCGGCCCGGCGCGTTCGACGTGCTGCTCTGGCCGGAGACGGCCTTTCCGGGCTATCTCGACGAGGATGCGGCGGCCGCGGATCGCATCGCGGGGATGCTCGGGCCGGGCCGGGTCCTGCTGACGGGAGCGCCCAGCCGCGTCGCGGACGGGCAGGGCGCGCGCTACTTCAACGCCGTGCAGGCCTTTGACGCCGGCGGCCCGGTCGGCCGATACGCGAAGCACCACCTCGTTCCCTTCGGAGAGTACGTGCCGCGCTGGCTGCCCATCGAGCGCCTGGTGGAGACGCCGGGCGACTTCACGCCGGGGCCGGGGCCGCGCACGCTGGCGCTGCCGGGCCTGCCGCCGGTCGGGGTCGCCATCTGCTACGAGATCGTCTTCCCGGGTGCCGTGGTGGACGACGCCATCCGGCCGGACTGGATCTTCAACGCCACCAACGACGCGTGGTTCGGCACCTCGATCGGACCCCGCCAGCATCTCGCCTCCGCCCGGATGCGCGCGGTCGAGGAAGGGCTGCCGGTCGTGCGGGCGGCGAACACGGGCATCTCGGCGGTGATCGATGCGGAGGGCCGCATCCGCGACCGTCTGGAGATGAAGCGGACCGGTGTCATCGACGCCGCGCTTCCCGCCCCCCGGCCCGCGACGCTTTACGCGCGGCTCGGCGATCTGGTGCTGGCACCCCTCGTGCTGATGGCGCTGCTGCTGGCATGGCTGACGGATGGCGGAAGGGCCGGCCTGCGGCGGCGGGCCTGAAGGAGAGGCGCCACCGGGCCGTCAGGCGTAGATGTCGACGGGCGTGCCGTCGCGGACCATGGCATAGACCTCCTCGATCTGGCGATCGGTGACGGCGATGCAGCCCGCCGTCCAGTCGCGCAGGTCGGTCGGGTCGATGCCGCGCCTGGGCCCGCCATGGATGAAGATGTCGCCGCCCGGCTTCTTGCCGGCGGCCTCGGCGAAGGCGATGTCGGCTTCGTTCGGGTAGGAGATGCCGATGGACAGATGGAACTTGCTGTCGGGGTTGCGGCGGTCGATGACGTAGGTCCCTTCGGGCGTCTTGCCGTCCCCCTCGAACTGCTTGTGGCCCACCGGCGCGAAACCCAGCCCGATCGGATAGGTCCGCAGGATGCCTTCACTGCCCTCCAAGGCCAGCAGCCGTCGGCTCTTGAAGAGCCGCAGCCGCGTCACCGCCGGTCCGTCATAGGATCGGAACTTGCCGGCGCAGCCGGAAAGGAGGGCGCCCGCGCCCCCCAGAAGCGCCGCGCGGCGCGTCAATATCGTGGTCATGCCTGCCCCTCGCGCCCCGTGTTCCGGTGGCCGCTGTTATTGCGTCGAGACTACGCGGCGGCGGGCCGCCGATCAATGCCCGTGCGCCAGCGCCCCCTGCGCCATGCGCGTAGCCACCCGCTCGCCGCCTTCAGGCGGCGGCGCGTCGCCCCCGGCCCGCAGAAGGCGCATCGCATTGGCCACGACCAGGAGCGACACGCCCACGTCGGCGGCGATGGCGCCCCACATGGAGGCCAGTCCGAACGCCGTCAGTCCGACGAACAGCGCCTTGGTGGCGAGCGCCAGCGCGATGTTCTGGCGGATGACGCCCATGGTCCGTCGCGAGTGCCCGACGAGCCACGGAACCTTGCCGATGTCGTCGGTCATCAGCGCGATGTCCGCCGTCTCGATGGCCGCATCCGAACCGACGGCGCCCATCGCGATGGCGAAATGCGCCCGCGCCATGGCCGGCGCGTCGTTCACCCCGTCGCCGATCATGGCGACCACGTCATGGCGCGCGACCAGTTCCTCGATGGCTGCGACCTTGTCCTCGGGCAGCAGCTCCGCGCGGACCTCGTCGATGCCGACCTCGGCGGCGACCGCGCGCGCCGTGCGTTCGTTGTCGCCCGTGAGCATGACGATGGTCGTCACGCCTTGTTCATGGAGCCGCGCCACGATCCCCCTTGCGTCGAGACGGATGCGGTCGCGCAGCGCGATGAGCCCCATCAGCCGGTCGCCCGACCCGACGGCCACAAGGGTGCTGCCCGCGCCTTCGATCCGCTCCGCCAGGTCGCGCGGGATCGCGTCCCCCAGCCCCTTCTCGGCGGCGAAACGGTCGGAGCCGAGCCAGATCGGCGCCCCCCGCCACGTCCCCTCGACGCCGCGGCCGGGAACGGTGCGCGTGTCCTCAGCGGCCGCGCGGGCGATGCCGTCGCGCTCGCCACGGGCCAGGATCGCGCGCGCCAAGGGGTGCGAGGAACGCGCCTCGAGCGCCACGGCCGCCTCCAGCAGGTCGCGCTCGGAGGCGTCGCCCAAGGGGTGCAGCCCCGCCACCTCCGGCTCGCCCATCGTGATCGTGCCGGTCTTGTCCATGGCCAGCGCGGTCATCCGGGCAGGCGCCTCGACATAGGCCCCGCCCTTGATCAGAACGCCGCTGCGCGCCGAGGAGGCCAGCGCCGCGACGATCGAGACGGGGGTGGAGATGACCAGCGCGCAGGGGCAGGCGATCACCAGCAGCACCAGCGCGTTGTAGATCCAGTAATCCCAGGCCGCGCCCAACAGGAGCGGCGGCAGAAGCGCGATCAGCACGGCCAGGGCCATGACGATGGGCGTGTAGACGCGGGCGAAGCGGGCCACCCACTGCTCGACCTCGGCGCGGCGCGAATGAGCGTCCCCCACCATGCGGATGATCTTGGACAGCACCGTGTCCGAAGCGGGCTTGGTCGCGCGCACCGTCAGCGTGCCCTCGCCGTTGATCGTGCCGGCATAGACCTCGTCGCCGGCCTCCTTGGGAACGAGCGCGCTCTCGCCGGTGATCGGCGCCTGGTCGACGGCACCCGCGCCGTCCGTCACCTCGCCGTCGAGAGGGATGCGGTCGCCGCCGCGCACCACGAAGCGCGCGCCGACCGCGACCTCGGCGGCCGGCACGTCCGCCTCCGAGCCGTCGTCCCGGATCACCCGCGCCGTGGGCGGCGCGAGGTCCAGCAGCGCGGCGACCGCGTTCCTTGCGCGCCCCACGCTCCAGCTCTCAAGCGTCAGCGACAGGGCGAAGAAGAAGGCCACCGTCGCCGCCTCGAAATACTCGCCGAGCGCGATGGCGCCCGCGACGGCCACGACCATCAGCAGGTTCATGTCGGGCGCGAGCCGCCGCGCCGCCGACCACGCCTTCGGCGCGACGAGCCAGACGCCGAACAGGATCGCGATCAGGAAGGCGACCACCTCGATCAGCGGCATGGGCACCTCGCCATGACCCGAGAACAACCCGACCGCGCCGATGGCGCCGGACTCGAAGACGTGCCAGCCGAAGCCGGCCGCCCAGAAGCCGCCCGAGATGGCGGTGAAAAGCCGCTGGCGGCGGAAATGCGCGGCCTGGTCGGCCTCCGCGGTTTCCGCGTCCCAGGGCTTGGCGCTCATCCCGGTGGAGCCGACGATCTTCACGATCTGGTCGTCGCGCAGGGGCTTCGCGCCCTCCAGCACGGTCATCCGGCCGTTGAGCACGTCGAAGGCCAGATGCTCGGCGCCGCCCACCTCGGGCCCGACCACGCGGCTCAGGATCGCTACCTCCTCGGCGCAGTCGAGGCCGTTGACGCGGAAGCTGCGCCCCGCCTCGGGCGGCGGCGCGCTCGAGGCCTGCGGGACCTCCGAGGCCTGCAAGGCCTGCCCGCCGCAGCAGGTGTCGTTTGCCACTCCGTGCTCGTCTTCGTGCTCTGCGCGCCGTTCCATGAAGGTCTCCTGCCGAACGTCCGGCCCGTAAGATGGGTGCTCTAGCCGCTAGAGGTTCAAGGGGTTTCGGCATGGGCATCGACCTTTTCCACAGTTCGCGAACCGATCGGGCGGCTTTCGCGTTTCTGGAAGGACTTGTCACGCGGAGGCCTGCCATGGCGGGGAAGAACGACCGGGACGCGAACCTCAAGCGCGGCATTCGCGTCGAGATCGCCAGCCTCGTCTACAACATCTTGGAGGTCGTCGTGTCCGTAACCGCGGGTCTGCTCACGGACAGCGCGGCGCTGGTCAGCTGGGGTCTGGACAGCACGGTCGAGGCCACTTCGGCGGGCACGCTCATCTGGCGGCTGCGCGGTGAGGCGAAGGGCGGGGACCGCCGCACGGTGCTGCACCGCAAGAAGGTCGCGCTCTCGGTCGTGGCCTGCGCCTTCTGGATCGTGGTCGCGGCGATCCTCTACGAGGCGGTAAGCGCTTTCCTGTCGCAGGAGGCGCCCGGCTTCAACTGGTGGGGCATCTCGATCCTGTTCGTCTCGCTCGTGGTCAACCCGTTCCTGGCTTGGGGAAAGTACCGCTACGGCAAGCGGCTGGACTCGCCCGCCCTGAAATACGACGCCAAGGACACGATGATCTGCCAGTACCAGACGGTGGTGGTCCTGGTTGGGATCGGCCTGACGCAGTGGCAGGGCTGGTGGTGGGCCGACCCCGTGGCGGCGCTGCTGATCGTGCCCTATGTCGCCTGGGAAGGGTTCGAGGCCACGAAGGACGCCTGGTCGGTCGATCCGGACGATGTCGAGGCCGCCGCCTGACGTTCGGAAGCCTGGTTGAAATCGGCAAAACCGGTGACGAAGGAGCCAACGACATGATGATCGACGGATGCATGATGGGTGGGATGGGGTCGATGATGGGCGTCATGGGAGCCGGGACGCTCGTGATTACCGTCGTCCTCGTCGGGATCGGCTTCGGGGCCGGATACGCGGTGGCCGGGCGGCGCTAGCGCCGCCCGGCCGTTTTGTGCAGACCGTTCCAACGAGAATACCGGCTCACCCCGCGGCAGAACGTGTCGTACGGCGCGGCCATGACGGCTTCGATCTGCGGGTCGGCAAGACGATAGTGGATGGTTTGGGCCTCGCACCGGGTAGCGAACACGCCGCCCCCGCGCAGCTTGGCGAGGTGCTGGGACAGTGCGGCCTGGCTCAGGCCCACCACATCCTGCAGCGCGCCGGCCGACGCCTCGCCCTCGGCCAAAAGGCACAGGATCAAGCTGATGTATCCCAACATGGGGTCGAGCCGGGCCGACTTCCCCGACGGCTCGGTGTCCGAACTGTGGGACTCGATCCAGGCGGTCCTGGCCTTGCCCGAGGAGACGCGCCTGTTCGTCGGTCACGACTACGGCACCGAGGATCGCGGCGAGCCGATGTGGGGGGGGCACCGTGGCCGAGCACCTGGCATCGAACAAGCAAGTCGGGCGGGGCGCAACGAAGGCGGAGTTCATCGAGACCCGCGAGGCGCGCGACGCTCTCCTGTCGTTGCCCGACCGGATGCTGCATGCGTGCAGGTCAACCTGTGCGGCGGCGCACTGCCCGCGCCGGAGGCGGACGGGCACGCCTACTTCAAGATCCCCGCCAACCGGTTCTAGACCGAGGCGCAAGCGAAAGGACGACGGCATGAGCATGAGCATGAAGGACTTGGTGGTCGAGGCGCGCGAACGGATCGCGCCGGTCGCCCCAAAGGACGCGGGGGAGGGGCTGATCCTCGACGTGCGCGAGCCGGGCGAGCTGGAGCAGAAGGGCCGCGTGCCGGACGCGCTGCACGTCCCGCACGGCCTGCTGGAGGCGCATGCCGATCCCGAAAGCCCGATGGCCAGCGCGCGGCTGACGGCGGCGCGGGGCGGCGCGACGGTGGACGTGCTCTGCGCTTCGGGGGCGCGGGCGGCGCTGGCGGCGGCGATGCTGGACCGGATGGGCTACCGCGCCCGCGTGATCGAGGGCGGGCTGGAGGGCTGGGCGGCGGCGGGCCTGCCGGTCGAGCGCTGAGGCGGGGGCGGGGCGGGCCCCGTCAGGACGCCAAGGACGAGAGGAGCGTGAATGCCGCGACGCAAAGGAGCGTCCAAGCGATCATTCCCGCGGCAGCCCGTCGCCATCGCCCGCCGCCCCGTCGCAGCGTCGCGGCCTGCGCGGGCAGGGAGGCCAGCAGGGTCGCGTAGAGGTAGACGCCAGATAGGTTCTCGAAGGCGGCCGCCCGCGCCAGCGTCGGCGCCACGACCCGCAGCGCCGTCATCCTGTCGCCCCCGAAGGAGCCGAACCAGCCGGCGGCGAAGACGAAGACGGCCGCATGCAGCAGCGCGAGGACGGCAAGCCGCAGCGGCGCGTCGATCAGCAGCGCGGGCCGTCCACGCCGGGCCGTGCCGTGCAGGACGGCACCCGCCCAGGTGGCGATGAAGACGACCGGCAGGCCGTTCACCACGACCTGCCGGATCAGCAGCCACAGGGCCGCCGACCCGCCGTGCCGCAGCATCTCGGCCGCGCCGGGGCGGAACGCAATGTAGGCCGCCAGCGGCAGGGTCAATGCGGCGAGGCTGAGCGCCAGGAGGTTGCGCGCGAAGCGCATCGGCCGCAGGCTCGGGTCGAAATGCCGGTCGAGGCTTTTCAGATGAGCACGACCTTCACCCCCACGGGCACCTTCGCGTAAAGGTCCTCAATCATCGTGTTGTAGAGGCCGATGCAGCCCGAGGACGAACGCCGCCCGATCTTGCGCGTGTCGTGGGTGCCGTGGATCAGGTAGGCCGGCCAGTCGAGATAGAGTGCGCGCGTGCCCAGCGGGTTGCCCGGATCGCCCCCCTCCATACGGATCGGCAGCGAAGGGTCGCGCTCGCGCATGTCGGGCGTGGGCGTCCAGGACGGGTTCTCGCGCTTGCGCACGACTTCCGTGTAGCCGCGGCGCGTCAACTCGTCGGTCATCGGCACCGAGGTCGGATAGAGCGTCATTCGTCCGTCCGCGTCCCAATGCTGAAGGGCGCGGGTGTTCGTGTCCGAGACGATGCGACCGGATCCGAGGGCGTCGAAATGATCGCGCCAGTCGTGTGGGACGAAATAGGATGTATTGCGGCGGGTCTCGGACTGCGCCAGGGCGGGGGCCGCCAGGCCGGTCAACGCTGCGGCCATGCCGCCCGTGATCACGGCGCGGCGCCGTTGGTAATCGGACATCTTCGGTCTCCTCTGCTCGATGCCGCGACATGCGTCCGGCCGGAGGATCGGCTCGGGCCTTCCAGCGCGGAAAGGTCAAGCGCCATCGCCGCCTCGGCGCAGGTTCGCCGACATGGCGCCGGCGGCCTTGCGCTCCGTCCGGGGCGACGGTCCGACGACCGGGGATCAGCGCGCCTCGCGCACCCTCGCGACCGCCTCCGCCAGCGTCCCGGCGTCGACGAGGCCGGGCAGCAGGGTCTCGCCCACCACGAAGGAAGGCGTGCCGGAGAAGCCGAGCAGATCGGCCAGCCGCATGGATTCCTCGATGTGGGCGTCGACCTCCGGCGCCTCCATGTCCGCCAGCAGCCGCTCGACGTCGAGCCCGACCTCCCCGGCGACGCGCAGCACCGAGGCGCGCTCGGCCCGGCCCGACAGGCCCATGAGGGCCCAGTGGAACGGCTCGTAGAGGCCCTGCTCGCGGGCGGCCAGCGCCGCGCGGGCGGCGAACACGCTGCCCTCGCCCAGGATCGGCCATTCGCGGCCGACGACGCGCACGCCGGGATCGTCCGACATGAGCTCGGACAGGACCGGCTTGGCGCGGCGGCAATAGGGGCAGTTGTAGTCGAAGAACTCGATCACCGCGACGTCGCCGGCCGGGTCGCCCAGCACGGGCGCGTCAGCGAGCAGCGCCTGCCGCTCCGCCGCGACCACGGAGCGGGCCGCGTCCATGCGGGCGGTCTCCTCCCGCTGTTGCAGGATGCCCACGGCCTCCATGACAATCTCGGGATTTTCCAGGATCGCCTCAAGGGCGAGACGCTTGACCTCCTCCGCCGTCATCTCGTCGGCGAGGGCGGGGGCGCCGGTGAGCGCGGCGGCCAGCAGGGCCGTGGCGAGACGGAGAGACGGTATGGGCATCGTGGAGCCTCATGTCCATGGCAGGGCAGGGCGCGATCGCGCACCCGGCGCCCGGTCTACGAAGCGGACCGTCGGACCCTCCCATGCGGGAAGGTCAAGCGCCTCATTCCGCCGGGGCGGCCATCGTGTCGCCGCGGGGCGCCGGCACCGGAACGGACGTCTCGCGCATCGGCGGCGACCAGCGGCGCAGGCGCAGCGCGTTGCCGAGGACGAAGACCGAGGAGAGGGCCATCGCTCCGGCGGCGAAGATCGGCGAGAGCAGGAGGCCGAAGGCGGGATAGAGCACGCCCGCCGCGACCGGCAGGAGCGCCGTATTGTAGGCGAAGGCCCAGAACAGGTTCTGCCGGATGTTGCGCAGCGTCGCCTTGGACAGCGCGATGGCGTTCGGCACGCCCCTGAGCGAGCCCGACATCAGCACTACGTCGGCCGCTTCGATCGCCACGTCGGTGCCGGTGCCGATGGCGAGGCCCACATCCGCCTCGGCCAACGCGGGGGCGTCGTTGAGCCCGTCTCCCACGAAGGCCAGCCGGCCATGCGCGGCCCGGAGCGCCTTGACGGCCTCGACCTTACCATCGGGCAGGACCTCGGCGACGACCTCGTCGATCCCGAGGCGGCGCGCGATGGCGTCCGCCGTCCGGCGGTTGTCGCCGGTGATCATCGCGACCTTAAGGCCGAGATCGTGCAGGGTGCGGATCGCCTCGGGGGTGGTCTCCTTGATCGGGTCGGCGACCGCGACGATGGCGGCGAGCTTGCCGCCCACGGCCGCGTAGAGCGGCGTCTTGCCCTCGTCGCCGAGCCGCTCGGCGGCCTCGGTGAAGACCGAGACGTCATATCCGAGGGAGACCATGTACCGATCGGCGCCGATCTCGATGGGCCTGCCGCCCACCATGGCCGAGACGCCCATGCCCGTCACGCTCTCGAAGCTCGCGACCTCGGGGAGATCGAGCCCCTCCGCCTCCGCGGCCGCGACGATGGCGCGCGCGATGGGATGCTCGGACTTCGCCTCGCCGGCGGCGACGCGGGCCAGCACGTCCGCCGGGTCGAAGCCGTCCGCGACGTCGAGATCCGTCATCCGCGGCTCGCCCTCGGTCAGCGTGCCGGTCTTGTCGAGCGCGACCACGCGGGCCTCGTTGAGAAGCTGAAGCGCTTCGCCCTTGCGGAAGAGGACGCCCATCTCTGCGCCGCGCCCGGTGCCCACCATGATCGAGGTCGGCGTGGCGAGCCCCATGGCGCAGGGGCAGGCGATGATGAGGACGGCCACCGCGTTGACGAGGCCGAAGGTCAGCGCCGGGTCGGGCCCGAAGAAGAACCACACGCCGAAGGTCAGGGCCGCGAGCGTGATGACGGCGGGGACGAAGTACATCGTCACCTTGTCCACGAGGGCCTGGATCGGCAGCTTCCCGCCCTGCGCCTCCTCGACCATGCGGATGATTTGCGAGAGCATCGTGTCGCCGCCGACGGCCGTGGCGCGGAAGGACAGTGCCCCGGTCTGGTTGACCGTCCCGCCGACGACGGTGGCGCCCGCTTCCTTGGACACCGGGATGGGCTCGCCGGTGATCATCGACTCGTCGACGTAGCTCCCGCCCTCGACCACCTCGCCGTCCACCGGCACGCGCTCACCCGGGCGCAGCTCGACCACGTCGCCTGGGGCCACGTCGGCCACGGCGATCTCGATGATCTCGCCGTCCCGGCGCACGCGCGCCGTCTTGGCCTGGAGCCCGACGAGACGCTGGATCGCCTCCGAGGTGCGCCCCTTGGCGCGGGCTTCCAGCCAGCGGCCGACGAGGATCAGCGTGGCGATCACGGCGGCCGCCTCGAAGTAGACGTTCACCGTGCCCTCGGGCAGCAGCCCCGGGGCGAAGAGCGCCACGACCGAGAAGAGATATGCGGCGGACGTGCCCACGGCGACGAGGCTGTTCATGTCCGGCGCGCCCTTGAAGAGCGCCGGGAAGCCCTTGGCGTAGAACTGGAGACCGGGTCCGAAGAGGACGAGGGTGGTTAGAGCAAACTGGATCATCCAGTTGGCCTGCATCCCGATCGTGTTCATGACGAGGTCGTGGATGGCGGGGATCAGGTGGCTGCCCATCTCCAGGGCGAAGATCGGGAGCGTCAGCAGGCCGGCGATCAGGATGCTGCGACGCAGGCGACCGGCCTCCTCGTCGCGCTTCGCCGCGGCCGCGTCCCGCGATCCCTGGTCTCCCGCGACCTCGCGCGCCGCGTATCCGGCGGCCCCGGCGGCCGCGATCAGCGCCGCGGGATCGGCCGTCCCGCGCACCGTCGCACGCCCCGTGGCGAGGTTGACGTTCGCTTCCGCGACGCCGGGAACCGCTGCCAGTGCCCTTTCGACCCGGCCCGTACAGGACGCGCAGGACATGTCCTCCACCGCAAGCTCAACGGTCGTGGCGGGCACGGCGTAGCCCGCCGTCTCGACGGCGTGCACCAGCGCGGCCCGGTCGGCCGTGCCGCGCACCGACGCGCGCCCCGTGGCGAGGTTGACGCTGGCCTCCGCGACGCCCGGAACGGCCCGCAGAGTCCGCTCGACGCGGCCGACGCAGGACGCGCAGGACATGCCTTCGACGGGTAAGGTCTGCGGGGGCGGGGCGGGGGCTGGCATCGGCACGGGTCCTCGGGCGGGCTTCGGTCGGCCGCAGACATGGAGCTTCCCCCCGCTGGAAGGTCAAGGGCCGATGCCGTGAACTTGAGATCACTGGGCATCGGTCTTATCTTCCGGTCATGGCACTGTTCCGAACCCTCTACTCTCTGCTCGTCGTCGCCTTGTTGACAGCAAGCCTGTTCGGGGCCGGTCTTGCCGCCGCCGCGGATGCCCATGGGCATGGCGAGACCCAGTTCGAACAGGGTCTTCCTACCGAAAGCACCGGCTCCATGGACGAATGCTGCCAGGACGCGAGCGACCGGGGGGCATCCTGCATGAGCGTCCTGGGCATGGCGCCCGACGCATCGGAGCCTTGCCTAGCTGCGCAGTTCCACAAGGCGATTGCAGTCCGGCCGGTCGGTTTGTCCGACGGCCGCGACCCTCACGACCTCCTCGATCCGCCGCGAACGGCCTGACGGCGCGCCCCGGTGGCGCGCCGACCCTCGTCGCGCCCGAACGGCGCGCAGCGGGCTATCGCGCCAATTAAACCGAGGAACCTGTCATGTCATTTCATTCCACTTGCCGTCCCTCCTCCGCGGGAGGTCCGTCATGAACATCGGAGAAGCCGCCGAGCGGACCGGCGTCCCCCCCAAGACGATCCGCTACTACGAGGATATCGGTCTCGTCAGGCCGACCCGGTCGGGAAACGGATACCGGGCCTTCTCGATGCGGGACGTCCACAAGCTGAACTTCCTGGGCCGGGCCCGGGCGCTCGGGTTCTCGATCGAGGATTGCCGTGCGCTACTCGCGCTTTGGAACGACGAGACGCGGTCCAGCGCCGAGGTCAAGCGGCTCGCCCAAGACCACCTCACCGCGATCGAGGCTAAGATCACCGCCCTGCGGGAGATGCGCGACACGCTCACGGGACTGGTCGAGTCCTGCGCCGGCGACGACCGGCCGGACTGTCCAATCATCGAGACGCTGAGCGCGCGCGACGGTGCCCATGCCTGAACATCGCCACCGAGGGCACGGCAGCCACATCGCCGGAAGCGGCCGTGCCCTCGCGATCTCCGCGTGGCTGACGGGGGTCTACTTCCTGATCGAGCTCGCCGTCGGCCTCTGGATCGGCTCGGTCGCCGTCCTGTCGGACGCGCTACACACCTTTTCGGCCGTGGGCGGGGTGCTGGTCGCCTTGGTCGCAGCCCGGATCGCTCGCCGCCCGGCGGACGCGGCCTACAGCTTCGGCCGCAAGCGCGCGGAGGTGATCGGCGCGCTCGTCAACGGCGCGTTCCTGCTGGGCATGGCGGTCCTGGTGATCGTCATGGGGGCGATGCGCCTCGGGCAGCCGATCGACCTGCCCACGGCGCCGATGCTGTGGGTCGCGGCGGGCGGGCTGGTCACGGAAATCGTCTCGCTGGCGCTGCTCTGGCAACAGCAGAAGATCGACCTCAACGTGCGCGGGGCCTATTGGCATATCCTTCAGACCTTCGTCGGCAGCCTCATCATCGTCGTCGCGGCGGTCGTCATCCGGTTCACCGGGTTCCTCGCGATCGACCCGCTTCTGGGCATGGCCTTCGGGCTCGTACTGCTCTGGGCTGGGTGGGGCATCCTGCGCGAGGCCCTCCGCATCCTGATGGACGCGACCCCGCCGGAGATCGACCTTGCGGCCGTCGTAGCGCGTCTGGCGAAGATCGATGGGGTCCGGGAAGTCTACCACGCGCATGCCTGGCGCTTGTCCGACGGGCGCGATCTGTTCACCGCACATATCGCGCCGGAGATGGGTGCGATCAGGGCCTACGTCCTCGAGGACGCCCACCGGTTCCTGATCGAGGCCGGGTTCGGATTCTCGACGTTGCAGATCGAGGAAAGGGTCGCTGTCGACGATCCCGCGCCCGATTTAAACGTCGTCCGGAACGGCCGCTCCTGAGGCTGCCGGAACCTTCCAGCGCTGGACCTACGTTCAATCCAAGACTGGTGGGCGAACGCCGCGCCCGCAAACACGCGCGACGGAGGATACTATGGCCGACGAGACGATGCATTCGGGACATTCGGGCGACGCTGAGGCGCAGGGCAAATCCGAGAGCGGCCCCAACTGGAAGATGTACGCCAACCTGCTGGCGATGGTGACCACGTCGACGGTGGTCATGTACTTCTTCATGTACTGGAACATCTACCGCTGGAGCGACTTCTGGCTGTCGGAGACGCGGGCCTACATGTCGATGCTGATGTTCGGCACGATGCTGGCCATAATGCTCTCCTTCATGATCTTCATGTACAAGACGAAGTGGCTGAACCTGACGCTCTACGCGGCGTCCCTGCTGTTCTTCGCGGTCGGGCTGTGGCTCGTACGCTCGCAGATCACCGTGCAGGACGAGAGCTGGATGAAGTCCATGATCCCGCACCACTCCATCGCCATCATGGTCTCCGAGCGGGCGACGATCACGGACCCGCGCGCCCGCAAGCTCGCCGACGAGATCATCGCCGCGCAGGAGAAGGAGATCGCGGAGATGGACTACTTGATCCGGTATATCCGCGATAACGGCGAGGTGGGCGGCGAGTATCCGAACGGCGAGACCGCGGGGCCGACTCCCGTGGCGGCTTCGGTCGCGGAGGCGCTGTCGCGCCCGGCGCTTGCGGGCGTGGACGTTGGTGGGATGACAGACGAGGAGGTCGCGCAGGTCGTGCCGGACGCGGCCTGCGCCTTCCGTTTCTCGGAAGGTCAACAAACCGTGGTCGCGGTGA
Source organism: Jannaschia sp. S6380 (assembly GCF_023015695.1). NCBI lineage: Bacteria > Pseudomonadati > Pseudomonadota > Alphaproteobacteria > Rhodobacterales > Roseobacteraceae > Jannaschia > Jannaschia sp. S6380. The sequence continues at coordinate 230,958 of NZ_JALKAS010000001.1, forward strand.
ACACGGCGGGAGAAGGCGTGATGAAGATCACCGGCCAACTCGTGCCCGTATCGCTCGTCGAGGGCGACCTGACGCGCAGCCCCGTGCTCGGAGCCGAGGGCGTGCGCCTCAGCGTCGTCCCGCAGGACGATGGCGCGGGCAGCGATCTGATCTTCGACCTCGAAACCGACCCTGCCCTTCGCGCCGGCTACGGCGGCGTCTACATCTGCACCTGAGGAGGCTTCCGATGCCCAAGGACACCATGACAGATGGCGCCACGCGCGCCACCATCTACCGGATGGACATGCCGGGCCACACCTGCCCCTACGGCCTGAAATCCGTCGACCTGCTCCAGCGCGAGGGCTTCGAGGTCGACGACAACCTGCTGACCACGCGCGAGGAGACCGACGCCTTCAAGGAGAAGCATGGCGTCGAGACCACGCCGCAGACCTGGATCGGCGAGGAGCGGGTGGGCGGCTATGACGACCTGCAGGTCCATCTGGGCAAGAAGAAGCCCGAGGCCGAACGCTCCGACACGTCCTACCAGCCGGTGATCGCGCTGTTCGCGGTGGCGGCGGCGTTGGCGGTGGCCTTCACCTGGTTCACCTTCGACACGCTGCTGACCTGGCAGACGCTGGCCTGGTTCATCTCGGTCTCGATGGTCCTGCTGGGGTTGCAGAAGCTCAAGGACATCGAGGGGTTCTCGACGATGTTCCTCAACTACGACCTGCTGGCCAAGCGATGGGTGCGCTACGGCTACGTCTATCCGTGGGTCGAGACCGGCGCGGGCCTGCTGATGACAGCCATGGTCTGGCACTGGCTGTCGGTGCCGTCGGCGCTGTTCATCGGCACCGTGGGCGCGGTCTCGGTGTTCAAGGCGGTCTATGTCGACAAGCGCGAGCTCAAATGCGCCTGCGTGGGCGGCGACAGCAACGTGCCGCTCGGCTTCGTGTCGCTGACCGAGAACCTGATGATGGTCGCGATGGCGGTCTGGATGGGCTGGCGTTTCCTGCTGTGAGGGATGTGGAGCGCGTCGCCGTCAGCCAATGGTCAGCGTTCCGTCTTCTGCCAGCGCATAGGGAGGAATGTGCAGGTTCTCCGGCGCCGGGCCCCTTCGGATGCGACCTGCCGCGTCGTAGTGCGAGCCGTGGCAGGGGCAGAACCAGCCGCCAAAATCGCCGGCCCCGTCGCCAAGAGGAACGCAGCCCAGATGCGTGCACACGCCGATCTGCACCAGAAGAGCCTCCTGGTCCGGCACCACCCGGTTGGCATCGACGGCCGGCGCGTCGGCGGGCAGGTTGGCGTTGCGGGCGAATGGGTCGGGAAGATCGGCGACCTCCTCCGCCAGCGCCGCCTCGATCTCGGCCGGCGTCCTGTTGCGAATGAAGACCGGCTTGCCCTGCCACATGACCGTGAGTTGCGTCCCGGGCTCCACCCCCGAGATATCGACCTGAATCGACAGCAGTGCCCGCACGTCCGCGGACGGGTTCATCTGGTCCACGAGCGGCCACATGGCTGCCCCGGTCACCACCACGCCGGCACCGGCCGTCGCGTAGTAGAGGAAGTCCCGTCGTGTTCCTTCGGGGGCTTCGTCTGCTTTCGTATCCATCGTCGACCTCCTCGCGAGAGCGGCGGCCCCCTCGGAAGCTGCCCATGGAGGTCGCGAACCACCTTCCCACGGAGTAAGGTCAAGCCCCCGCCGCGGATGCGGCTGTCCCTTCCCTTCCAGCGCGGGACCTCGCGTAACCGTCCATGGATCGCATCGTTTAAGCACAGGTCACTTGCATGGACGTCTCGCTCTCGCAGCCCTGCACCCCAAGCCGTCACGCACGCTACCCTACCGTGGATGTGCTGCGGGGCTGGGCCATCCTCGGGGTCGTGCTGTTCCACCTCGCCTGGGACCTCGCGTTCCTCGGCCTGATCCCCTCGCAATGGGCGGTGGAGCCCGCATGGATCGCCTTTGGCCGGACGGTCGCTGCGACGTTCATGGCGCTAGTGGGCGTCAGTCTCGCGCTGGCGGCGCGCGGCGGCCTGGACCCCGCCGCGTTCGGCGCGCGGCTGGTGAAGATCGCCGCCGCCGCCCTGGCGATCACGGTGGCGACGCGCCTCGCGATGCCGGGCGCCTGGGTCTATTTCGGCATCCTCCACGCCATCGTGGTAGCGAGCCTGATCGGGGCGGCGTTCCTGCGCGCGCCCTCCGTCGTCACGTTCCTGCTGGGCGGCGCGACCATCGCCTTCGGCCTGGCCTGGACGGACCCCGCCTTCGACGCCCGGACCGTCGCCTGGATCGGTTTCGCCGCCGGCCCCGCGCCCTCCGTCGACTTTGCGCCCGTCTTCCCGTGGGTCGGGTTCACCCTGATCGGCCTCGCCGCCACGCGCGCGGCGCTGCACCGGGGGTGGCTGGATCGGCTGCCGAGACCCGAGGGGCGCCTTGCACGTGGGCTGTCGCGGATCGGACGCCGGACGCTCGCCATCTACCTGCTGCACCAGCCGGTCCTCCTGGCGATCCTCTATCCGGTCGCTTGGGTGGCGGGATGAGCGCCGCGCGGGGTCAGGCGCGGGGCAGGTCCGGCCGCAATCGCTCGCCCCGAAAGGCCCGCAGGGCCAGCCAGAGCCCGGCCGCGATCATCGGCAGCGAGAGGATCTGCCCCATCGTCAGGCCGGCCTGCCCCAGTTGCAGCGCGTAGCCCAGCGGGTTGCCCGGCCCGGCGAACTGGGCGTCCGGCTGGCGCACCAGCTCGACCAGCGCGCGCGCCGTGCCGTAACCCATGAGGAACACGCCCGTCAGAAGGCCGGGCCGCTGGAAGGCGCCGCGGCGCCAGGCCAGCCACAGCAGCACCGCGCCCAGAAGCACCCCCTCCAGCAGCGCCTCGTAGAGCTGCGAGGGGTGACGGGCGCACAGCCCGGCGACACCGGCGCAGTCCTGCGCGGCCGCGCCGGGGAAGATCACCGCCCAGGGTAGATCGGTCGGACGGCCCCACAACTCGGCGTTCACGAAGTTGGCGAGCCGCCCGAGGAAGAGCCCGATCGGCGTCGCCAGCGCGAGAAGGTCGGCCAGCGGCAGCAGCGGCACGCGGTGGCGCAGGTGGAACAGGATCAGCGCGACCGCGACGCCCAGCATCCCGCCGTGGAAGGACATGCCCCCTTGCCAGACCATCAGGATCTCGGCCGGGTTGGCGAGGTAGTAGCCCGGCTGGTAGAACAGCACGAAACCGAGGCGTCCGCCCAAGATCACCCCGAGCACGATCCAGGTGACCAGATCCTCCAGTCGCGCGGGCGCGAGCGGCGGGCCGGCGGCCCCCCAGAGGCGCGGCGTCAGCACCGCCCGGCGGCACAGCCACCAGCCCAGCACGATGCCGGCGATGTAGGCCATCGCGTACCAGCGCAGGGCGAAGGTAAAGGACCCGAGGTCGATCGAGAAGATGTCGGGCCCGATCTCGGGGAAGGGAAGGGCGAGCAGGGTCATCGGGTCCTTCGGAAGCTGGGATGGGGCCGGTCGACGGGACCGCCCTTCGTCGCGGCGACCCCTGCGGGCCTGCTCCGCTGGAGGGTCAAGCGCCGACCCGTCACGAGGCCGTGATCCCGACCCTGCCGATCTCGCCTTGACCCTCCCCCGATGGAACCCCCGACCTGCCCCTCCGAGACAATGGGGACGACGACCATGATACCCGAACTCGGCCATTTCGCCCTGATCCTGGCCCTGATGCTCGCGCTGGTGCAAAGCGTGCTTCCGATGATCGGCGCGCGGGCCGGGCGGGCGGACTGGATGGACAGCGCCCGGACGACCGCGGCGCTTCAGGTGGCGCTGCTCGCGCTGGCCTTCGCGGCGCTGATCCGGTCCTTCGTGATCAGCGACTTCACCGTCGTGAACGTCGTCGAGAACTCGCACTCGCTCAAGCCGATGCTCTTCAAGGTCGCCGGAAGCTGGGGCAGCCACGAGGGCTCGCTGCTGCTCTGGACGCTGATCCTCGCCGTGTTCGGGGCGGGGGTCGCGCTGCTTGGCGGCAACATCCCGGCGGGGCTGAAGGCGCGCACGCTGTCGGTGCAGGCCTGGATCAGCGTGGGCTTCCTGACCTTCATGCTGTTCACCTCCAACCCGTTCGACCGCGTCTTCCCCGCGCCGCTGGACGGGCAGGACCTCAACCCGCTGCTGCAGGATGTCGGGTTGGCGCTGCACCCGCCGCTTCTGTACTTCGGCTATGTCGGCTTCTCGATCGTGTTCTCCTTCGCCGTCGCCGCGCTGATCGAGGGGCGGGTCGATCCGGCCTGGGCCCGTTGGGTCCGGCCCTGGACGCTCGCGGCCTGGATCAGCCTGACCGCCGGCATCGCGCTCGGCTCCTGGTGGGCCTATTACGAGCTGGGCTGGGGCGGCTGGTGGTTCTGGGACCCGGTCGAGAACGTCAGCTTCATGCCTTGGCTGCTGGGCACGGCCCTGCTGCATTCGGCGATCGTCACCGAGAAGCGCGACGCCTTCAAGAGCTGGACGATCCTGCTGGCCATCCTGACCTTCTCGCTGTCGCTCCTGGGCACGTTCATCGTGCGCTCGGGCCTGCTGACCTCGGTGCATGCCTTCGCCGTGGACCCCGAACGCGGGCTCTACATCCTGGGGCTGCTGGGCGTCACGGTCGTCGGCTCGCTGACGCTCTATGCCTGGCGCGCCCCGCAGCTCGAGCCGGGGGGCCTGTTCCGCCCCGTCAGCCGCGAGGCGGGGCTGCTCATCAACAACCTGCTGCTGGCGACGGCGACCGGGACGGTTCTTGTGGGCACGCTCTACCCGCTCTTCGTCGAGGCGCTGACCGGCGAGAAGCTGACGGTCGGCCCGCCCTTCTTCAACGCCGTCTTCATCCCGGTGATGCTGCCCTTGGTGGTCGTCATGGGCGTGGGCCCGCTTTTGTCGTGGAAGCGCGCGGACCTGCCCGGCGTCGCGCAGCGGCTGCGGCTGGCGCTTCTCGTGACGGCCGCCGTCGCCGGGATCGTCTGGTACCTGCAGACTGGAGGCCCGCTGCTGGCCGTGCTGTCCATCGCGATCGCGGCCTGGCTCTTCGCGGCCAGCCTGCGGGAATGGGCGCTGCGCATCCGGCTGGGCGACGTCCCTCTGCGCGAGGCGGCGCGCCGGGCGCGGGGCCTGCCGCGCGCGGCCCATGGCATGACGCTGGCCCATCTGGGGGTGGCGGCCCTGATCCTGGGCTTCGTCGGCTCGTCGGCCTGGAAGGAAGAGCAGGTCCTCTTCGCCCGCGCCGGCACGGTGGTGGAGATCGCGGGCTTCGAGGTCGTGTTCGAGGGCGTCGAGCAGGTGCGTGGCCCCAACTACGTGGCCCAGCAGGCGCAGCTGCGCGTCCTGAAGGGGGGCGAGGAGATCGCCCGGCTGCGCCCGGAGCGCCGGTCCTACCCGGTCGCCGGGACCACGACGACCGAATCGGCCATCCGCTCCACCCTCGTGGGCGATCTCTACACCACGGTCGGCGAGCCCGCCGCCGGGCCGCAGACGGGGCAGTGGACGCTGCGCATCCTCTACGAGCCGCTTGTGAACTGGATTTGGATCGGGTCGGCCATGCTGATCCTCGGCGGCCTTCTGTCCATGTCCGACCGGCGGCTGCGCGTCGGCGCCCCCCGGCGCGCCGCGCGGCCCGTGCCGGCCGCCCAACCCGCGGAGTAGCGCCATGTCCCGCCTCCTCCTCGCCCTGCCGGCGCTTCTGGCCGTGGCGGTCGGCGGCTTCCTCCTCTGGGGGCTGGACCCCGCGCGCGACCCGAACGCCGTCCCCTCGGCGCGCATCGCCGCGCCCGTGCCAGAATTCGCCCTGCCTCCCGTCGCGGGCACCGGCATGCCGGGCCTGTCGGCCGCCGACCTGCGCGACACGGGCGAGCCGGTCCTCGTCAACGTCTTCGCCTCCTGGTGCGTGCCCTGCCGGGCCGAGCATGCCGTGCTGACGCGGCTCGTGCGCGAGGAGGGGGTGAAGCTCATGGGCCTGAACTACCAGGACGATCCCGCCGACGCGGCCCGCTGGCTGGACGACCTGGGCAACCCCTACGAGCGGATCGGCTCCGACATCGAGGGCCGCGTCGGGATCGACTGGGCGATCTCGGGCGTGCCGGAGACCTTCGTGATCGACGGCGACGGCGTCGTCACCTTCCGCTACGTGGGCCCGATCATCGAGCCCGACGCGCAGGCGGAGGTCCGCGCGGCCCTGGCGGCGGCAGGGGCCCGGTCATGAGGCGCCTGATCCTCGCCCTCGTGCTGTCGCTCGCCGCGGGCCTCGCCTGGGCGGTCGAGCCCGACGAGATGCTCGCCGACCCCGTCCTGGAGGAACGCGCCCGCGTGCTGTCGAGGCAGCTGCGCTGCGTCGTCTGCCTCAACCAAGACATCGACAGCTCCAACGCCGGCGTGGCGCGCACGATGCGCCTCCTGCTGCGCGAGCGCCTGGTGGAGGGCGACAGCGACGCGGAGGTGCTGGCCTTCTTCGTGGAGCGCTACGGCGACTTCGTGCTGTTCCGCCCGCCCCTGAAGGGGTCGACCTACGTGCTGTGGCTCGCGCCCTTCACGATCTTCGGGGCCGGCGCCACGGCGGTCGCGTTGACGCTGCGCCGGCGGCGGCCCGGGGCAGGGCAGGCGGGTCCGACCGCGCTGAGCCCGGAGGAGGAGCGGGAGCTTATGCAATTCGCCACCACCGAGGAGGCCGACCGGCCATGACCCTGTGGATTTTTCTCGCTCTGCTTGCGCTCGCAAGCGGCGCGCTCCTGTTCTTTGGGCTGGGCGGGCGCCCGGTCGCCCTGACGCGCCGCGACGGCAGCGTCGCGATCCTGAACGACCAGCTCGCCGAGGTGGCGGCCGACCGCGACCGGGGCCTGATCTCCGGCGCGGAGGCGGAGGCCGCGGAGATCGAGATCAAGCGCCGCCTCCTTTCGGTGGCGCGTCGGACGGAGGCGGCGCCGGAGCGCCGGGGCTCGGGCCGCGCGACCGGCGCGCTGCTGGCCGTCGCCGTGCCCGCGGCGGCGGTGCTTCTCTACCTCCAGATCGGTGCCCCCGAGGTCGCGGGTCGACCGTCCGAGGAGGTCGCCGCGCAGCGGGCCGAGGCGGCGCAGGTCGCCGCCCTGACCGCCGAGCTGAAGGCGCGGCTGGAAGGCGACCCGGAGGGCGGCCCGACCGAGGGCTGGGTGCTGCTGGGCCAGACCTACATGACCATGGGCCGCTACGAGGACGCGGCCGGCGCCTTCGCCAGCGTGGCGGGTCGCGAGGAGGCGGATTCGTCTATTCAGTCGCGCTATGCCGAGGCGTTGATCGCCGCCGAGAGCGGGGTCGTCACGCCCAAGGCGCGCCGCGTCATCGACAGGGCCATCGCCCTCGACCCCGCGAACCCGGCGGCCGTGTTCTTCCTGTCGCAGGCCCGCGAGCAGGAAGGCGCGCTCGTCGCGGCCCGCGCGCTGCTGGTCGAGCGGCTGGACTCGGCGGACGGGTTCCAGCCCTGGATGGAGCTGTTCATCGCCTCGGCCGACCGGCTGGGCGAGCAGACGGGCGACGCGCCGCTCGACCTCGCGCGCTACGCGCCGATGCTCGGCGGCGGGCGGGGGCCCGGCGCGGCCGATGTCGCCGCGGCGCAGGACATGGCCCCGGCGGACCGGATGGCCTTCATCGAATCGATGGTCGAAGGGCTGGCCGCGCGGCTGGAGGACGAGCCGGGCGACGTCGAGGGCTGGATGCGCCTGATCCGGGCCTACGACGTGCTGGGCCGGACGCAGGACGCGGCGCAGGCCCGCGCCGGTGCCCGTGCGGCGGCCGAGGCGCTGCCCGGGGACGATCCGCGACGGGACGCGGTGCTGCGCGCGCTGGACGGGGGCTGAGGCGGGGGCTACTCCCCCGGCGCGCCCGCGACCCGCGTCCCCGCGGCGGTGGCCAGCGCGTCCATCACCGCCCCCGGCGTCAGCACCTCGGACAGCACGATCCCCTCCGGCGCGGTCGGGCCGAAGACGATGTTGAACGGGATGCCGAAGCGCCCGTTCGCCTCTAGGAAGGCACTGATGCGCGGATCGGGCCGCGTCCAGTCGGCCTGCATCGCCAGGACCGAGGGCAAGGCCAGCGCATCGACCACCGGCGCACGCTCCAGCACCAGCGACTTGTTGGCGATGCAGGTCAGGCACCAGTCCGCGGTCACGTCCACGAAGACGGCGTGCCCCTCGCTCACGTGGCGCGCGATCTCGGCGCGCTCGAACGGGACCCAGGCGATCGGCCCGTCCTCCGCGGCCGCGCGCGCCTCGGGCCGCATCACAGCCGGCAGGGCGACCATCGCCACCGCAAGCCCGAGCGCGGCCGCCATGGCCCCGCCCCGCCATGCCGGCCGCGCGCGCATCAGGCCCATCGCCGCGATCACCCCGGCCAGCACGGCCGCGACCGACCAGGCCAGCGCCTCGGAGCGGACCCCGGCCAGCACCCAGAGCAGCCAAGCCGCCGTCCCCGCCAGCATCAGGCCCAGCACGGCCTTGACGGCCAGCATCCAGCGGCCCGGCCGGGGCAACGCGGCGACGAGACCCGGGCGCGCGGCCACGATCAGGTAAGGCAGGGCGAGGCCCAGCCCCATCGCGGCGAAGATCGCCACGACCTCGAAGGCTGAGCCGGTCAGCGCGAAGGCCACCGCCGTCCCCAGCAGCGGGGCCGAGCAAGGCGTGGCCAGCACCGCCGCGAAGGCCCCGGTGGCGAAGTCCCCGGCATGGCCGCGCCCGCCCGCCGCCGCGAGCCGGGTGGCGAGGCCGGGGGGCAACGCGATATCGAACAGGCCGAAGAAGGAGGCCGCGAAGAGCCCCAGCACGAGCGTGAGGACGGTGAGGAAGTAGGGGTTCTGGAACTGCGTCCCCCAGCCGATCGCGTAGCCCAGGGCTTGCAGCCCGATCACCACGCCGGCCAGCGCCAGCATGAAGGCCATCGTCCCGGCCGCCGTCGCGAGGAACCCCGTGCGGACCCGCCGCCACGACGTCTGGGCGGCGTTCAGCGCGGAGGACAGCTTGATCGACAGGACCGGCAGGACGCAGGGCATCGCGTTGAGGATCAGCCCCCCGCCGAAGGCCAGGGCGAGGGTCCAGGCCAGCGCCGACCAGGGCCGGGCCGCGCCCTCCGCGGCGTAGGGCGGCGGGGGCGGCGCGGCGGCGATCGCCACGTCCTCGAAGGTCGTGGCGTCCGGGCCGTCCGTGACCGTCAGGGTCAGCGGTCCGGGCGGGTCGGCCAGCGCCAGCACCGGCAGCGCGGCCCAGAGCGTGCGGCCGTCCGCCGACACGCGGATGTCCGGCCCGCCGAAGGCGGTGCCTTGGCCCAGCTCGGGGAACACGTCCGGCGACCGCCAGCCCGACGCCCGCTCCAGCGCGACGGTCAGCGCGCCGTCCTCCGCCGGCAGGGCGGCCGCGCGCAGCTCCATGTCCGACGCCTCGGGCGCGGCGGGCACGCGCGCGGCCCATTCGGCAATCGTCGCAGCCGAGACCTGGTCGATGCCCGTCCCTGCGGGGATGTCGAGCGCGAGGTCGAACTGGAGCGGCACGCAGATGTCGGAGCAGGCCAGCATCGAGACGGCGGCGCGCAGGCGGGCGGACTCCCCGGGCTCCGCGAGGGTGATGCGGATCGGGTGGACGACCTCGCCCGCATAGCCGAAGTTCTCGATGCCGAAGGCGCGGAAGCGCATGGGCGCGGGCCACTGGAACTCCGCCGCGGCGACGTTCTCCGACCCCTTCCAGTCCACCTCGGGCGGCAGGCCGACCTCGCCGGGGGAGCGCCAGTAGGTCTTCCACCCCTCGGCGATGTCGAGGGCGAGCCCGGCCGAGACGCCGCCCGCGTCGGGCCCGATCCCGTCCTCGACGGTGACGAGCCGCGCCGTGAGCGCGGGCGACTCGAAGGGGTTCGACACGGCGGCGACGGCGGGGCCGCCGAGCGTGGCCACGCATAAAGCAACAGGGAGGACGCGCCGGATCAGGCCGATCATGCGCAGGCCTCGATGGCGCCGTCGGCCCGTTCGCGCTCGATCAGCCGCTTCAGGCGCGCGTCGCCTATCTCGCCCTGCACGATCGTGCGCCCGACCACGAGCGCGGGCGTCCCGACGAAGGCGAATATGTCCGCCAGCGCGCCGCTCTCGCGCAGCTCGCGCCGGACGTCCTCGCTCGCCATGTCGGCGCGCAGGCGCGCGCCGTCGACGCCGATATCCTCGGCCAGCACGTCGAGATATTCCGGTGTCGTCCCGAACGGCGTGCGCATCAGGCGCTTGTGGAACGCCACGTAGGCGTCCTGCCGTTTGGCGGCGAGCGCGGCCTGCGCCGCCATCGTCGACGCCTCGCCCAGCAGGGGCAACTCGTGCCACGCGATCCGCACGCGGCCGGCGGACGCCTCCTCGATCTTCGACAACCGGATCGTCAGCGCCCGGCAATACGGGCAATTGTAATCCGAGAAGGAGGCCATCTGGACCACCCCCGGCTCGGTCTGGGCACCGTAGAGCGTCTCGCAGACCCGACCCTCGACCCGCTCCACGGTCGCGGCCATCGCGGGGTCGGGGCCGTCGTCGAGCCCCATGAACAGGTCGAAGCCGGAGGAGCTGTCCCCGCCGGCGATCCTGCGGAAGCCGGCCGGTCGAGCGACCGGCTCGAAATCCAAATCCCCGGCGAACAGTTCGGCTGCCGCCGGCGGCCCGAACCTGAGCGCCGCGTAGCCTCCGGCGATCGCCAGCCCTCCGATCAGCAGGTTCCGTCTTGAACTCGGCACCATAGCACTCCTTTGCCCGTCAGGCCGCCGGTGCGGCCTTCCAGCGCCGCAAGGTCCAGTCACAATTTTGCGAAGAGGCAAGGCCTTCACAATCGCTGCGTCGGGCGTCATCCCCAATGGAAACACCGGCTCGACGGGCGGCCAATGCACGTCGGTCAATGGAGCAAAGGGACGACGGGCTATGCAGATCACGAAACCCGCTCGGATGCACGGCGACGGCGACCGGATGCGCCGCACGTCCCTACATCTCGGATATGCCGCGGCCGCCGGATCGGCGGCGTTGCTGGGAGCGGCTTATCTTTACCAGCTGGCGGGCTATGCCCCCTGCACCATGTGCATCTGGCAGCGTTACCCGCATGGCGTGGCCATCGCGCTCGGGCTCGCGCTACTCGTGCTCGGGCGAAGCCAAGTCGTCCTAGCGCTCGGCGCGCTGGCGGCGGGCACGACGGCCGCGCTCGGCCTGTATCACACCGGCGTGGAGCGCGACTGGTGGGACGGGCCGTCCGCCTGCACGGGCGGGGCCTCGGAGCTGTCGGGCATGACCGGCGCGGACCTGCTGTCCTTCGACACGGCCGAGACGCTGGTCCTGTGCGACGAGGTGGTCTGGGAGTTCCTGTCGCTCTCGATGGCCAGCTGGAACGCCATCCTCAGCGCGCTCCTGGCCGGGGTCTGGATCGCGGCGCTCGTGCTGTCGCGGCGCGCGGGCCGCGCGTAGCGGAGCCGCGCCGGATTATCGCGCAAGGCTCGATCCGCTCTTGCCTTCCGGCGCTGGAGGTCGGCCACACGCATCGTCGAGGATGGGACCTGATCGGAGACCCCGGAATGCTGACACGCCGACACTTCATCTCGTCGACCGCCGCGCTGTTCTCCGCGCCGATCGCCGCACCCGCCCTCGCGCAGACGCTCCCCGAGGGCGTCGAGGGCCGCGCGCCGCGATCCGACCGGAGCATGTGGGACGTCTGGGACGCGCAGGTGACGCCGCCGGGCTACGACCCCGCGACGTCCAACCCGTGGGGCCTGGAGCCGCGCTTCCTGCCCCGGCTCGTCGAGGCGAAGCCCGGCCTCCTGCCCGGCGACGTCCATGTCGACGCCGTGGCCCGCTACCTCTACCACATCCGCCCCGGCGGTCTGGCGATGCGATACGGCGTCGCCATCGCGCGGGGCGACCTCTACGAGCCCGGCATCTACACGATCGCGCGAAAGGCGCGCTGGCCGATCTGGACGCCCACGCGGAACATGATCCGACGCGACCCCGAGCTCTACGCGCAGTTCGAGGGCGGTGTGGATGGCGGGCCACTCAACCCGCTCGGCTCTCGCGCGCTCTATCTCTACGAGGGCGGGCGGGACACCTACCTGCGCATCCACGGCTCGCCCGAGGCCCGCTCGATCGGCGGGCGGGCGAGCTCCGGCTGCGTGCGCATGGTCATGGCGCACATCATCGGCCTCTACGATCTGGTCGAGACTGGGTCCACGGCGTTCCTCTATCCGCCCGAGGATGCCTTGGGCGCGGTCTAAGGCCAAGCCGCGTCCTCAGGAGGACGCCTGGCATATCGGGTTTCCCTCTGGCGTGCGCAGCGGCAGCAGCGTCATCTCCACCGGCCCGTCATGCCAGTACCAGTAGCAGCCGTCCTCGGGCCGGAACTCGATCGCGCCGAGGTTCTGGTAGGGCGCGGCGAGCGCCACGACCTCGGCCGGGACCGCGCCGTCGGCGGAAAGGCCTGGCTCGGCCGTCGGGCCGATGGCTACGCAGCCTCCGAGGGCGAGGGTCGCCACGCCGAGCGTGATGCTGGAACGTCTCTTCATGTCGGGTCTTTCTGTTGTGTCAGGTCGAATCAGGATTGAACCGCGAAGCCCGTCCGGCCGCCGTCGCAGGACAGCAGAAGCAGGCTTCCAGCACCGTCAGGCGTCGCCGTACAGTCGGGCGGGATCACCGGATGGCCCCGCGCGTCCTCCGGGCAGAGGCCGCTGCCGGAACATGCGGATAGGAGAAGAAGGCCCCAGAGGCAGGCTAGGCGCTTGGCGCACCGTCCTCTGAGTCCGATCGTCATACTTGACCTCCGAGGTGGCGAATTCCGAGTGCCGATCGGAGATCCGGCGGTGATCTTCGTATCTCAGCTCGAAGCCTCCGGCAGAGGAAGGGCAACGCCTTTCTTGCCGGATTTCCCAACGTTCGACCCCGAAAATGTGTGATGGCGCTCAACCGCCGGCCGCCTGCGTCCGGGCCGCTTGCGCGGCGCGTTCGCGGTCGGGCCAGGTGGACTTGATGTATTTTAGCACGTCGCGGATCTCGGCGTCGGTCAGGGTGCCCTCGAAGCCGGGCATCCCGCTGTCGAAGCCCTCGACCCCCTGCGCGGCCAGCGCGGCCGCCCCGCCCAGCTTGGTGTAGGCGAAGAGCGTGGCGTCGTCGTGGTGCCAGGTGTGGCCGGTCGCGTCGTGGGGCGGGGCGGGCAGGCGGCCGTCAGGGCCGGGGCTGCGCCAGTCGGGCTGGCCTTCGAGGTTTGCGCCGTGGCAGGACGCGCAGTAATCGCCGTAGAGAGCCTCGCCCCGGGCCAGGTCCACCGGCGCGGCGATGGCGGGCATGGCGCCGGGGGCGGCCGGGTCCGCGCGGGAGCCGAGCGCCCACCACGCGCCGCCCGCCGCCAGCGCGGCGCCGGCCAAGGCGAGCGCCGCTACCCTCACGCGGCGACCCGCAGGAAGGCCATCATGCCCGAGGCGGCGTGGCTGAGCATGTGGCAATGCAGCATCCAGTCACCCGGCGCGGCCGCACTGAACGCGACCTCCACCGTTTCGCCGCCCGGCACCAGCGTGGTGTCGCGCAGGTCGCCCAAGGCGCCGTCCGCGACCTCATGGAAGTGCATCCCGTGCAGGTGCATCGCGTGCGGCCAGTTCGAGCGGTTCTCGATCGTCAAGCGCACGGTCTCGCCCGCGGCCAGCTCGGCCAGCGGCGCCATCGCATCCTCGGCCGTCCAGTCGGCGCGGCCGTTGAACGCCCAGTAGAAGCCCGCGCCCGCCATCTCGCGGAAGCCCGCCCGGCGGCCGCCCATCAGCGCGCCGTCCATGCGGCCCATCGCGCCGCCCTCCATCACCAGCCGCAGGGGCCGGGCATCCGCCAGCGCGCCGAGGGCGGGCACCGGGTTGGGCGGCAGGGGCGCGGGTGCGGGGCGCGTCGCGGCGGTGCCGCCCGCGCGGACGGGGAAGGCCATCTGCACCACCGGCTCGCGCTCCATGTGGATCAGCAGGGCCTCCTCGCCCGCCCCGGCGGTGACGTCCGCGATCACGTCGGCGCGCTGCGCTGGGGCCAGGACGAGGCGGTCCAGGGGGCGCGGCGCGGGCAGCGGCATGCCGTCCAGCGCCACGACCCAGCCGGTCATGCCCTGCAGCGCCAGATCGAAGATGCGGGCGTTGGCGGCGTTGATGAGCCGCAGGCGCAGCCGGTCGCCCCGACGCACGGAGTGGGTGGCCTCGACCTGGCCGTTGGTGGTGACGACGTTGCCGAAGCGGCCGCCATGGCTGGCGTCGTGGGGGGCGGCGAAGTCCAGCGCCTGCGTGCCGTCCTCGCGCAGCCGCCAGTCGCCCAGCAGGGCCACGACCTCGTCGTCCACGTCCGGGCGTGCGCCCTCCGGCTCCTCCACGATCAGCGGGGCGTGCAGGCCGCGGCCCACCTGCGCGGCCGAGGCGCGGTGCGCGTGGTACCAGTAGGTGCCCGCGTCAGGCAGGTCGAAGGCGTAGTCGAAGCTCTCGCCGGGCGCGACGGGCGCCTGCGTCACGCCGGACACGCCGTCCATGCCGTTGGGCAGGCGGATCCCATGCCAGTGGATCGAGGTCGGCTCGGGCAGGGCGTTGAGGAGCCGCCGCTCCAGCCGCTCGCCCTGCACCATGCGGATGCCCGCGCCGGGGGCGGCGCCGTCATAGCCCCAGACCGGCGTGGCCGGGTAGGGCGCGGGCAGCAGCTGCGCGGTGCCGGGCCGGGCCTCGATCACGATCGGGTCCATGGCGGCGCGCGCGAGCCGGGGCAGGGCCGGGAGGGCCGCCGAGGCGGCGAGGAGGGCGCCGAAGCGGCGGCGGGAAAGGGTCATCTGTCGCGTCCTGTGATAATGGACCGGGGCGGAGGTTCCCGCGCTACCCGATCCCGTTCTCGCGCTGCAGCGCGCGGATGTAGGCGGTGATCGCCTTGACGTCGGCGCGGGTCAGCCCCTCGATGGCGGGCATGTTCCCGAACTGCCAGTGATGCGCCTGCACGCCCATCTGCGTGGCGCGCCAGAACGACTCGTCTCCGTGATGGCCGGGCTCGTAGGTGATGTGCACCAGCGGCGGCGCGACCCCGTTCCGGCCGGCCGCGGCCGCTCCGTGGCAGGCGGCGCAGACGCCCTCGTAGGCGCGCTTGCCGATCGTCTCCAACTCGCCCAGCGTCTCCGGCAGGGCGACCTGCACGATGGGGGCGCCTTCGGGAATGCCGGAGGTGTCGGGCGGCACCATCGAATGGCCGCCAGCCGGCGGGTTGGCCACGTTCCAGACGAGCGCGCCGGCCCCGGCCAAGAGCACGGCGCCGACGGTCAGGGTCAGGCCGTCGACCTTCATCGCGTGCCGGCCGTCTCGAAGATCGTGCCGTCGCCGGCCGCGCCGCCGAAGGCGAACATGTCGTACTCCGCCGCCGGGTCGTAGCCCATGCCGGGCGAGCCCATCGGCATGCCGGGCGCGGCGAGCCCCGCGACATCCGGCGCCTCGGTGAGAAGGCGGTCCATCGCCTCGAAGGAGACGTGCCCCTCAATGACGTAGGCGCGCCCGTCCGGGGCGGTCAGCGTGGCCGTGTGGCAGGACCAGAGGTCGTCGGGCACGCCCGCATCGAGCTTGGCCTGCGTAATGTCGTCCACGTCCCGGGTCTCGACCGCGTAGCCCGCCGCGCGCGCCATCTCGGCCCAGCCGGTGCAGCAGCCGCAGGTCGGACTCTTGACGACGGAAAGGGTGGGCGGGGCTGCGGCCAGAAGCGGCGCGGTTCCAGCGACGAGGGCGGCGGCCCCGGTGGCGGCGATCAGGGCGCGGCGGGTCAGGGTGGTCATCGGGAACTCCTCAGGGTCAGGCGGGCGCGACGTCGTAGCCGGCATCCTTGAGCGCGGCGCGCATGGCGTCCGCGTCGCGCGCGGTGTCGATCTCGACCATGCGGTCCTCGGGCGCGAAGGTCACGCGCGCGGCCGGGTCGGCTGCTGCGACGGCCTTCTCGATGCTGGTACGGCAATGGCCGCAGGACATGTCGGGGACGTGGAATCTCATCGGTCTTCTCCTGGCTTGGTGGGCAGGTGGGGGTTTCCCCCGCTGGAAGGTCAAGGGCTGCCACGGGCTGCGTCATCCTGCCGCCGGGGCGGTCCCGACGGGCCGCGTCGGGGGCAGCGCTTGACCGGCCGCCGGCGCGCTGTCTACCCCGGGGCGATGACGCCCTTCGCAGATCCACGACCATCGGGCACGGGCGCCGTTGGCAGGGGCCGCGGCGCCCCCGGATGGCTCCGGCCGAACGGGTCGCGACCATGAATGTCGTCGCCCTGCTGGCGGGCGTCGCGCTGATCCTCGCCGCGCTCTGGGACGTGTTCCGGTCGCTCGTGCGCTCGCCGCTCTCCGCCGGGCCGTTCACGAGCTTCGCCGAGTTCGTGATCTGCCGCGGCCTGCTGCGGCTGTTTCACCTGACGGGCCGCCGCGCAGTCCTCGGTGCGATCGGCCCAATCTCGGTGCCGGCGCGGGCGCTGATTGTCGTGGCGGCGCTGATCGCGGGCTGGGCGCTGGTGTTCCAGGGCGCCGCGGACTGGGTGCTGGTGTCGAAGACGGACGCGCCGGCGGGGCCCTGGCAGCGCCTCTACCTGGCCGCCTATTCCGTCGCGACCCTGGGCTTCGGCGCCTACGAACCCGACAGCCCCGCTGGCCGGCTCCTGACGGCGGCCTCGGCGCTGACCGGGTTCATCGTGCTGACCTTTTCGGTCGGGGCGGTCTCGACGATCTCGCAGGTGCTGGCGGCGCGCGACGCCGTGATCGCCGCGATGCGCGCCCATGTCGAGGCGCTCGACGCCGGGGCCGATCCGGCCGAGGCGCTGGAACGCACGCTCGTTCTGGTGGCAGCGCCGTTGTCCTCGGTTGCCTCCGCCGTGCAGACCCTGCCGGTGCAGCATCGCCTGCACGCGGAGACGGAGGATCGCGCGTTCAGCCGCGCGCTCGACCGGCTCGACCGGGCCCTGCCGGACGCGCCTACCGACCCGCGCGCCCGGCTCGCGGCGCAGTCCATAGACGAGACGCTGGAGGTGCTGGCGCGGGGCTGGCTGAGGCCGTGGACGGAGGGCGAGGGCCGGCGCGCCCGGATCGCGGCGTTCCTTCGCGCCGACCGTCTTGACGGCGCGGCGGGCCGGTGACCTCGTCAGGCCAGCTCGGACGCCGTAGCCGGGCGCCTGGCCACGCCGGGGACGTCGGTGGCGGCCTCGCGCACGGCCGGGGCCTCCGCCTCGTCCGCCTTGCCGTGGCAAGACTTGCCCAGAACCAGGAACATCACGCCGTGCAGCGCGAGGCAGATCAGCAGCGGCGCGAAGGCGGTCGCCGCGCTCGCGATCCCGGTGATCGTGCCGCCCATCAGGAAGAAGGCGGCGACGGGCGCCAGCATCACCACGCAGCACGCCATCATCCCGAGGTTCATCAGGTTCAGGCCGGTCAGTCGTTTCATCGCTTCGTCCTTCTGGCGGTCGTTGATTCGCGATCTTGCACCATGATCCCGCGCGGGAAGGTCAAGCAGCTCAGGTCGGCGGAGTCACGCGGCCGTGATCGACGGGGGTTTGACCTTCCAGCGCCGGAAGGCTCCAGCGCCGATCCGAACGAGCCGCGCAACGCGGCCAGACGAGGCGTCCACCGGGGCAGGGGACAGGACTTGATGCACGCATTCGAGACAATTCGTCGATGACCGTCCTGCGGCTCCTGGCCGTGCTGGCCCTGGTGCTGGCGGGCTTAGCAGCGGGGGACGTGCAGGCGAGCGGCGCGCATGACGCGCCTGAGGTTTCGACCGACGGGCACGGCGCCCATTCCCATGACGCGGCGACGGCGCCCGACTGTGACCCCAAGCCCGACTGCAAGCCCGTTGCCGTCTGGATCACATCGCCGCGGCCCGGAATTGCGTTGGGCCGGGTGTTGCCGGTGCGGCCCGCCCGACGGGCCACCGGCCCGCTGGCGCCGGTTGGCCACGATCCGCCCGTTCCCATAGACCTGACTCGAGCATGACGCGGCGGGCCGCGCCCGCGAACCGAGATCAGGACAGGACGAACGACATGAGAACGAAGATTTCCCTTCTGGCGCTTGCCGGAAGCATGGCCGCCGCGGCGGCCCTCGCCCATACCGGCGCCACCGGCGTCGTGCTGGAGCGCATGCAGGCGATGTCGGAGATGGCCAAGGGCGTGAAGGCCGTCACGCCGATGATGCGCGGGACGGCGCCTTACGACGCGGGCGCCGTGCGCGACTTCGCTTCGATGGTCGAGGGCCATTCGGGCGAGACGATGGTCGCGCTGTTCGAGGAGGGCACGGGCGGCATGCCGTCCCAGGCCAAGGCCGAGGTCTGGACCGACGCGGAGGGCTTCGCCGCGCTGGCCGAGGAGATGGCGCTGCGCGCCCGGGGCCTCGCGCTGGCGGCGGAGAACGCGCCCGGCGGCGCGGCCGCGGGCGGCGGCGCCTCGATGATGGGCGGCGGCGGCATGATGGGCGGCACCGGCGGCATGATGGGCGGCACCGGCGGCATGATGGGCGGCGGGTCGATGATGGGCGGCGCGGGCGGCGCGATGACCCCCGAGGCCATCGGCGCGATGCCGGCCGACCGGGCCTTCGCCATGGTCAGCCAGACCTGCTCGGCCTGCCACACGCGCTTCCGGGCCGAGGACGACTGACATGCGCCGCCTTTTCTGGGGCGTGGCCGCCGCCGGCACCTTGGCCGGCGGCGCGATCCTCGCCGTCATCGCGTGGCCGGTCGGTGTCGTCCCCCGCCCGATCGAGCTTGCGGGCGATCCCGACCGGGGCGCCTACCTCGCGCGCGCCGGGGGCTGCATCGCCTGCCATACGGACTTCGAGCGCGGCGGCGCGCCGCTGGCGGGCGGCGTAGCACTGACGACCGATTTCGGCACCATCCGCTCGCCCAACGTCACGCCGGGGCCCGCCGGCATCGGCGGCTGGAGCGTCGAGGACTTCGCCCGCGCCGTCCGCCAGGGCGTCTCGCCGGAGGGGGAGCCGTACTATCCGGCCTTCCCCTACCCGTTCTACGCGGGCCTGTCGGATCAGGACATCGCCGACCTCTGGGCGGCGTTCCAGACGGTGCCCCCGTCGGACGCGGCCTCCGTCCCGCCCGCCATGCGCTTCCCCTTCGACCAGCGATGGGGGCTGAAGCTCTGGCGCGCGCTCTACCAGCATCCGCCCTTCGTCGAGCCGATCGAGGGCCGGGACGCCGCCTGGAACCGTGGGCGCGAGCTGGTCGAGGGACCGGCCCACTGCGCCGCCTGCCACACACCGCGGAACGCGCTCGGCGGGCGGAACCTGTCGGCGCGCTACGCGGGCAACGACGACCTGCCCGGTGGCGCGGACGCCCCGGCCATCGACGCGGCCAGCCTGGCGGCGAACGGCTGGGACGCGGACGCGCTGGCCTACGCGCTGCGCTCGGGCATCACGCCGGAGGGCGACGTGTTCGGCGGCGGCATGGGCGAGGTGGTGATGCACGGCACGTCGTGGCTGTCCGACGCCGACCTGCAGGCGATGGCCGCCTACCTGACGGACCCGTAGGCCCGGAGCGCCGCCGGGGGTGCTTCAATTCGCGCCTGCCCCCGGCGGTCGCCGCCCTGGCTCGCCCGCCCGAACCCCGCGGACGGGAGGGCGCGCGATGGAAGACGGCGGCTTCATGCAGACATGGAACGAGGCGGCGGTCACCGCGCTCGGCCTGTTCTGGACGGCGTTCTGGGCCTTCGGGCTGGGCTACGTCATCTCGGCGATGATCCAGGTCTTCGTCACGCGCGACCGGATGCGGCGCGCCATGGGCGAGGCGGGGCCCAAATCCGTGGCGCTCGGCACGTTCTTCGGCTTCGTCTCCTCCTCGTGCAGCTTCGCCGCGCTGTCGGGGGCGCGCGCGCTCTTCGCCAAGGGGGCGGGGCTGGTGCCGTCGCTCGCGTTCCTGCTGGCCTCCACCAACCTCGTGGTCGAGCTGGGCATCATCATCGCGATCTTCCTCGGCTGGCAGTTCGTGGTCGGCGAGTACGTGGGCGGCGTGCTCCTGATCCTCATCACCTGGGCGCTGGTGCGCCTGACCGCGCGCTTCGCCCCGATCGACAAGGCGCGCGAGAAGGCCCGCGAAAGCCAAGGCGACAAGGACGAGGGCGACGACGACGCGGACCGCGATTGGCGCGAGCGGCTCAAGTCGCGCAACAACTGGGGCGCGGTGGCCGAGCGCTACTGCATGGAATGGGCGATGGTCTGGAAGGACGTCACCGTGGGCTTCACGGTGGCCGGCATCATCGCCGCCTTCGTGCCGCGCTCGTTCTTCGAATGGCTGTTCATCGGCGGCTCCGACCCCGGCTTCCTGGAGCTCGTCGCGCAGTCGCTGGTCGGCTCGGTGGCCGCGTTCTTCACCTTCATCGGCTCGATGGGGAACATCCCGCTGGCGGCCGTCCTCTACGGCAACGGCGTGGCCTTCGCGGGCATCATGGCCTTCATCTTCTCGGACCTCGTGGTGATCCCAGTGCTGCGGGTCAACGCCAAGTATTATGGCTGGACGATGGCGGTCTACATCCTGGGGGTGTTCCTCGTGGCGCTCGTGGGGACGGCGCTGCTGCTGCATTACGGGTTCTCGTTCCTGGGGCTTCTGCCCTCGGCCGAGGACGTCCAGTCGGTCGTGGATCGGACTTTCTTCAAGATCGACTACACCTTCTGGCTCAACCTCGGCTTCCTTGTCGTGACGGCGGCCTTCGCGGTCTGGAAGGCCCGGCGCTCGGGCCTGAGCCTGGGCATGGGCGGCGACCTGATCGAGAAGGTGCTGTTCTGGCTCGCGCTCGCCGCCTTCGCCTGGCTCGCGGCGGGGCTCTTCGTCGGCGACGGGCTGCCCTCCTTCGGCGAGGGCGACGGGGGCGGTTCCGAGTTCGAGAGCGGCGAAAACGGCTGAGCGGCGGAACCCTCCAGCGTTGGAAGACGCGTTCGGTCTCGGACCGGCGCGTTCGCCGGTCGAGACAGGAGGATCATCCCGATGCACCCGACCCGCCACGCCACCCTCGCCGCGCTGATCGCCGTCATGGCCGCGCCGCCCGTCATGGCCTCGCCCGGCCACGGCGAGACGGACGTCACCTTCACCCGCGGCAACCGCAACACCGACGTCGCGCCCGCCTTCGACGCCCAGTTCCGCGCCCAGCTAATCGAGGGCAGCGCCTCGACCTCGGCCGCGCTGCTGGCCGGCGGGCTGGTGCATCCCTGGGGCATCGACCAGCTGCCCGACGGCTCGTTCCTCGTGACCGAGCGGCCCGGCCGCCTGCGCCACGTCATCATGGACGGCACGGTGCACGCCCCCATCGGCGGCCTGCCCGAGATCTACAACGAGGCCCCCTCGACCGGCTGGGCCACGCAGGCGGGGCTGCTGGACGTCAAGGCCGGACCGGACTTCGCCGAGGACCGGATGGTCTACTTCACCTATTCCAAGCCGATGGGCGACGGAATGTCCGCGACGGCGGCCGCGCGTGGCGTGCTGTCGGACGACATGACCGAGCTGACGGGCGTAGAGGATATCTGGGTCCAGTCGCCCCCCTCGGACGCGGCGATGCATTACGGCTCGCGGCTGGTCTTCCCCGGCGACGGCACCGTGTTCATCACCACGGGCGAGCACTTCACCGAGGAATACCGCGACTACGCGCAGGACCTGAACCGCACCTACGGCAAGGTGATCCGCGTGAACCTCGACGGCTCGATCCCCGAGGACAACCCCTTCGTGGGCCGCGAGGGCGACGACGCGATCTGGTCGCTGGGCCACCGCAACATCCAGGGCGCCGACCTCGCCCCCGACGGCAGCCTCTTCGTGCTGGAGCACGGGCCCGCTGGTGGCGACGAGATCAACAAGCCCGCGCCGGGGCTGAACTACGGCTGGCCGCTGGTGAGCTACGGCGAGCAGTATTCCGGCGATCTGGTCGGCACCGGCCAGGCGTCGATGGTGGGGATGGAGCAGCCGCTCTACTTCTGGGACCCCGTGATCGCGCCCGGCGGGGCCACCTTCGTGACCGGCGAGATGTTCCCCGAATGGGAAGGCGACCTGATGATCGGCTCGCTCTATCCCGGCGGGTTGGTGCGGATCGTCTTCGGCGAGGACGGCTACGTCGTCGAGGAGGAGCGCCTGCTGCGCAACCAGGGCCGGGTGCGCGACGTGGACGTGCTGGCCGACGGCTCGATCGTGTTCCTGACCGACTTCGAGAACGGGTCGATCATCCACGTCACGGCGCCGGACTGAGGCCTGTGCCCGCCGCGGGCCGCAAGGACCATCCCGTGCGGCTCGCGGCATCGGCGGCCTATTGCGAGGCGCCGTCCATCCCCATCATGCCGCCGCCCATCATGGCGTGCATCTCCTCCATGGTGACCGCGCCGTCCCCGTCGGCATCGGCCATAGAGAACATCCGGTCATGGACAGCCTGCGCCTCCTCGCGCGACAGCATGCCGTCGCCGTCGGAATCCATCATCGCCATCGTCATGCCCGGCATCATGCCGCCGCCCATCATGCCGGGCTGGCCCATCGTGTTGTCCATACGATGCTGATCGGCCTGCACGCCGGTCGCGGCAAGCGCGAGGATCGCGGCGCATAGGCCCGTGCTCTTCTTCGTCATCTCGTCGTTCCTTTCCTTTTAGCCTTTCGGTGGCACAACCAACGCCGTTCGAATCGGTTTCGGTCCGCGAACACCGGCTCACATCGCCTCCGAACCCCGTTCCCGGACTGGAAGGTCAAGGCCCGACGCGCGCCGCTGCCATGCGTTCCCGGCCCTTGACCTTCCGACGCCGGAAGCCCCACCTCCACGGCTCTCGAAAGGCCCCGCCATGTCCACCGCTTCCGTCCGCCGACCCCGCCGCCTGCTCGGGCTGGCCGTCGCCATTCTGCTGGCGGCCGTCGTCCTGCTGTGGCTGACCCCTTGGGGCGAGGCGGCGCGGGGGCTGGTGGCCGAGGGCGCGCTGACCGACCTTGTCGCGCGAGCCGGGCCGTGGGGGCCGCCGCTGCTGATCGGGCTGATGACGCTGGCCATCGTGGCGAGCCCGATCCCCTCGGCCCCGATCGCGCTGGTCGCGGGGGCGGCCTACGGCCACTGGTGGGGCACGCTGATCGTGGTCGCGGGCGCGCAAGCGGGGGCGATGATCGCCTTCGCCATCGCCCGCGTGCTGGGGGCCGAGGCGATGCGCCGGCGCTTCGGCGACCGGGTGACGCAAGGCCTGGCCGGCTCGCAATGGGCGCTGATGGGCACGGTCTTCGTCTCCCGCCTGCTGCCCTTCGTGTCCTTCGACCTGATCTCCTACGCCGCGGGGCTGACGGTACTGCGGCCCTGGCGGTTCTTAGTGGCAACCTTGGCAGGCGTGCTGCCGGCCTCCTTCCTGCTGACGCATTTCGGCGGCGCGCTGACGGGCGGGAACGCGACCCGCGCGGGGCTGGCCGTGCTGGGGCTAGGCCTCGTCACCGGCCTGCCGCTGATCTGGGCGGCATGGCGCAGGTATCGGGCCTGAGCCCTCCTCACAGCCGGCCCCCGTCCCGCGCCAGCCTGCGGCGCTGGCGGCGCGAGCGGACTTGCTCGGTGTGCAGGTCCACGGGCTCCAGCCGGGGGGCGTCATCGTCGGGCCGGATGCGGAAGCGGCGCCGCGCCGCCACGGGCAGGTCCTCGGCGGCGTAGAGCGCGACCACCTCGACCGTCAGGATGCCCTCGACACGCGTGAAGACCGTCTCCGGGTCGCGCCCCTCCGGCACGACGTGCCCGAGCAGATCGCGGAAGGCCCCGGCATCCATGTAGTCGCCGGCCCTGAGCGGCCCCTGTCGGGTCCGGCGCGTCGGGTCCCGGCCCGCCTCCTCGTCGGGCACGTCGCGACGGTCGATGAAGGAGGCGTCCCAGCCCTCGTCCCCAGCCTCCACGTGGGCGATGAGGTTGGCGACGTAGATCGCGTCCTCGCTCATGTTGCTGAGCAGGCACTGGGCGTCCAAGCCCGCCCCCGCCCCCATGCTGATGACGATCTTCGCGCGGCGCTGCCGCCGGAAGCCGCTTAGGAAGACCTGCAGATACAGCACCCAGACCAGCAGCATCGCGCCGTTGAGCGCCACGTTCAGGACCTCGCTGTTCTGCCGCAGCCAGTCCATTCCGTCCCCCGTATGCCCGGCCCCGCGAGGCCGCGCGGGCAGGGCTTTCCAAACTGTCCATCCGGCTTGTATGGCATCGGGACGAAGCCCTGCTCTGCCCCGCGTCCCGGTCTGGGCGCTACAGCCGCACCCCCCTGAGCCGCAGCGCGTTGCCGATCACGGAAACCGAGGACAGGCTCATCGCCGCCGCCGCGAAGATCGGCGAGATCAGCAGGCCGAGGAACGGGTAGAGCACCCCCGCCGCGATCGGCACGCCGGCGGCGTTGTAGACCAGCGCGAAGAACAGGTTCTGGCGGATGTTGCGCATCGTCGCCACCGCCAGCCGCCGGGCGCGCACGATGCCGTTCAGGTCGCCCTTGACCAGGGTCACGCCCGCGCTCTCGATGGCCACGTCGGCACCGGTGCCCATGGCGATGCCCACGTCGGCCGCCGCCAGCGCGGGCGCGTCGTTCACCCCGTCGCCCGCCATGGCGACGCGGGCGCCGCCCGCGCGCAGCTCCTCGACCAGCGCGGCCTTGTGCTCGGGCAGCACGTCGGCGCGCACCTCGTCGATGCCCAGCCGGCCGGCCACCGCGCGCGCCGTGCGGGCGTTGTCGCCCGTGGCCATGACGATGCGCAGGCCCAGCCGGTGCAGCTCGGCGAGGGCCTCGGCCGTGGTCTCCTTGATCGGGTCGGCCACGGCCACCAGCCCAGCCGACGCGCCGTCGATCACGACGAACATCACCGTCTCGCCCTGATCGCGGCGCGCGTCCGCCTCCGCCGCGGCGCCCGAGGCGTCCAGCCCCAGCTGCTCCAGCATCCGGGCGTTCCCGAGCGCGACCGCGCGCCCCTCGACGGTGCCGCGCACGCCCATGCCCGTCACCGCCTCGAAGTCTGCCGCAGGGGGCAGCGACAGGCCCCGCGCCTCGGCGCCGCGCAGGATGGCCTCGGCCAGCGGATGCTCCGACCCGCGCTCCAGGGCGGCCGCTAGGCGCAACAGTTCGTCCTCCTCCATGCCGCCTTCGGGCAGCACGGCCACCAGTTCCGGCTTTCCCAGCGTCAGGGTGCCGGTCTTGTCCACGATCAGCGTGTCGACCTTCGCGAAGCCCTCCAGCGCCTCGGCGTTCTTGATCAGCACGCCCGCCTGCGCGCCGCGCCCCGTCGCCGTCATGATCGACATCGGCGTCGCCAGCCCGAGCGCGCAGGGGCAGGCGATGATCAGCACCGCGATGCTGGACACCAGCGCGTAGGCCAGCGCCGGCGCCGGGCCCCAGATCGCCCAGGCGACGAACGACAGGACCGCGATGCCGATGACGGCGGGCACGAAGCGGCCCGCGACGGTGTCGGCCAGCTTCTGGATCGGCGCGCGCGAGCGCTGCGCCGCCGCCACCATGTCCACGATGCGCGCCAGCATCGTGTCGGACCCGACGCGCCGCGCCTCGACCACCAGCGACCCGGTGCCGTTGATGGTCGCGCCCGTCACCGCGTCGCCCGGCGCCTTCTGGACCGGCACCGGCTCGCCCGTGATCATCGACTCGTCGATGGACGAGGATCCCTCGACCACCTCGCCGTCCACGGGCACCTTCTCGCCCGGGCGCACGCGCAGCCGGTCGCCCACGGCGATCTCCTCCAGCGGCACCTCGTCCTCGGTGCCGTCGGGGCGGATCACCCGCGCCGTCTTGGCCGCGAGGTCCAGCAGCGCCCGTATGGCCGAGCCGGTGCGCTCGCGCGCGCGCAACTCTAGGATCTGGCCCAGCAGGACCAGCGTCACGATCACCGCGCCCGCCTCGAAGTAGACGCCGACCTGCCCGCTCATGGGGTCGCGGAAGCCCGCCGGGAACAGGCCCGGCGCGATCACCGCCACCGCGCTGAAGACGTAGGCCGCGAGGACCCCCATGGCGATCAGGCTGAACATGTTGAGGTTCCAGATCCGGAACGACCGCCAGCCCCGCACGATGAACGGCCAGCCGGCATAGAGGATCGCGGGCGTCGCGACGATCAACTCGAACCAGCGCACGGCGCGCGCGGCGATGAAGCTTTCCACGTGCAGCCCGACCATCGGGCCCATGGCGATGATCACCAGCGGCACCGACAGCACCGCGCCCACCCAGAAGCGGCGGGTGAAGTCCACGAGTTCGGGGTTGGGCCCGTCATCGACGGGCGGCACGCCCTTGGGCTCCAGCGCCATGCCGCAGATCGGGCACTCGCCGGGGCCGACCTGTTCGATCTCGGGATGCATGGGGCAGGTATAGGTGGTGCCGGCCGGCATCGGCTCCGGCGTGGGCTTGCCCTTGAGGTAGGTCTCGGGCGTGGCCTCGAACCGCTCCTTGCAGCGGGCGGAGCAGAAGTGGAACAGATCGCCCCCGTGGCGCGAGACGTGCTCGGCCGCCGCGCGGTTCACGGACATGCCGCAAACCGGATCCGTCGCCTCGACGAACTCCTCCGACGCGGCGGCGAAACGGTCGCGGCAATGTGCGGAGCAGAAGTGATAGTGGTGGCCGTCATGCTCGTGCGCAAGGCCGCCCGACGGGTCGACCTCCATGCCGCAGACCGGATCGCGGACGAGGGTGGCGCTTGTCTGAACGGTCATCTCGGCCTCCTGTGACGGGCAGGCTGAAAGATGGGGCCTCCAGCAGGGGGAAGGTCAAGGCGGGCCGTCGAACTCTCTTCGCGCTCTAGGTGATTACATAAGTATTCGAGGGCTGACAGTAAGGCGGGACAGTTCTACGTCTATGCCAGGCGCTACGCCGTTGCCAACGCGGCAGCCATACTGCGCCCGGCCCCGAGGATGTAGGGAGGCAGTGACAGCGAGTAGTGCCCGCAGTCGAGCCACCGGACGCGGGGGTCTTCTCCGGCCTGCCTGACGGCTCCTACCAGTTGCTCGGACAGGTTCGGCAGAACCACCGTGTCCCGTCTCGCCAGCACGAATTGCAGCGTCAGCCCACAACGGGCTAGCTTTGGCGCGTGCCGGGTAAGATCGAGAGGCGCCCACGCCCTTCGGAGTTGCGCCAGCTCGACCACGCCGTCCAGGCTGGCGCGAACGTGCCGCGTGGCGCGTCCAGTCCAAACCATGTCCGCGAGACTTCCCGCCGACAGGAAGAGGCCCGCGCACCCGACACGTTCGTCGTGGGCTGCTACGAGCCCCGCGACCCACGATCCGAGGCTCATCCCGAGGACGGAGACCCGCTCGAAACCGACGTCCCGCAGGATGCCCACCAGCGCCCGGCCGTCGAGGACCGCCTGCCGCATGGAACGAAGCGTCCGCCCAAGGTTGGCGCTCAGGATGTCGTCCACGTTCTCGGCCCCGGGCCGCCGCCGCTCCATGTGAAAGGGCATCGCAATCTGGACGACCGTGACGCCCTTACCCGCGAAGTAGCGGGCCAGACGCGAGGACCGCTCCCGCGCGTTCCAATGGTGGAACACAATTAGCGCGTGACCCCGCCCTTCGCCCTCGACCACGGATGCGTGAACCGTGTTGTTGGTCTCCACGTCTGACGGCAAGGGAGACGGAATGCTGATCCAGCCGTCCTGCCACCACACCTCTTCCGCCGCGATCGGAGCCGGGGTGAAGAACGCAGGATCGTCGGCCGCCGCCTCTGCGCGCTCGCACAGCGCATCGAGGTCCGAGGATGGGGCCGCGTCGGGGAAGGGCAGGTCCACGTCGATGGCCGGCCTCATGGGCCGCTTGGCCGCGTCGCCGCGTGCCGCCCGGCGTTCGTCCCAGAGGTCGAGCACACTATGAAGCACGTCGTCCCTCCGATGCTTCGCATGTTCGCGAAACCCCGAAGCCGGGGTCGATCAGTCCGTAGATGCCCAGCAGGACGGCCAACGCCAACAGGACCGCGAAGCCGGGGAACGCCCCGACCAAGAGATAGGCCGCGACAATCACGCCCAGAGCCGCCGCCATGCGGAATGAGACATCGTTCTGCCGGGCGGGCACCCCCACCCGAACGATGCCGTAGATCATCACCGTGCATGTCGGCAGGGCCACGATGAGACTGGTGTAGTGCATCGCGAACCCGTATTCGGCCTCGGAGGGATTCAATGGCAGGCCGCCCCAAAGGGAGGCGGTGTCCGCGAACAGCCAGGCCCAGACGTCGAGCGCGTCAGACCCCAAGAACCGGTTCTGCACGATCATGCAGATTGCCATCAACATGCCCGCGACAGAGCAGCGGAACAGGCCGTCCAAGATCTTGCGGGCCACATCGCCCGTCAAAGGCTTGCATCGAGCGGCACCCTTCGAGATCGTCCAGTAATCATCCGCGAGGGTGTAGAGCAAGATCAGACCCGCGAACATTAAGTAGAAGCATACAGCCATGTAGAGATAGGCGACGCCGCTGAGCATGATCGCCTCCGGGATCGTCACAACGTCGGGACGGACCAGCGCGACCGACGCCCAGTCGATGTCGTCTTCATCGACCCCCGCCCGCAGCGGGAGCATCCGAGCGCCGACCCACTGCATCAGCCCCGCGAAGACGATACAGATAAGCAGGACGGCCCAGAAGGTTGCGCCGGACCTCTGGACCCTCGCGACCCATCCGTCAGCAGCACTCGACGCCTGTGCATTAGGTAGGAGTGCTGCGCGGCCCCGCGACCGCCAGAAGGCCACGAGGTCGCCTGCGAAGATCACGAAGAGTGGCAGAAACAGCATGAACAGGAAGGTCCAGTTTGTCGCCCAGTGGAACCCGACTTGTTTCTCGATCCCGTCCGCCCGGACGTAGGTAATGCTGTGATTGCCGATGAAGAAGGCTACGAATTGAAGCGCCGTCGCGCCGGCGAAGATCGAGGCGGGGAGATTTAGAGGTCCCCCGAGACCGAAGATCCTTTCCGACCACACTGCGAGTCCGCCGCGGTGCGTCTTGCGCGGGCGATCAGCTAGTCTCCTATATTCCGTCGGGGTGGTGATAGGCTCTTCGGCCGTTTCCACACGAGTCCGCGCCTGGACTCGCGCGGCCCGCCTGTTTTCCGCAAGCAGGCTGAGGGAGGCGCGCAACTCTCGCTGCCAGTCCCCTGTCGCTTCGGGATCCCCACACCCGAAGATCCGGGCCAGCCAGCGCACGTTCTCCGGGCTGACCCCCTTCTGGTTATCCTGAAACCAGAGCTGGACGGTTCGAAGCTCGATCCCCTTCCGGTTCGCGTCGATGGCCGTGATTGCCTCTGCCAGTAGGTCGGGCGTCCACGGGCCGTGTGGCAAACCCTCCAGGTCAACCGGCCGACCAGCTCCTACCGCTGTAAGGCGCTGGAACAGCACCTTGAATTCCTGCGTATTGCCGTCCGGTGGGACGAAATATTTCCCATTCAATATCAAGGGTTTGCGCGCCTACTTTTCGCGTCGTTTCGCTCTCCTTCGTAGTGTTTCGTGATCTAGCCCATCGATGATGTCCATCTTTCGCCGAGGGAGGGCCAAATCAGCGCAGATGTCCGCCGGATCTGCATTCGATGCCGTCAAGGGAGGGGAGCGACATGGGACAACGTCACCGACAACACCAGTTCGACATGCCCAAGCGGGATACGATCCGCGTTCGGAAGGGCCTCGCTGGTACGGGGGAGTTGCCGGGCGGGCTACGGGTCGAGCGGCGTGCCCGCCGCATCCATGTCCCACTGCTCGAGACGTCCGGCGCACCATCAAGGGCGATGGCGAACCAGTGGCTTGCCGTCTACACCATGGCCCTCAACGAAGAGAACGCGGCTGGCTGGCGGGTCGTGACGGTCTCGACGACCAGCCCCGCGGGGGTCGTTCCAGCCGTCCTGCGATACGCTCAGACCTTCGTGCCAGGTTTCGAGTTCGAGGAGATGCGCGTCTATCTTCTGACGGCTGCCGCGATCGGTGCCCT
Organism: Jannaschia sp. S6380; assembly: GCF_023015695.1. NCBI lineage: Bacteria > Pseudomonadati > Pseudomonadota > Alphaproteobacteria > Rhodobacterales > Roseobacteraceae > Jannaschia > Jannaschia sp. S6380. Next base: position 260,827 of record NZ_JALKAS010000001.1, read on the forward strand.
GATCAAAACCAACGCGTCTATATCCGGAGCCGAGGTCGGCTGCCAAGGTGAAGTGGGCTTCGCATCGGCGATGGCTGCCGCCGGGCTTGCGGTTGTTATCGGTGCGACGCCGGATCAGGTCGAGAACGCCGCAGAGATGGCGCTCGAGCATCATCTCGGGATGACCTGCGATCCGATTGGCGTGCTGGTTCAAGTTCCCTGCATAGAGCGCAATGCGTTCGGTGCCGTGAAGGCGGTGACGGCGGCCTCGCTCGCGTTGCATGGCGTCGGTCGGCAGATCGTTTCGCTCGACGTCGCGATCGAAGCGATGCGGCGGACCGACGAGGACGTGTCGGACGAGTACAAGGAAACGAGCCGCGCCCCCTTGCTTCGCAAGTGAGCGTATTTCGACCGGAGTGCTGATGGTCCGGATGAAATCAACTGAATCATCCGCTGGGAAATGGAGTACATGAGCATCCTTCTCAGTTTGCTCAGATAGGAATGGGCCCCATTGGGAACATGGCTTGGCATCCCTCCACCAAGAGACCGAAAAAACTATTGATCGATACGCTTAGAAACGGAGTGAGTCCTTGGAATTGCGCCAACTTCGCTATTTTGTGGCTGTCGCCGATGCAGGAAGCATCAGCGCGGCAGCGCGCGAATTGGGAGTATCGCAACCGACGATAAGCGATCGGATCCGCGCGTTGGAGGACAGTGTCAAAAGCAATCTATTCGAGCGCCAGCCTCGGGGAATGCGACTGACCTTCGCCGGCAGACATTTCTTGGTGCTCGCGAGGCGGATCGTGACGGATGTCGATGAGGCTTCGAATTTCGCCGAGCGTACTGCTCGGATTCAAGTCGGCACCTTGTCGCTCGGCTTCTATACTTCGCTCGCGAACGGGCCGTTCCGGCAGACACTCAAGAATTTTCGGGATGCGTCTCCGGACGTGACACTCGAGTTGCATGAGGGCAATCCGACCGAGCTTCTTGCCGCCCTTCGAGAGCGTCACATTGAGCTTGCAATTACCGTACTCGACGTCTCCGCGACGGGGTTCGAGACCCAAACCCTTTGGGACGAAGATCTGGTCGTCGCGATCCCGTCCGCTCACGCGCTGGCCAAGAAAGACAGCATCACTTGGGCTGATCTGGAGGGTCAGCCGATCGTCATGCGCAGTTGGGCCAGCGGAAGCGCGCCCTACGACCTACTGCCAGGCCGCATCTCTCCCGACGGATACGTCCCAACGGAGCGGCATTTCGTATCACGGGAAGCGCTGCTGGGTATCGTCGGCCTCGATATGGGACTTACCGTCATCGGTGGATCGGCCATAGGGCTCTCCATGCCGGGCATAGTCTTGAAGCCAATGTCGGGCCCGGACGTCACCTTGCCTGTGATGGCGGTGTGGCTGCCCGGGAACGATAATCCGGCACGCGGCCGGTTCGTCGCCATGCTTCGGGATTGGCAACCGCGTGCGGCTCAATCACCGCAGGCTTGATCCTTCGTGGACGCGGCAGGCGGGGTCCGGGATTGTCCGGCAGGCGCCCGCTTTAGTTTCGCAAATCCTCTATCTGTCGCCATGAACCGTGAGAGCATCGGCGCAACGATCTTTGCTGGTTCGACACGGTCGCCCGTCTCGCCCCCGAGCAGCTCGGCATAAGCGATCAGGTCGCGGTGCACCGCGGCTGGCAGCTCGATCGTCAGTTTCACGGGTGTCTCGTCCACGAGTGGTCCGAGCTTCAGCTTGGCCATGATCACTCCCTTAGCGGTTCCAATACGAGATCGCGGGTCACGATGACGTTTACCGGCGTGCCCGGCCGGATCGTCAGCGTGGGGGGCATTTCCAGCTGGCGCTGGATGATCCGCTCGCCTGCGGTTCCGACCGTCTGCTGGGCGCTGTCGCGGATCGCATCGGCGATCGCATCTTCCCCGTCGCGCCCGGCTTCGAGCCCGACGCCGATCAGCGTGGCGAGGCCCGCGGCGCGGAACACCCGCCCCCAATGGTCGTCGACCCGGTCTTCGACGCCTGCATAGCCTTGTCGATCCGCGCCCGGCAGGCGTTCGAGGGTGATCGAGCGGCCGGCTGGCAGGATGAGCCGCGTCCAGACGAGCAGGATTCGGGATTGCCCTGCGCCGACCTCGGCGTCGTAGGTGCCAAGCAGGCGCGCGCCCTGTGGGATGAGGAGAATGCCGCCGGTCGGGCTGTCGTAGACCGCTTGGGTGACCTGGGCGGTGACCTGCCCTGGCAGGTCGGATCGGATGCCGGTCATCAGCGCCGCCGGGATCACGGCGCCGGCCTGCAACAGGAAGGGGCTCCCGGGCGGGGCGATGCGGTCGCCGCTCACCACGCGGCGGTCGACGGGGGCGTCGAGGAAGGTTTGCCGCCTATCCGTCGCCGTCTGCTCCGCGGTGGGCTGCAGGCCCGTCAGGTCCGGGAAGGGCGCCGGTTGGGCCGCAAGCCCGGTGGATCGTGCGGGCTGTCCGGCACTGGACGATTGTGTGAAGAGCTGGCTCGTGCGCGCGGCCTCGATCTCGGCGAGGCGGCGTTGCTCCTCGGGATCGAGGGTCTGAACCGGTTGTATTGTCGGCGGTGTGATGGGCTGGCCGCGTTCCTGAGTGCGCAGGATCGGCCGTCCGAGATCGCCGGGCAGGGGTGGTCCGAGGGTCGGGACCTCGCGCGGGATGTCGGAATAGTCCCGCGGCAGGCGCGTCAGCTCGTCCGCGGTCGGCGGATTGTCGGTGCGATAGAGCTCGGCGGGCGCGCTTCGTTCGCGGCTTTGCAGCGCGACGATCAGCATTCCGCCGATGGCCAGGGCCACGAGGGCCGCACCGGCGCCGAGCACGCGTCGCGACAGGCGCACGACCCGCGGCGGGTCCGGCCGCAGCCGCATCTCGGCTGCAATCTCCTCCCGGACGGCATCCGGTCCGTCTTCCGGTCGCGCGGTCACAACTTGCCTCCGATGCGTCGGTCTTGCGTCAGTGGGGCCGGAGCTACCGCGCTTTGCTGTCGTCGGACGATCCGGACGACCTGTTGCGCCCGACCTGTTCCGAGACGCAACTCGGCCGCTGCGAAGAGCCGATCGACGATGATCACGTTGCGATGCACCCGGCTGTTGACCAGTTCCGGTGAGCCGTCCGATCCGAGCACGAAGAGCGGCGGCATCTCGCCCTGCACGATGCCGCGGGGGAATTCGATATAGACCCGACGACCGTCGTCGTAGACCTGTCGCGGCCGCCAGGGCGGCGCGGGCGCCTCGACCTGCAACGCGTAGCGGTGGTTGCGGTGGGACGGGGCAGGCAGGATCGGAGCTGCCGGGATACCCGCCGTCGATCCGCGACGGGTCCGCTCCGCGGGATAGTACCAGGCGACCGACGGCATGTGGGTCGCCTCATCGGAGATCAGTTCCAAGTGATAGGTCCGGCGGTCGGTGTTGAGGATGAGGTTGGTCTCGATGTCGGGCCGAGTCGGCTTGACCAATACATGGACCCGGGCCGAGCGACCCGCGCCGCTGACGGTGTCGCCGATGATCCAGCGCGCGGTGTCGCCGGCGGCGATCGGACCGTCGCCGACCAGCCGCTCGCCGTAGTCGAGCGCAATCTCGGTGATCTTCCCGGGGCTGGCATAGATCCGGTAGAGCGCGCCCGGGCTGTAATGATAGACCTGCACGGCGTTGAAATACCCCGCGCGCCGCGGTTCGATCCGTGCGGCGCCGTTGGCGGCGGCGATCCGGGCGGTCGGCGTGGCCGCACCCTCGGTCCCGCCGCGTGCAGGCGTCACGACCGGTGGGCGATGCAGCGGCTCGGGGCCAGACTCGACGACGACGGCGGGCGGTGGAGGCAGCGGCGGGACGGAGGCATCGTAGTCGATCTGCGGCAGCGGCTCCGTCGCGCAGGCCGAGAGGAGTAGGGCTGCGACGATCACGGGGGCCAAGCGGGGCAGGGGCGCGCGGTCGATCATTCGCCCATCTCCCGCGACCAGTCGAGCGCGTGGACATAGATGCCGAGCGGGTTCTTGCGCAGCCGCTCGGTATCGCGCGGTGGCTGCACCACGATGGTGAGAATGGCGGTCCAACGCTCGGTCCCGACGAGCTGGCCGTTGTCGTAGCGCCGCTCGCTCCAGGCGACACGGAACGAGTCAGGAGAGGCGCGGATGACGCTGGAGACGTCGACCGAGACCTGTTCCTCGCCGACACGTGCGAACGGGTCCGCCTCGCGGGCATAGTCGTTGAGCGCCAGCGCGCCGCGATCCGTGGTGAAGTCGTAGGCTTCGAGCCACTGGCGCCGCAGAACGATCGGATCGGCCGGGATGCTGCGGACCTCCTCGATGAACCGCGCGAGATGCCAGGCGAACTGGGCGTCGGTCGGATCATAGGATCCGTCGGCCGGGCCGACGGCCTGGGCCTGGCCCAGCTCGTCGACCTGCACGACCCAGGGCACGACATTGCCTTGCAGGGATTGCCAGACGAGGGCCGCGGTAAGCCCGGCGACGAGGCCCAGCTGCCCGAGCGCCATCACCCGCCAGTTCTTGGCCTGCACCCGGGCCGAGCCGATCCGGTCGTCCCAGGCCTGGCCGGCGCGCTGGTAGGGCGTTTCCGGCTCCGGCGTCTTGCCGTAGGCGGTCGAGGGACGCTTGAACATGGTCTACTCCTTTCCCGAGAGACTGATGGAGGTGCCGGACCCGCCGCCATCGCCCGCGCGCAGGGCATGGGCGATGGTGTTCGTGCCGTGGCTGAGGGATTGCGCGCGCTTCATCCGCCGCGCCCAGTCCGGCGGCGTACCGCTGCCACCGGCACTGGCGGCCGCGCCAACAGCCGAGGTCGCAGGAGGCGGTCCCCCGGCGGCCTGCGATCCCGCCTGGCCTCCGGCGACGAAGCTCTGCTTCATCGCCCCGGCCGCTCGGCGCAGCGGCGAGGTGGCGGTGCCGGCACCCGCCTTGGCCAGACCGAGGCTGCCGTCCGCCATGGCTTTCGCAGTGCTCGATGCGCCGCTGGCCCCCGTCCGGTAGGCCCCGGCGGCCCCGCCCGCGAGGGACGCGCCGCCGCGCGCGGCCGTGCCTGCGGCACTGCCGCCCATGCGGAGCGCCGCGCCGCCCGCCATGGCAGCCCCGCCGACGGCAAGGCCGGTTCCGACAGCGGCGCCTGCGCCGAGTTGCGGGCCCCCTGAGATCAGGCCGTTGGCGATCCCGGGTCCGAAGATGCCAAGGCCGAGGAGGGCGAGGGCGGCGAGCACGATCGCCATGGCGTCCTCAATGGTGGGTGTCGCGGCGCCGAAGCCCGCGGTGAATTCGCCGAAGAGGGTCGAGCCGATGCCGATGATCACGGCAAGGACCAGCACCTTCACGCCCGAGGAGACGACATTGCCGAGGACGCGCTCGGCCAGGAAGGCGGTCTTTCCGAAGAGGCCGAACGGGATCAGCACGAAGCCCGCGAGCGTCGTCAGCTTGAACTCGATCAGCGTGACGAAGAGCTGGATGGCGAGGACGAAGAAGGACAGCAGCACCACGCCCCAGGCGAACATCATGACGAGGATCTGCACGAAGTTCTCGAAAAATGAGATGTAGCGCAGGAGATCGGCGATGGATTCGAGGATGGGACGGCCGGCGTCTATGCCGACCTGGGCGACGCGGCCCGGCTGCAGGAACTCGGCGGCTGTGACGGAGCCGCCCGCAGCCTGCAGGCCGAGCCCGGCGAAGCTCTCGAAGACGATCTTGGCGAGCGCGTTCCAGTTGCCGATGATGTAGGCGAAGACGCCGACGAAGATCGTCTTCTTCACGAGCCGCGCGAGGATGTCGTCATCCGCCCCCCAGGCCCAGAAGAGGGCGGCGAGCGTCACGTCGATGACGATGAGCGTGGTGGCGAGGAACGCGACCTCGCCACCGAGCAGGCCGAAGCCGGAGTCGATATAGCTGGTGAAGACCTGCAGGAAGCGATCGATGACGCCGGTGCCGCCCATGGGTCAGTCCTGCCCTTGTGGCGGGCGCGTATCGTCCGGTGGACTGATCGACGGAAGGGAGGGCGCCGGGTCGTGTTGGTCCTCTGGTTCCGCAACCCCGAGAAACCGGTCCCGCTCCTCCGACCAGAGGCGCAGGCAGGGCGGATCGTCGAGCGCGGCCGTGCCCCTGTCGCGGCAGGCGCGCAGCGCGTCGGTTCGGTCGACCGCCGGCGGCGGCGGGTCGGGTCGCGCGACAGAGGGCACCTCGGGTCCGTCGTCCGCACGATCGGCGACGATCGCCACGGCGAGGGGCGCAAGTCCCAGGACCAGCCCCAGCGAGATCAGAACCTTCGGGAGACGCCGCATGAGGGATCAGCTCCCGCCGAACATGTCGACGGGGGTTGGCGTGTAGCCGGCACCCTGTGCGATGAAGCGGCGCAGCTGTTCGCGCGCCTGTTCCTGGCTCGCCGCCTGTCGGGCCTGTTCGAGCGATTGCGCGCGGCCCTGGGCGGCCATCAGGGCGGTGAGGTCGGCCAGTTGCTGCGATTGCAGGGCGACGAGTTGATTGCCCGCCTGCGCTGCCTGCAGCGCGCCGGTGGCGTTCTGGCTTTGGGTGACCAGGTCGGACATGGTGGTCCGGGTCTGGTCGAGATTGCCGACGACGCCGGCCTGGGTCTTCAGCGCATCCTCGAACCCCGCGACGGAATTCTGCCAGCGTCCCCGCGCGCCTGCCACCAGTTCCGGATCGCTGAGTCCGGTGAACCCGGCCGCGTAGTCGGTATCGAAGGCGTCCTCGATGCTGGCGACGTCGTAGGCGATGCGCTGCGCCTCGCCGAGCAGGTCCTGGGTGCGCTGCACCGATTGCTGGAGCTGTGCCAGCGAGGAATGCGGCAGGCTCGCGAGGTTGCGGGCCTGGTTTACCAGCATGGCCGCCTCGTTCTGCAGCGACGCGATCTGGTTGTTGATCTGCTCCAGCGACCGGGCCGCGGTCAGCAGGTTCTCCGCGTGGTTGGTCGGATCGTAGACGATCCCGCCGAAGCCACCGCCGAAGAGCCCCGCTTGTGCCGGGGGCGGTGCGATAATCGTCGTCACGGGAAGGGCGAGCAGGGCACCGGCGAGAAGGGCGCTAGGAAGGTGTTTGGCGGTCATCATCGTTCTCCTGTGATTGGTCCGGATCGGAAGGGGTCGGCCGAGCAGTTCCGCTTGTGAGTCCGATTGGCGCGGGGAGGGGATCAGCGCCGGAAACCTGCGTAGCGTCGCCATCCGGCTCGTTTGGCTCTTCGGGCAGCAGGTCGGCAGCCCAGCCGAGGCCGCGTTGGCGCAGCCAGGCGGTGGCGAATCCGGATCGGTCATGCTCCGCGACGAGATCGGAGATGGCGGTCTGATCGGCCTTGGACGACGCCGCGCAGAAGGCGAGCGCCACGTCCGAGAGCCCGAGCTCGAAGAGCCGGTTGCCGCGCCGCGACTGGCAGTAGTAATCCCGTTTCGGCGTTGCCTGGGCGATGATATCGATCTGCCGGGCGTTCAGGCCGAAGCGGTCGTAGATCGCGGCGATCTGCGGCTCCAGCGCGCGTTCGTTCGGCAGGAAGATCCGCGTCGGGCAGCTCTCGACGATGGCGGGCGCGATCGCGCTGCCGTCGATATCGGCGAGCGACTGGGTGGCGAAGACGACGCTGGCGTTCTTCTTGCGCAGCGTCTTCAGCCATTCCTTCAGCTGCGCGCCGAAGGTCGGATCATCGAGCGCCAGCCAACCCTCGTCGATGAGAATCAGCGTCGGCGCGCCGGTCAGACGGCCTTCGATCCTGTGGAAGAGATAGGCCAGCACGGACGGGGCCGCGGCGGTGCCGATCAGCCCTTCGGTCTCGAAGGCCTGGATGTCCGCATCCCCGAGCGCCTCGGTCTCGGCGTCGAGCAACCGGCCCCAGGGGCCGTCGAGCGTGTAGGGCTGCAAGGCCTGTTTCAGGTCCGACGATTGCAAGATGACGGCGAGGCCGGTCAGGGTGCGCTCTTCGACCGGGGCCGAGGCGAGGCTGGTGAGCGCCGACCAGATATGGTCGCGGGTGGCCGGACCGATCTCGACCCCCTCGCGGCCGAGCAGCCCGGCGATCCAGGAAGCGGCCCAGACCCGCTCGGACTCCTCGTCGATCCGCGCCAGCGGCTGCAGCGAGACGGGCAGGGCGTCCTCGCCCGAGATAGCGCCGCCGAGATCGTGCCAATCGCCGCCCATGGCCAGCGCCGCCGCACGGATCGAGCCCCCGAAATCGAAGGCGAAGACCTGGGCGCCTGGATAGCGGCGGAACTGCAACGCCATGAGCGCCAGAAGAACGCTCTTGCCCGCTCCGGTCGGCCCGACGATGAGGCCGTGGCCGACATCGCCGACATGGGTCGAGAAGCGAAACGGCGTGGCGCCCGCGGTCTGCGCGTGGAAGAGGGGCGGTCCGTCCAGGTGATCGTTCCGGGCGGGTCCCGCCCAGACGGCCGAGAGCGGGATCATGTGGGCGAGGTTCAGTGTCGAGATCGGCGGCTGGCGCACGTTCGCATAGAGATGGCCGGGCAGGGAGCCGAGCCAGGCCTCGACGGCGTTGACGCCCTCGCGGATGATCGTGAAGTCGCGGCCCTGGACGACCTTCTCGGCGATGCGGAGCTGTTCGTCCGCCACTTGGGGGTGCGGGTCCATCACCGTGAGCGTCGCGGTGACATAGGCCCAGCCGGCGATGTCCGCGCCGAGTTCCTGCAGTGCCTCGTCGGCATCGACCGCCTTGTTGGCCGCGTCCGAATCCAGGAGCGTCGAGGCCTCGTTGGTCATGATCTCCTTGAGGATCGCGCCGATGCCCTTGCGCTTGGCGAACCATTGGCGGCGAATGCGGGTGAGGAGCCGCGTGGCGTCGGTCTTGTCGAGGAAGATCGCCCGGGTCGACCAGCGATAGGGAAAGGCGAGCCGGTTGAGGTCGTCGAGGATGCCGGGGAAGGTCGCCGACGGAAACCCGATGATCGAGAGCGTCCCGATATGGTGGGCGCCAAGGCGCGGCTCCAGCCCTCCGGTGAAGCGCGTGTCGGCCAGCAGCGCGTCGAGATGCATCGGCGTCTCCGGAACGCGGACGCTCTGCGGAACCGGCGAGACGCAGCCGTGGAGATAGGTGAGCGTCTCGGCATCCGTCAGCCATGCAGCTTCCGGGAAGACGCCTTGCAATAGGTCGAGTAGCCGGTCAGAGCGGTCGACGAAACCGGCGAGCGCTTCGGCGGTCTTCGAGCCGGCCGCGCGGTCGCGGCCCTCGTAGAGCCAGCCCTCGGCGCGGGACGCGTCCTCGGCGGGCGGCAGCCAGACGATCGTGAGGACATACCGGCTCTCGAAATGGGCCTGCTCCTCTTCGAACTGCGCCTTCCGTTCGGCCTCGACCAATGCGGACACCGGATCGGGAAATGTGCTCTCGGGATAATCCTTCGCCGGAATGCGCCGGGCTTCCGTGAAAAGCGTCCAACCGGAGCCGAGGCGTCTGAGCGCCCCATTGAGCCGGGACGATGCGGCGACCAGTTCGGCGGGCGTGGCCGAGTCCAGATCGGGACCCCGAAACCGCGCCGAACGCTGCAGCGAGCCGTCCTTGTTCAAAACGACACCCTCACCGACCAGCGCCGCCCAAGGCAGGAAATCCGCCAGCAGGCGCGGCTTGGAGCGGTACTCGGCGAGGTTCAGCATGGCTCAGACCCGGAGATGCGCGGGATAGCGCAGATGGCGGCGCACCACGTCGACGAATTGCGCGTCGCGCTTCGCGGCCCAGACGGCGGCGAGATGCCCGGCCAGCCAGAGCAGGAGGCCGACGATCCAGAGGCGCAGGCCGAGCCCGACCGCCGCGGCGAGCGTGCCGTTGGCGATGGCGATGGTGCGGGGGGCTCCGGCCAACAGGATCGGCTCGGTTAACGCGCGATGCACCGGCGCGAAGAAGCCGGGGATGTGGTCGGACCCCTGCCATTCGCTACCACTCATGGCGTTTCTCCCTCGGAAGGCTCCACCGAAGCCTTCCGTTCAGCCGAGCTAAACCGGTCGTCACCATCAGATCAGGACCCCGCCGCCGAAGGAGAAGAAGGAGAGAAAGAAGCTCGACGCCGCGAAGGCGATGGAAAGGCCGAAGACGATCTGTACGAGGCGCCGCGCGCCGCCGGAGCTGTCGCCGAAAGCGAGCGTCAGGCCGGTGATGATGATGATCATGACCGCGACGATCTTGGCGACCGGGCCCTCGATCGATTCCAGGATCGCCTGCAGCGGCGCTTCCCAGGGCATGCTCGAGCCCGCGGCGTGCGCGGGCGAGGACATCAACGCAACGGTCAGGGCGGCAGATGCTGCGGCAAGATGATGGTTCAGTAAGCGGATCATGACGGATCTCCGAGAGGGGCAGGGACGAGGGGCGCGAGGGCATAGTCGCCGGTGGCCGTGAGACCGGTGACGGACGCGAGCTCGACGAGACGCCGCCTGCCGCCACGACCTTCGAGCATCGCGATGACGTCGATCGTCTCGGCGATCAGCGCCCGGGAGACCGTGACGACCGCCTCCTGGATGAGCTGTTCGAGGCGGCGCAGCGCACCAAGCGCGGAGCCCGCATGGATCGTGCCGATGCCGCCGGGATGTCCGGTGCCCCAGGCCTTCAGCAGATCGAGGGCCTCGGGACCGCGGACCTCGCCGATCGGGATTCGGTCGGGGCGCAGGCGCAGCGACGACCGCACCAGATCGGAGAGCGAACAGACGCCGTCCTTGGTGCGCAGGCTGACGAGGTTGGGCGCTGCGCATTGCAGCTCGCGCGTGTCCTCGATCAACACGACGCGGTCGGCGGTCTTGGCGACTTCGGCGAGCAAAGCATTGGTCAGGGTCGTCTTGCCGGTCGAGGTGCCGCCGGCGACGAGGATGTTCTTGCGGGACGCGACCGCCAGCCGGAGCGCCTCGGCCTGCTCGCTCGCCATGATGCCGGACCCGACGTAGTCCTCCAGCCGGAACACCGCCACGGCGGGCTTGCGGATCGCGAAGCTCGGTGCCGAGACCACGGGCGGTAGCAGGCCCTCGAAGCGCTCGCCGGTCTCCGGCAGCTCCGCTGACACCCGTGGCGCTCTCGCATGGACCTCGACGCCGACATGGTGCGCGACGAGGCGGACGATGCGCTCGCCATCCGCCGCCGACAGCGTGTCGTTCGTCGGCGACAGGCCCGATCCGAGCCGGTCGACCCAAAGCATTCCATCCGGGTTGAGCATCACCTCGACGGTCTCGGGATCGTCGAGGAAGGCGGCGACGGCGGGTCCGAGGGCCGTGCGCAGCATGCGCGCGCCCCGGCTCGCCGCCTCGGTTCGAAAAGGATGGATGCCCATGCGCGTCCCCGGAGATCAGACCGGTCGCGTCCTGCGTCCGGCGTTCGGGGTCGAGTAGAAGGGGCACGAAATGCGCCGGATCAACAGGAGGATGGCGGGGGTAGGGCTCTGGCGTGGAACGGCAGGGAAACGGCGGAGTTGGAGGCTTCAGTCACATGGGTTGCTGTACCGTGCGGTAGACTGGATCGCTTCTTACGTGCCCGAATTGGGCCGAAAGCGGACATGCATGACCGGCTGCACCAAATCAGAGAGCGGACACCGCGAATGAAAACGGTGCGCAATGGAACAGTCCTGTGCAATTCCAACGGTCGCTTTCGGCGGAATGCAACGCATTTCTCATTTCTGACATATCGGTTGCAATTCGAGTTTCATGCCACAACGCCGATCTATGCTCCTATCGACCGATAAATCCGCATTTACGAGACGATTGAGGCGCCGTATGATCTAGCGTATAATGTAAAGAAGTATGAATGACGTCGAAATATACGCTATTATATAACATTTTAGCACACGAACCGATAAATTCCTTGAAGACATTGCTCGTTAACAACGGTGAGCTCATCGTGCCTCTAGGGGATAGTTGATACGAAGCCACGCTAGAACAGCAGCGCGATTACCGTAGCCATGATTTTTGAGCAGCGCCACTATGTCGGCAGCCGCTATCACGACGATTGGATGTCGGTCCTCTTTGATTTCCTGATATGCCTGTCGGTCCACATAGCTAGTCGTAACCAAGATGCCGAACTGCCGGTGCCTTAGCCGCGAGATCAGTCTGGACATCGGGCGGACGCCCACGCTGCTGTTTGGCGCGTGGCATTTTGCTTCCAGCGCGAAGTCCACTAGGATTGCTGAAGGACCAGTGCCAATCCGCAGTTGTCCTATTGCGTCACGACCGCCGTCGCGTGAGGGCCTAGTCACATCGATGCTAGCAATATCGGGCATCATCAGTCTTGCCAGTCCGGCGGCGCAGTATTCGAAGTCGTATGGGTTATTCTGAAAATACTGGTGGAGACATTCGATCACATTGCGGCCTTCCGGGCTCGTCGGTAGCTGTTCATCCTTCGTTCTGTATTCAAGCGACCGGGTTGCCTGCAGCGGGCGGAAACTACCGCGATCCACCCAGTCCCGCCAGACCTGCGGAGCATTCGCGGAGTGGGCGTTGCCATTGATGATGTCGGTGACCCAGGCCCTGCTGATGACAGGTGCATCCAAAACAGTGAGCCGTGCCCGATAGTTCTGGAATCGCGCGCCCTCGGCGGTCTTCCAGACCGCCACCAAGTCCTCCGATGAAGTCAGGCTGGCCACGCCGGGAACAGCGAGGCCAACGAAACGGAAATCACGCCACTCGCCGGTGCTGGTGAAGATAAATATGGGAGGGACCTTCCGACGCTCCTCTGGACCGGCATGCGCCTGATCGAAGATCTGACGCAGGAGCTCGTTTCCGTTTCGCGGTGTCTCGTGGAGCGGACGTCCAGGCCGCTTATTATCACCGTAGTAGGTGAATACGCCGGTCTCCTGGTCGAGCAGGTCTGGCCAGTCCGGGTCCTTTAGCGACGAGGTCAGAGCGACCATTTCCAACGACTTGAGGCTACCACGATACCTAAAACCACCGCTGTTGCTAACATTGATCAGGCGCGGCAGAGGTTCGTCGCCGGCATTCCCCAGCCGGCCGCTCTGGTAGATCGCATCGACATGGAGGTCGACCTGCTCCAGTTCGGAAAAGGAGATGATCTCATCAACCACGTCTTAAATTCCTAGTTTTCAAGAGTTTCCTCTCGATCGTCGGTTGGTGCTCGAAGCTGGTCCCCGCGCCACAGCTATGCACAAAATTGCGTATCTCTGTTGAGTTCTGCACATGCTGTCTTATAGTACGGTACAAACGGAGGTAAGCGCAAATGGGCAGCCCAGTACGAATTCAGGTACTCATGCCGAAGGAGGAAGCGGACCGTTTCGGAGCTTATTGCCGTGAGAAGGGGTTTAAGAAATCACCGCTGATTGTGCGGCTCATCCGCGAACACATGGATCAGACTGATTACCGGACCCAACGCAGCCTGTTTGATGATAGTGGTAAGAGACGTTGACGGAGTTGGCGGACTCAGCAATTGAGCAGAAGCTGGCAAGACTGGGCATGGGGGCGGCTCCTAGGGTGCTGGATCTTTTTTCCGGATGTGGTGGGCTGTCTTTAGGTTTTCACAAGGCTGGTTTTGAAATCACTGCAGCGGTCGAGAGCAATCCGGTCGCAGCTGCCTCGCATGCACGGAATTTTCATGCAGGCGATAGTCGGCATGCTCAAGCGCTGGATATTACGCAAGTAAAACCGAGTCAGCTAGCATCCAGACTCGGTCTGGGCCGCGTCACAGACGCGGTTGATGTAATCATCGGCGGCCCCCCCTGCCAGGCATTTGCCCGGGTCGGTCGTTCGAAGCTACGGGAAATAGACGACGATCCGGAGGCCTTCCGTCACGATCCTCGCGCGAAACTGTTTGCCCCTTACCTCGACTATGTTCGCGCTTTCAGGCCGCTGGCCCTGCTGATGGAGAATGTCCCTGATGCTATGAACTTTGGGGGGAAAAACATTCCGCAAGAGGTTTGCGAGATTCTAATAAACCAGGGTTATATATGTGCTTACACCCTGCTCAACGCCGCCTTCTATGGGGTGCCGCAGATGCGCGAGCGGATGTTCTTGATCGCCTTTCGCCGCGAGATAGCGAATGAAATCGCCTTCCCGGCGCCTGTGAGTTGGATTGACCTGCCAGCGGGCTATACTGGCTCCCGAAACGTCGCGCTGAAGTTGATCACAGCGAAACGCAGGACTGATGAAGTCTGCAATTATGTTGACCCACCTGAGGCAGATGGTCTGCTGCCGTCCGCCGTCACAGCTCATGACGCTATTGGGGATCTGCCGGAGATCCGTGCACTCGATCTGCTTGGTTGCGGTGTTCTTAAGCGAGGAGCGCGCCGCCTCGATGAGCTCTTGGCCTATGATCCAGGGCGTCCCGTATCAGCTTACGTGCGGGAGATGAAGGAATGGTCAGGATTTGAGGCTGGGGCCGGGATTTCCGATCACGTCATTCGCTATCTGCCTCGGGACTATAAAATATTTGCTGGCATGAAGCCGGGCGATCAGTATCCGCAAGCTCGAGCCTACGCGCTTGCATTATTCGAGGATGGTGTCGCGGAGGCCAAACGGCGGGGGAGGAACATCAGGGCCGGCTCCGCCGAGTACGACGATCTTCGCCGAAAAACTGTTCCGCCATATGACCATACGAAGTTTCCCAACAAGTGGCGGAAAATGTGGCGAGACACACCGGCACGCACGATCATGGCTCATCTGGGTAAGGACAGTTACAGCCATATACACTACGATAGTGATCAGGCGCGGACAATCTCGGTCCGTGAAGCAGCTAGGTTGCAATCCTTCCCGGACGGTTTCGTTTTTGAAGGTGCAATGAACCAAGCTTTCCAGCAGATCGGCAATGCTGTTCCGCCACTGATGGCCTTTGCCTTGGCGAAAGTAATGAAGAATACACTCAGCGACGCGCGAAGCGTTCGCCGCGCAAACGAGCTCGTGCTCGGCGCGACCGGTTGAGGTGCGAATGACAGATGTGCACACGCCAGAGCGGCGACGGCATAACATGCAAAGCGTGCGAGGACGGGACACCAAGCCCGAAATGCTGATTCGGAGCGGCCTGCATGCCAGAGGCCTGCGATATCGGCTGCATCATAGAGGCCTGCCTGGGAAACCGGATCTAGTCTTCCCGAAACACCGAGCATTGATCTTGGTCCACGGATGCTTCTGGCATGGTCATGCCTGTCCGTTATTCAAGTGGCCGAAGACCCGACAGGAATTTTGGCATGAGAAAATTGAAGGTAATCGAACTCGAGATCGGCGCACGATTGAAGCGCTGCATCAAGCCGGCTGGCGAATTCTTATAGTCTGGGAATGCTCGATGCGTGGCCCAAAGCGGCTTGTGTTACAGGACCTTCTGAATGAGGCCGAACATTTCGTTGCGCAGAGTGAGCGGACGTTTCGATCTCTTGCAGGAAGTGAAGCTACAGGGGGAAGTAGCGAGAAAAGCTCTCGGTTCTCAATTAATGCTAGACCAGAAAGTATCTGTAGCGAGAAAGTGAGAAAAAATGGGACGAACTGAGACAGCTCCGTTCCGGCCACGCGCACGGTTACTTCAGTTGCTTGGCGATGAGCTAATCGGCACGCCGCGCTTGGCTGTTTTTGAACTTGTAAAGAATGCCTATGACGCTGACGCTTCGAGCGTTTCTGTAAGTATGAGATTGGACGCCTCACCAGCTCGAATCACGATACAGGACGATGGGACGGGCATGACTTTGGAGACGATCCGCGACATTTGGCTGGTCCCCGGAAACGGTCACCGCGGGGAACAGCGGAGAAATCTTCACCGATCGGAGCGCTACAATCGGCTCCCCCTTGGGGAGAAGGGTATTGGTAGGTTCGCGGCGCATAAACTCGGAGAGCGGATTGAATTGGTGACGCGCGCGAAAGACGCTCTCGAATGCCGGGTCGTTATCGATTGGACCAGACTGATTCGAAAGAAATATCTCGAAGATGCTTCAGTCAAGATTGCAGAAAGGGAACCGAAGGTCTTCACAGAAAACGAGACAGGGACCCGAATCAGGATTACCGGCCTGCGTACAACGTGGCAGCGCGGTGAGATTCGTAGGCTATACAACCAGATGCTTTCGATGACATCGCCCTTTGAAGGAGCTGGCGAGTTTCAGGCGGAGCTTGAGGTGCCTGGCTACGAAAACTGGATCGAAGATCTCTATGGACCAGATGATGTTATCGATGTCGCACCGTGGAAGTTCATGTTCGACGTTGATCAGCTTGGCCGCGTCATTTGGAGTTATTCGTTCCGAGGCATCCCAGGAATCAAAGTTTCGCCGAGATGGACTCGATCGCGAAAGCGCATGCCCATTCCTCTGCGTGGAGGAAATGAGAAATCGCGCAAGACTGCGAATGCCGACTTTATGAAAGGTATTGGGCCTGTACACGGCGTAATTTATGCATATGATCGCGATGCAAAAATAATTTCTCAGATGTCGAACGCTAAGTCGTTTACTGATTATCTCGACGACAATGGTGGCGTTAGGGTCTATCGTGATGGAGTAAGAGTTTATAATTACGGAGAAGCTGGAGACGATTGGCTTGGTCTTGATCTGCGGCGCGTCAACGCGCCTCAACGTAAGCTCAGTCGAAACATATTAATCGGTTCGGTTTCGCTCGACCTTCAACATTCGGGCGGTCTAATTGAAAAGACTAATCGAGAAGGATTCGTAGAGAACGACCGGACAGAGCGCCTTCGAGAAGTGGCATTAGGTGCAATTCAGATACTCGAGATTGAACGCTTCAAGGACAAGGAACTACTGCGCGAACGCACAAGCGCGAAGCCGGTGCAAGGACGGCCCGGTGTCGTCGGAACGATCGAAGCGTTGCGGGACCGTCTACGCGATGGCGGCGTACTGAAAACCTATGGCCCATACGTTGATAGCATAGAACACGAATATGAGACCATGCAGGAAGCTCTGCTTCAGGCTGGCATGGCCGGCGTGAACCTTGCCCTTATTTTCCACGAGGTGGAACGCGGAGTACGCTCCCTCGAAGCTCAGCTCGGTGGCGCAGATTCATCCGGCCCGTTTGGCGGGCAGGTACAAGAACTCGTGCACCTACTGCAGGGGTTTTCTGCACTTCTCAGGCAGGACAAGCGAGTTAAGCATGCGGCGAAGGATTTAATTGATAATGCTCGTTTGCGCAACGCTAGCCGCTTTCATGCTCACGGCATCCAGTTAGAATGTCCCTCCATGAATTTCACCGACCCGGGCTTCCACGCTACTTTCCAATTCGGATTAGTGATGGGTGCGCTCAATAATCTGATCGATAACGCGATCTACTGGCTTGACCTTAAGGCAGAGACCGAAGGTGCGGATTTTGTTTCGAGACTCTATATTGATTTCACGTACGATTTGCCTCAGGGCCCCGCGATCGTAGTGGCAGACAATGGTCCGGGATTTGGAGCAGATACGCCTCAGGATGTTGTCCGTCCATTCTTTTCTCGCAGGCCGGATGGGATCGGGCTTGGCCTGTATTTTTCTCGCATGGCAATGGAAAGTATGAATGGGGAATTGGTTTTTCCGGACCCCGGTCAAGTTGATCTTCCTCCAGGCTATGATGGGGCCGTAGTTGCGATAGTCTTCAGGAAAGCGTCATGAGACTTCCGCAGCCCCGTGTGCTCGCAATCGACAATGAAGATGATCATCTCCAACCGCTCGTGAGAGCATTGACCCGGTATGGTGCCGCTTGCAGACCGATTCTGTTCGATGGCAACATTGCTTCCATGGCCCCAGCGCCCTTGGCGCGGGTCATTTTTACAGACTTGCATCTGGACAGCGCGGCTACCTCCACTCAGTCCGGTAACCATTTTTCGATGATCCAGGCAATACTCGACCAGCTCGCGCCCGACGGCCCGTACCTTCTCGTCCTATGGACACGATTTGAGGATGACGCCCCAGGGTTAGCGACATACCTGCGGGATCGGATGCAGCAAGGCCGCCCCCCGTTTGCGATCCTCCCGCTTGACAAGACTACGCACATGCCGTCTCCCAATCAGTTCGGGCCCTTAGATGAAATCGTAAATGCCATCGATGCACTGTTTGACAATAATCCCCAGATCGCAGCCCTTCTTGAGTGGGAAGACCGCGTCAACGCGGCCTCTGCTGGAACGATCATAGGCGTTCTGAAAGCAGCCAAGTCGGAGGATGCTCCTGATCTCGGCAGGGTTCTCCACGATCTTGCTGAGGGTATTGCAGGTAAGGATAAAGCAGCAGGGCGGATTGGGCACTACGTGGCCGAGGCGCTGCTTCCGGTTCTTTTTGATCACCTACTCCGCGGCGATGACGCAGATGAGAAATTGTGGACAGCTGCAGTAAATGGGGCCAGAGATAGGAACAGTAGCGAGGATGCTGCGGCACACGCACATCTGAATGCGTTCAGCCATATCGATATGCAGCCATGCGAATGTTCCGCGCGCGGCGCGGTAATTTCACTTCCGGATCTCGTCCGGGAGCGTTTTTCTGATCATTTTGGGGATTTCGACGAGGCGACATTGGCTGCACAGTTTGGCGTGAAACCGGAGGAGGCTCCACTTGAAGAATGGCTACTTGTCCAGGTCCGCCCGGCCTGCGATGAGGCGCAGCCAAGACCAGGCCCGCTCCCCTATCTTCTCGCTCGAGAGTTTACATCTAATAGCCGGGCCAACTCGTTCGGCGGACTTTGGCGCTCTCCAGGATACATCCGGCAAGGAGCAGACGGGATCCGTGCTCTCGCCGTCAGTCCGAGGTTTGGGCTTAGTCTGCCTCCGGATCGGCTAAGCGGGGCAGTGGCTCGGTTTCGGCTACGCAACGAATTAGTTTTCGATCTCATTCACGCGGCAGGAAGCCATGTATCTCGCCCGGGTATCATTTCATATGGGAAGCGCTGAAGACAACGCAGTTCAATTGCCTGGGTCAGAAATGTCAGTTCTACTTTTGGCCCGGTGATGGATTTGACCCAGTGCGTTGCAGGAGGGAGCGCTTGTTTGATCCATACTTTTCGTTTGAGCCGGCAATTTTTGTGAACCCCGTCACCGCGAGTCTGCATCAATGATGGCTATCAGAATGAGTAATTGCGCATGCGTCTGTCGAGATCAGACTGGCCGAATGTCTGCTTTTCAATGGAACATCATCTAATTGCCTCATCCGATCGTGCGTCCAGCTCCTCCGCGACCTCATGCCGGTACACCGACCCTTTCGCCAGCCGCCGTCCAAGGGCTTCGACGAAGGCATCGTAGCGCTCGCCGCCCTTGGCCTGTGCGGCCTGCCGCTGCGGCTCCGGCAGGCTCGGCATCACGGTCAACCAATGGCGGACGAAGAGGGCGAGCGTCTCGAGGGCAATGGTCTGGTCGCGTTCCAGCCGGTCCTGGGTGCGGTTCAGCCGGTCGAGCCGTGCTGAGAGGGCCGCCTCGAGCCGTTCGCTCGCATCTGGCGTGACGAACGACGCGATGGCGGCTTCCGCGACAAGAGAGAGGGACCGGTCGCGCCGTTCGGCGTAGGCCGTCAGCGCGTCCAGGATGGCGGGCTCGAGATAGACGGAGAGGCGGGCCTTGCGCATCGGGCGTCTCCCTAGAGGTCGATCCCGTCGCCGGGATCGAGTGCCGCTTGCCGGGCCACGGCGGTGAAGCGCTGGTGCTCGCGGCGCAGGGCCTTCGCCCGGATCGCATCTTCATCGGCATCGTCCCCGGACGCGGTCTCGTCGAAGTCGAACTCTTCCCGTGCGTGAACGTCCTCTGGGCTGAGCGCGATCTCGACCGGCAAGTCGGGCGCGCGCCGAACGCCGCCATCCTCTTCCTCCGTTTCGGCCGTCTCTCCATCGTCCGGTCTCGCAGGGCGGTTCCGGGCCGCCGCGATCGTCGGGCGCGCGGTCCAGTCATCGGCCGGTGGGATATCGTCGCGCTTATAGTGCGCCGGGTCGGGCGGGGCCAGAATGCGCCGCTGCAACTGCCGGTCCTCGAAATAGCGCGCCTTCTTCGCCCGGATCGGCGGTGCGCCCGAGACGAGGATCAACTCGTCGGCCGAGGGCAGCTGCATGACCTCGCCGGGGGTCAGCAGCGGACGTGCCGTCTCCTGCCGCGAGACCATGAGATGTCCCAGCCAGGGCGAGAGCCTGTGCCCGGCGTAGTTCTTCATCGCGCGCATCTCTGTCGCGGTGCCCAGCGTGTC
Organism: Jannaschia sp. S6380; assembly: GCF_023015695.1. Taxonomy (NCBI): domain Bacteria; kingdom Pseudomonadati; phylum Pseudomonadota; class Alphaproteobacteria; order Rhodobacterales; family Roseobacteraceae; genus Jannaschia; species Jannaschia sp. S6380. Next base: position 280,868 of record NZ_JALKAS010000001.1, read on the forward strand.
GGAGATGCGCTTGGCGGTGCGTTCGTCGTTGGTGGCGAAGGCCACTCGGACATGGCAATTGTCGAGGATCGAGTTGTTCGGCCCGTAGGCCTTCTCGATCTGGTTGAGGGATTGCGCGATCAGGAAGCTCTTCAGCCCGTATCCGGCCATGAAGGCCAGCGCGGTCTCGAAGAAGTCGAGCCGTCCGAGGGCCGGGAACTCGTCGAGCATCAGCAGGAGACGATGCCTGCGGGTCTTCGCCTCCAGCTCCTCCGTCAGCCGCCGCCCGACTTGGTTCAGGATCAGGCGCACCAGCGGCTTGGTGCGGGCGATGTCCGAGGGCGGGACGACGAGGTAGAGCGTCGCCGGGCGATCGCCTTCGACGAGATCGGCGATGCGCCAGCCGCAGCGCCTTGTCACCTGGGCCACCACCGGGTCGCGGTAGAGACCGAGGAACGACATGGCGGTGGACAGCACGCCCGAGCGTTCGTTGTCGGATTTGTTGAGGAGCTCTCGCGCGGCGCTGGCGACGACCGGGTGTGGCCGGTCGCCCAGATGCGGGGTCGACAGCATGCTCCGCAGGGTCGCCTCGATCGGGTGCGCCGGATCGGACAGGAACGTCGCGACGCCCGCTAGGGTCTTGTCTTCGCGCGCATAGAGCACGTGCAGGATCGCCCCGACGAGCAGCGCGTGGCTGGTCTTTTCCCAATGGTTCCTCCGCTCGATCGAGCCTTCGGGATCGACGAGGATGTCGGCGATGTTCTGGACGTCGCGGACCTCGCTGTCGCCCTGTCGAACCTCCAGCAGCGGGTTGTATGCCGCGCTTGCCGGGTTCGTCGGGTCGAACAGAAGGACGTGCCCGAACCGCGCGCGCCACCCGGCGGTCAGGTTCCAGTTCTCGCCCTTGATGTCGTGGACAATGGCCGAGCCCGGCCAGGTCAGCAGGGTCGGGACGACAAGTCCGACGCCTTTGCCCGAGCGGGTTGGCGCGAAGCAGAGCACGTGTTCCGGCCCGTCGTGGCGGAGATAGTCGCGTTCCCAGCGGCCAAGGACAGCGCCGTCGGGCGTCAGCAGATCGGCGGCGCGGATATCGGCCTCCGCTGCCCAGCGGGCTGAGCCGTAGGTCGCGACATCCTTGTCCTCGCGGGCGCGCCAGACGCTCATGGTGATGGCGACGCCGACGGTGGCGAAGCCGCCGGTACCGGCGATGATCGCGCCTTCGACGAAGACGCGCGGGGCGTAGGCGTCGTACCAATACCACCAGAGGAAGAAGGATGGCGGCGGATAGATCGGCCAGCCCCCGAGATCGAACCACGGCGCACCAAGCTGCGCTTGGAACCCAAGACGCCACGCCGTCCACTGCGTCGCGGCCCAGACGAAGAGAAGCGCGGTCAGGCAGGCCGTAAGGATCTGGCCCCAGAGAATCTTGGTCGCGTGCATGCGCGAGAGCAGACGCGAGCGGAGAACGGAATCAAGGAGGAAGATACAGACGTCGAAGTGCCGGGTAGCCGGGCGTAGAAAACGGATGGTACGGTAGGCCCGAATGCTGTCGGATCAGACCGATGGTCCCCTCTGGCGGCCCGGGGTCCAATCGATGCCGCCGGCCGCCGTGACCGTTCCGGACACCTGCTTTCCGATCCGGCGTTTCAGCGGCTGCGCCCAGGGCACAAGCTGGAACCCCAGCCCGTTTTCGATCATCGCGAAGCGCCCGGAGGCGAGCGTCACGCGGCGCGTCAGGAGGCCGGAGATGTGCTCGCCCCCTTCCGTGGCAAGCGGCGTCATACCCGTCTCCGTCCCGATCCGTTCCCTTGCGGCGGCGAGATCTCTCTGTCGAAGCGTCGCGATCAGGTCGCGGGAGAGGCGGAGCCGGTCTCCGCTCCGCGTCGCCAGGCCCTCTCCGGCGAGATGGTCGGTACGCGCGGCAAGGGCATTCCTGACATCCCGGCCGAACCCTGCACCGGACAGCGCGGCCGGTGCCGTTCCGACCAGTTGCCGGTCGAGCCAGGTCGCCCCGTTCGCGCGCTTCTGACGCTCAATGTCAAAGTCGGACCGCACAGCAACGACGAGTCTTGAATTGCCGCGCGTCGGTTGCGTCCAACGCGCCTCGACGATGCCGCCGATCGGCGCGTCGGAGGCCGCGTCGAGATCGGCGAGCGCGACATGGTGCGTCCGTCCGTCGACACCGTCGATCACGACGAAGGCCGAGCCGGTCAACTCGTCGTCGAGCCCACGTGCGGCCAGCCGCCCGAGGATCGATCCGTCCTTCGTCGGCCCGTCCGGCACCAACCCGGCTGTGCCGCGCGTCGCCGCCTCGGTGCCGAGCGCGTCGTGCAGCCGCGCGATGATGTCGCCGCGGCGCTGCAGCTTTCGCAGCCTCGGCTCCGCGTCCTGGGTCAGACGCCAGCGCCCGGAATCGATCGGGGCGGCGATCCCGAGGCGTTCGAGATGGCGGACGCGGCCGATCCGCAGCCGCGCGGTCTCGTCCTGAGGCTCGCCGAACCGCGGGCGGAGATCGACGACACCGTCGACCGCATCGCGTTGGATGGACCTGTCGAGGTCGGTCCAGCGGTCTGCCTGGATCTCGCGCTCCAACGCGGATCGGATTTCCAGATCGCTGCGCGGTCCGAGCTCGAGGGTCGCGCGTTCGGACGCCCGGCCGCGCAGCCCGCTGCCGATATAGTCCCGCGCGATGACGAGATCCGCGCCGGTATCGGTCCGCCCCCGAACGAGGACGTGGACATGCGGATGCGCGGTGTTCCAGTGATCGACGGCGATCCAGTCGAGCTCGGTGCCCAGATCTGTTTCGGCCGTCTGCATCAGATCCCGCGTGAAGGTCCGCAGGTCCGAGATCTCGGCCGCGTCTTCGGGCGACACGATGAAGCGGAAATGATGGCGATCATTCTCGCAGCGGGTGGCGAAGCCCCCGCTATCGACATCTACCTCATTCGCGTCGAATATCTTGCCGGGTTCGCCATCCCTGGTCACGCCGTCGCGCTTGAGATAGGCGAGATGTGTGGAGAGCGGCGCCGAGCGCCGATTATGGCGCACCACCCTGGCTTTCACGGCGACGCGGCGGGCATGCGGCCCGAGCCCGACGCCCGCGCGCAGGCTTGCGGCACCTCCGCGCCCGAAACTGCTTCTGAAGCCGGATCGCGCGCGTTCGCCGTGCTTGATCCCGCCCGCCTGGTTCGCCGCCTTCAGCGCCTGTGCCACGAAGGACTGCGTCCCTGCCGACCGGCCTTGGCGAATGCGGCCGGGTCGAATGCCGAACTCGTCCTCACGAGGCATGGGGAGATCCGTGCGATGTGCGGAAAAGATAGTATTCCGAATGCATTACGAGTGCGTGGAATGTGCAGGCGAAAATCGAACCTCGCGCAGTCTCTCGCAATATCAACGCGTCAGCGCCCGACCCATGCCCGCGCACCTCGCGGCTTTTATCTTGCCATCCATCACTCCCTTCTTCGGGTTCCCGCCCGAACGCCGAACAGCGCACGATTGCGGACGCTGGAGCACGCGCCGGGGCGAAAGCATCCCTCATCGCTGGTTCTCCGCATCGCGGCGGACGAAGAGACGATCTGAGGCCTCCGTTGCGCTTTCTTTTGGGTCGAACGGCGCAGGGCTTTCCGTGACGGATCGAGTGTCACGCCTGGACGAACCTTCGTCGACGGATCGTGGACGCTCCGCGTCCGGCGGGCCCGCGCGCTGCACGAAGATCGGTGCGTCGCGGTAATCCGACGGGCGATCCGACGGTCCGTCCGTTGCAGCGCCGCTGCCGATCAATGGCAGTATGGCGGCGATATAGGCGCGGGTCTCGCGGGGCAGGGGACGACCAGTCTGCAGCAAGTCGTCAACGCGCGCCGGTCCGGCATTGTAGGCGGCGAGCATCCCCGCGACGGTGCCGTAGCGATCATACATCTCGCGCAGATAAGCGGTTCCGGCGAAGATGTTGTCCTGCGCGTCGAACGGGTCGGGGCCCAGTCGATAGCGACTTCGAAGCTCCGCCCAGGTGCCGGGCATGATCTGCATCAGACCGATCGCGCCTTTCGGCGACACGGCGCGCGGATCGCCACCGCTTTCCCGGTGCATCACGGCCCTGATCCAGGCCTCCGGAATGCCGAAGCGCTGTGACGCGTCCGTGATGTGGATGGCGCGTTCGGTAGGATCCTCCGCTGTGGGAGATGCGGTCTGGGCGATCGTTGGCCAGACCGGTAAAACCACGGCCGCGACGACGCTCAGACCCAGTATCAAAGCAAACGCCGTCGATACGCGGCGCGGGCTCGTAGCGGGACAGGGCCTTGAGCCGCGAGAGATTGAAGAGACGAAGCGCAGCATTACGGTGCCCCCCAGGTCCGGATCGGAACGGCCCTACCGCGCAGCGCCGACATCGGCAGTGGCCCAAAATACCGCCCGTCAAGCGAGTCCGGCGCGTCCACATTCAGCAGCAATATCTGATCTTGCCGAAGTCGATCGCAGCCGGACCATCTCGGCAGCGCGCGTCCCTCCCTGTCCGCGGCGCGGGCCGCAGCAACCGCCGTCCCGTCGATCCGGACGATCGCACCGGTTCGGCAGATTGTCTGGCCCGGCAGTGCGGCGACGCGCTTCAGCATCGGCACGCCGTGCGGAAGATACCCGCGCCGATCCAGAAAGCGGGCCAGCTCCTCCGGTGGTTCGACGAGGACGAGATCCCCGAGCTGCGGCGACGAGGTCGGCAGAACGGCATAGAGACCGATGGGAACGCTGGCGCTTGCGTTCCAGATGAGTCGTGGGGCGACGTCGACGGTAACAGTCGACGCAATAGCGGCGCACAGCGTGGCGGAGAGCACATCGATAGTTCTCATGGCGTCACCGCGCGGCGCAGCAGCCAGGCGCGATGCCGATCGCGCGTGTAGGGCTCGGAAGCTCGGCCCAGGCTAAGGCGGTTGTGCACCTGCCGCCAGTGGTCCGGGCAAACACGCTCCGGCGCGATACCGAGCGCTTCGATTCCGTCGATGATCTGGAGCGCTGCCTCGACCTTCGACCAGCCGGAGAGGCGCAGAAGGGAGTGCGCGCCAAGTGTCACACCCGGGATCTCGACGCGTTCGGTGCACTCGCCGCCTGCGCGCAGGATGTCGATCCGGGAGACGACCGTGCCGTAGGCGTTGGCCTGCCACCGGACGTAGGCGAAGACGCTTCCTCCCGTAAAGCCGACGATCCGCCGATGCCGATCGACGACCCGTTCGTGCGCTACCTGACCGAAGCGGATCCACTGCTCAATGCGCCCTTCGTCCCAGATCAGCGCGACGTTCGTGAGTGCTGCGATCCCTGAAGCGCTCATTCCTTGCGCCTCTTGCCCGTCGGTGGGAGGCCGCGATCGGGGTGCGTCTTCCACAGGGCGTCGCTAGCCTTTCGGAAGTTAGATTCTCCTTTAGACTCTTTACGGTAGTCGTTCCGCGTGTCGTCCCAAAGGCTTGGCTGTGATCCGTGCGCCTGATCTGCCGATAGGGATGCGCCCGATCTGCCGATAGGGTTTGCGCCTGATCTGCCGATACTCCGCAGCACCGCGGCGACCTTATCCACAGGGCTTGCGGGCCAGAAGCGCAGCACCTCGGCCCCATTGGCATCGCACTCGATGGTGAGCGCGTAGCCGGGCAGGGGCTGCCGGGCGACGATCCGGCGCAGGTCGAGGGCGAAGTCGGAGGGCCGGGCCAGGCTGCCGGATTTTGCGTGGAGGTGGCGGACCTGGAACGCCCAGCCCCGAGGCTGGCGGCCCGCATGCTTGCGCGCCACGCGGTAGAGCCAGCGCTCGATCCCGCCCTTGAGCTGGAAATAGGCGGGGTCGATGGTCAGCACGAGGGAGCGGTCAAGGACCCCCCGGTAGAACCAGTCTGGCAGGACGAACTCCATGCCTTCGCAGCGCCCGGAGGCTAGCACCCGCTCTTCCCATTCGTTGATCCAGGAGAAGCGATGACGTCGCCATTGCGGGCCGTTGCGGATCGTCGTGCTGACGGCCGTCGATTGCAGTCGCGTCAGGGCGCGCTTCAAAAGGTGGTATTGCTGCTTGCCGGTGCCGCGTCCGACGGAGGTTAGAAGCTGGTAGGGCGTGAACCGGAAGAAGCGCGAGGTCGGCACGCCGGCATTCGCGGCATCGACGATCTGGCTGCCGGCCCAGATCAGGATATCGGCGTCCCAGATCGAGGCCATGCCGTGCTCTGGGACGGCGTGAACCTCCACCTCGACGCCCCCCGACCGGTAGAGGATCGGCGTCACCCGGCGGCTTTTCGACAGCGAGAAGAACGGCCGTTCCATTAGGTCGCGCTGGTCGCGGCGCGGTGGACCATCCTGCCGGATGGGCTCGAAGGGCAGGAGGAGCGATCGCTCACTGGACGCTTGTCGGTGCGAGGACATGGTGCGGCTCAGCCCCGGCGCGGCGCGCCAGCATAGGCCGCAAGCCGTGCCGGATGGCGCTTCGCGGGCAGCACCTCGTCGGCGCAGACATCCGAGGTCGACCGCTTCTGGCCACGGTCGGCCCAAGTCTGCAGATCTTCGACCGAATAGACCACGCGGCCACCGATCTTGCGATAGGCCGGGCCGGTCCCGTAGGTGCGGTGCTTCTCGAGCGTCCGGCCCGACAGGCTGAGGAAGCGCGCGGCCTCGGACGTCCTGAGAAAGCGGGGCGGCAATCCGGCGAGGGGATCGGGCATGGAAGTGTCTCCTGAGGGCTCTCGGCGCCTGCGGGACATCCGCAGCGCATCGAGGCGCACCATCGGAGACGGGCGACGGCGTGCTCAGGGTCGGAGTTGAAGGAGGCTAAAAGCGACCGTGCCGCTTGGGCGGACGCAGGAGGTCGCGGTAGTCCCGGGCGATATAGCGCGCCGCGTCGCGCAGGAGACGGCGCAGCGCACTGCGTTCGTGGCTCGACGCCCAGTCCGGACCCGGTATTGCGCCGAGCACCCGTTCCGCGATCGCGCGCTGGCCGAGACCGGCCGCGCGGAGATCGCTGGCGTAGAGCATGGCGGCGAGCCGTGCGTGATTGCGTTGCGGCCAGGAAACGCCGGGAGGCGATCGGGCGGTGGCCGGCTTGGCTATTGCCCGCCGGAACCGGAGCGCGATCTCCGCCCGCTCCCGCGCGTAGGCATCGGGCTGGATGTAGATGCCGAAACGCGTTCCGGGCTTCGGCGGGGTCGTTCGGTTCGGCAGCCAGAGCCGAGCCTGTCGCGCGCTGCCGACGTCGACGAGGACGTGAAGGCCATCGGCTGCGAAGAAGATCTCCGTCGGGCCGAGCCAGGTCGCGAGGTTCCAAGAGATACCGGACGGGTCGCCCGCGTGCCGCCGTTCCGGCACGAGACAGATGCAGTCGATCAGAAGTTCAGGCCGCCAGAGGGGCGTGGCCTCGTCCGCGCGCAGATGCCGGTCCGGTACGAAAATAGAGCCCCCACCGCGCGACGGCGTCGGCGCGGTGGGGGCTCTCCGGCTGTTTGCGGTGGATCCGTCGTGGGGGATCGGGCGACGGATCCTGGTCGGCGCCGATCTCGCCGCGGTTCCGGGACTTCTCGGCGTCTCTTCGGAACTCCGGATTGCGCCGCAAGAACTCCCACGCGAGATCCGCATCGTCGAGATCGAGCGCATAGCGATAGCTCGCGGGAATGCGCCAGGCTCCGGTGAGTGTCATCGGCTGTTCCCCACGGCTATGACCACACGTCGGGCGTGCGGTAATTGATGATCTGGAATTGAAAAGAAGTGGGGGAGAGGCGACCGCGCTATCGCCGCATAGGCAGAGGGCGATAACGCACGAAATTCGTATGTTAGTCGGCGGAAATCAGCTAGATCGCGCGTTTTGTAACAGCAACTTATGGCCTGCCTCGGTCATCCACTGCGCCCGCCTAAGGTGCGTATCATAGGCGCGACGGGCGGCCTGGGGCTCGTCGACCGGGTCGATCCCAAGCACGATTTGGGCGACTTCATCCCATGGCGCGCCCTCCGCGTCGGCATCGAGCATACGGAGATAGGTGATCAAGTGCGTGCGGTCGTAGAGCGTGAGATCTGGATCCGACGGAGCCTCCGGCGCGATCTCGGGTTCCAGCTCAAGTGGACCGCTGCTGTCGTCTCGAGATTTTGAGATGGTCTTAAACTCCTCAGCTACCTGAACGTCTTCTTAGCGCTGCCGGTCGCGATACTCTGATCCTTTCGCGGACAGAGTTCGCATCGTGATCACTGAGGTTGCACCAACTCTCCGCTACCATGATCACCATGCCTCGCTGACGATATCGAGGCAATACATACCATAGTTGATAAACTTATAATATGTAGGTTGCGACCGCTCGTGCATGGATATGCGGAGACTGGTCGGCCGAAACTTTGCCCGCTTGCGGCAGGAGCGGGGCCTCACACAAGAACAGGTCGAGGAATTGTCTGGATTCAGCCAGCAATATCTCAGTGGTCTCGAGCGTGGGAGACGGAACCCCACGATCATTACACTCTATGAATTGGCTCAGGCTTTGGGCGTCGATCACCTGGACTTGCTGAAGCCCGACGACGAAGCGCGCTGAGATGTCGGGTCATCCTTATTTACGCGAAGCATGTGCCTCCGGCGGGTTCATCATCGGGTTGTTCGCCTGCGTGGCCCCGCCCGATTGCGCGGGCGGGGCGGGGGCGATCCTCAGTCGCCGTTGGTCCGGCGGGCCCGGGACCAGATGAGGGAGTAGCCGTCGCCGTCCTCGTCGTCGAAGAGGTTGGCGTAGATCGGGGCGGTGAAGCTCGGATCGTCGAGCTTCAGGCCGAGATAGGCGCGGCCCTCGGTCGAGGTCTTGGACCAGGCGGCCCCGATCTCGGCGCGGCCGACGAAGACCCGGTGGGAGGGGGCGTTGTCGGAAGTGCGGCTGTCCTCGGGGACGATGCGGACGGCCTTGGCCTGGACGCTGAGGGTGACGATTTCGCCGGTATATTCGGTGCCGGACTTCTTGAAGGTGCCGATGGTCGCCATGTCTGTTCTCCTGATTGCTGTTGTTTCGAACCCGCGCCCATCGCGGCCTCGATGGTGATCGCCAGGGCCGGGACGAGCGCCGACGCAGTCTGCAAGACCCGCAGCATCGCGGAGGACGGGGCAGCCGGGGCTTTCTTGGACCCATCGGGTCTTCCGCGAGGAATTGCCGAAGGCCAGGGGAAGAAAGCTCCGGCGGAGCCGTTGCGGCCAAGGCGATCGAGGCGTCAGCCGATCCCGGCCAGATCAACACCTCGAGAGGTCCGCGTGTGGGCGGGTTCCGGGACGACACCCCGATCGGGAGACTGGCGGCCGTCGCTGCTCCGGTTCAAGTCCGGCGACCATACCGTCGCAGAAAGAGAAGCCCGGGCGTGCAGACAGCCTGGATCGCGCTGCGGAGATTTGCCGCGCTCCGAATGCCTTCTGCCACCGGATCGACGCCAGGCGCAGCGAGATTAGTCGGCACAGCAGGACCTAGACGGAGGAGAGCCACGCCCATCACGGCAGGACATTCCGGACCGCATTTCGCTCCATCCCGGCCCTTTTCGATCGGAAAGATGGCGACGTCCGCCGCTGGGCCCGGTCCTGCCAGTCAACGGGGAAGGGTCGCAGCCTCGTCCCCGACGATCGGATCGGGGCCAGTGCCGAAGAGATCGCCCATGCGGACCCACGCCGTGCTGCCGATGACGAGCCCTCCGATACCGCCGAGCATCACGCGAAAGAACTCGGTCTCGAACCCGATGCCGGACAGCCCATAGACGGCGTGGTATCCAGCGAAAGCCGCCGGGGCGGCGTAAACCAGCGCGACGCCAGCCTGCAGCCATGGATTGCGGAGGATGGCGACGAGGAACTGCCCGAGAACGAGTGATGCAACGCCAGAGAGCAGCCCGGCCGCCAGCGACTCGGCAAGGCCCGCACCGCTGTCCTGCGCGTACATCCCGACGGTCAGGCCGACGAAGAAGGGCAGCGCATGGATTGCGAGGGTAAAGAGGAGCCACAGCAGGATGCCGAGGCCGAGAAGACTGACGAGGCTGCTGATGAACATGATGCGTTCTCCCGTTCGGGCTGTCGAACGCGCACCCTCCACCGCCAAGCGCCTTAAGGCATCCTAGCAGATCATGGGCGGTCTTCGGAGGACATTGTGCGCAATTAGGGTGTTCCATCGGCGGGACGCGTGTTCCCGCCGATGGGAGTGTCGAGGCGGATCGAGGGTGCGCTTATGCGTTGCCCCGGTTGCGGAAGTCGAAGAGCGGTATCCCGAGCGTGCGGGCTTTGTCAGCCAGATTGTCGGTGATGCCCGTGCCCGGAAAGACGATCAGGCCCACCGGTAGGGTGTCGAGGAGGCTGTCGTTGCGCTTGAACGGGGCGGCCTTGGCGTGTCGCGACCAGTCCGGCTTGAACGCGATCTGGGTGACGCCACGATGCTCGGCCCATTTGGCGGCGATGAGCTCGGCACCCCTCGGCGATCCGCCATGGAGCAGCACCATGTCCGGGTGCTTGGCCTGCACCTTGTCGAGCACGGCCCAGATGCGATTGTGATCCTGACACTCCATGCCACCCGCGAAGGCGATCTTCGTGCCCTCGGGGATCAGCACCTTGTTGTCGGCGCGTCGCCTGGCCGAGAGGAAGTCCCGGCTGTCGATCGTGGCCGCGGTCAGATGCCGATGGTTTACCCGGGAGCCCGAGCGCGGTGTCCAGGGCGATCCGGTGAGCCGGAGATACCGGTCCGCGGCGCTGTCGCGGAAGACCTCCATGCTGTCGCGGCGTTGCAGGAGGGTCTGGCCGATCTCGATGAGGGTCTCGAGTTGGACCGCTGCGACCTCCGAGCCGTCCTGTTCGCGCTGCCCGCGCTTTTGCGCCTGTTCGTTGTCGTCGAGCTTGCGTTCGATCCGCAGGACGGCACGGTGGAACATATTGACGCTCGACCAAAGCAACTCGTCGAGGTCCCAGTCTAGGGCGGTCTCGGCCATCGCGGAGACGAGTACGGTCAGGATGTCGGCGGCGGCGCGGGCGGCGAGGTCGTCGTCGGGGCAGTCGCGCGGATCGGGCTCGGAGGCGGAGGGTCTATGCCCGTAGAGTTCGAGGTCGGCGAGCACCTGCGCAGTGGCGGAGGGGGCAGGATCGGCGATGTCGGGATGATCGGTCATGGGGTGGCTCCTCGTCGGGGGACCGCGCCTCGCGCGGCCTTCATGGCGACGGGAGGCGGCGGGCGGGATGGGCTTGCACCGGCGCATGCCCCCGAAGGGATGCGTTGCGGTGACCCCATTGGCGCGTCGGCCGGAGCGCAGTGGAGGATGGCGAGGGGCGGCTCTTTTGCCTCGCGATGCAAAGCGCGGCGCCTCTCGCCGCGCGGCGGAAAAGAGGGGCCCCCCGCCATTGCCGGACCGGCCCGCCTGCCGCAGACCACAGCCCCTTCGGAAGGCCGTGGGCGCGGCTCTCCAACGACCCTGGTCCCGCCACGCCAGGAACGTGCCGACATCGGCGCTTTTCGCTCAGCCGGTCCTGTCGCGCTGGACGCCGATCGGCAGGAAGCGCGCGACATCCTCGGGCGCGAGTTGACTCTGCAGGTGGTGCCGAAGCCCGTCCGAACCGAACGCCATCAGATCCTCGTTGAAATCCTCCCGCGATGGGATGAGCGGGATCAATTCGATGCCGAGGCTCTTGGTTCGAACGGTCAAGGCGGCCTCCGCGGCGTCGCCCGCCGGATCGACATCGCGCAGAACATAGAGGCGGCGGAGCGCGGGGGACAGGTCGATGGCGGCGAGATGCGCGGCGGAGAGCGCCGCGATGCCCGGCAGGTCTGGAAGGGCCTGTCGGACAGACAGGACGGTTTCGATGCCTTCGCCCGCGGCCAGGATATCGGTCGCGATACCGAACCGGACGCCGCCACCACGCAAGCGACCCAGGGCCCGCCGCGGCGTATCGACGGGCGCCTTGCCGAGGCTGGCGCGGCTGAACCCGTCCGGGTCGAGCCAGGTCCGATGCACGCCGGTGATTGTGCCGGTCGTATCCGTGACGGCTGCGATCAGGGCCGGCCAGGTCTCGGTCGGGCTGTGGCGATCCGGGCGATAGTAGCAGGTCGGATGGAAGCGCAGCCAATCGGTGCCCGCAAGATCTGCGATGCCGCGCGCATCGAGATAGGTCTCGGCCAGGGTCCCCCGGATCGGACGCGCCATGGCGAACAATCGTCGCGCGGCATCGGGTGATCCGGGCGCTACGCGCTCGGTCTTCGGTCGGCCCTCCGGCTTCGGCAGGTGCAGGAAGCGCCGCGCCTCGTCGGCCACATCCGCAAACTCGGTCAGGCGGCAGGTCTCGCGGATGAGGTCGAGCAGGTCGCCGTGCTGTCCCGTCGCGGCGTCGGTCCAGCGTCCTGCCGCGCCCGTGCCGCGGGCGGGCCCCGTCAGCCGGACGAAGAGGGATCGGCCGGGATGGTTAGCGAGATTTCCGACGAGCCAATACGACCCCTGCCGTCGGCCGTTCGACAGGTATTCCCGGCAAACTTCGTCGGCGTGGGCCGCGAGGTCGGCGGCGAGGTCTGACGCGCTTTGCATGGATCGGCCTCCTGTCCAGAAAAAAGAGGCCCACCGTCGGTGACGGCGGGCCCAAAGGGAGTGGGAGGGAGAGGCGTTACTCCGCCGCTTGGAGCGCATCCGTGGGCTCGTCCCCATCGTCGCCGACGTCCGCGTCGGGGTCGATGGCCAGTTCGCCGTCTTCCGCCGCCGTCTCTGCGATGTCGGGGCTGTCGGGATCGTCAGACAGTGTTTCCCGATCCTCGGACGGGATCTCGGCGTCATCGATCGACGTGTTCAACACTACCGCCTCCACGCGTGGCGTGCGCAGCGGCTCGGGCACCCAGCCGCTCTCGGCGAGCAGCGTTTCCGCCTCGCCGGCCATCTCCGGTTTCTTGAGGTGATCGATGAGTTGCGCCTGCGCGCTGCCCTTCGCCTCCACGACCGCTTGAAGGATCCGCGCCTTCGTCACCCGACCGAGATAGGTATCCACGGTCGGTCGCCAGCCCGCCGCCGCCATGTCGAGCCCGGTGGCCTGCGCGATCCGGTCCGCATGGGCGAGCGCGCCGGGACGGCGATGGTAGGCCTCGTCGACCGCATTCACGGTCAGCCCGACGCAATGGGCGAATAATGCGGTCCGGCTCTCCGCATCGAAACCCGCCAGCGCGTCCCAGAGATCACCGGACGCCTTCGGCAGCTGTGCCGCCCAGCTCTCATGCCGCGCGTCGATTTCCTGCGCCGACGCGCTTTCGGCGAGGCCGGGCGCCTGCGCGCCGAACCCGGCCGACTTCGCGTCGATCTCGAGGCAGGTATCCGGCGCGTAGCGGTAGAAGAGCTTCAGGCACATTGCGTGCAGCGCGGCGCGGAACGCCAGGTCCGGATCGCCCGCCAGCGCGTTGCGCAAGGCCAGCGTCCGATGGGCGGTCAGTTCGGCCACGAGCCGGTCCGGCAGCGGCTTGATGCCGTCTTCCTCGGGCGCATCGTCCGGCGCGGGCGTCTCGGCGTCGTGAGGCATCGTCGCCTCTCCGTTCGCCATCCGCGCCCCGGCATCGTCGGCACCTGCCTCCGGTTGCTCGATCGGCACCTCGTCTTCCGGCCGCACATAGCCGCGCTCGATCCGCAGAGTGCCGTCGTGGTCCAGGCTGACGAAGGCGCCCCCGCGGGCCATCTCCTCGGCATCGAAGGTCAGGGGACGGTCCCGGTAGGCCTCCATCGCGTCCTCGATCTCGCCGAGACGGGCATCGACCGCGTCGGGCAGTTCTTCGGCGCCGTCGTACTGATCCTCGAGTTGATCGTATTCCGCCTGCAGCGCCTCATAGGCGGCGGTCTCCTCGTCGGTCGGCTCCACGGGGTCGCCGATCAATCGGCGCAGGCCGAAGCTGTGGCCATAAGCGAAGTCCGGGGCGGTCTCGACCCATTTCCAGCCCTCGGCCGCGATCTCAGTCGCGGCGTCGCTCAGCCCTTCGGCGACCATCCGGTCGAGCAGCCCCGCATCCTGCAGCCAGCCGCCATCGTCGGATTGGAACAGGTCGCGCAGGATCGCGCCACCGGCCTCCACGTAGGCCTCCAATCCGACGAACCGGGCCCGTTTGTCGGACGCGCGCACGGTCGCCTCGGTCAGCATCCGCCGGATCGTGTAGGGCTCCTTCGAATAGCCCTGCGCGATGGCGGCCCAGACCTGTTCCTGGCGTTCGTGGTCGGGATTGACAGTGAAGGCCATCAGCTGCTCGAGTGTCATGTCATCCTCGGCGTAGATATCGAGCAGGGCTGGAGCGACCGAGGCCAGCTTCAGCCGCTGCTTCACGACGCCGGTCGAGACGAAGAACGCGGCCGCAATCTCCTCCTCTCCTGTGCCGCGCTCGCGCATGGCCTGGAAGGCGCGGAACTGGTCCAGCGGGTGCAGCGGTGCGCGCTGGATGTTCTCCGCGAGACTGTCCTCCTCGGCGATACCGTCCGTGCGCAGGATGCAGGGGACGGGGGCTGTCTTGTTGAGGCGCTTCTGCTTGACGAGCAACTCCAGCGCCCGGAAGCGCCGTCCGCCCGCGGGGATCTCGTAAAGGCCGGTCTTGGCACCGCTATCGTCCAGCAGGGGCCGCACGGTGAGGCTGGCGAGCAGCGTGCGTCGAGCGATGTCTTCGGCCAGCTCTTCGATCGAGACGCCGGCCTTGATGTGCCGGACATTGGCCTGGCTGAGCCGTAGCTTGTCGAAGGGGATGTCGCGCGAGGCGCTCAGGGTGATCTTGGTCTTGGCGGTCATGGACCTTCTCCGTGACGGATCGGCCGGGAGCCACCCTCCCGACCTTTCGAACCCGTCACGAAAACCCCCTCCACCCTCTTTCTCTCCGGCCGGGACCCGGCCGCGAAGAATACGCCCGGGATCGGAGGGCGAAAGGCGGAGGAGGCGACGCACCGGCTGGCGTCCGGGCTCAGGCCGCGCGTTCGAGCAGCGCCTTCGCCCGCCCCTCCATCGCGAGCCGCGCATCCTGCTGCGTCTTCGTTCCCGCGACCGCCGTGATCCCCTGCACGAAGTCGAAGACGCTCTCCGGCGGATGGCCTTCCTCGGTCAAGACCGTCTCGACGATCTTCGAGGTCTCCGCCTTGCCGAAACCCCGCTTGCGCAGGAAATCGGTCCGGTCTTCGTCGGTGCGGGCGACGATCCGCTCGCGCGCGGCCCGGATGCCCTGGATGAAGGGCGCGGGCGAGGACTCTGCGAAGGACGCGAGGGCAGGGGCCGCCTCGCGGGCGAAGCGGTTCGCGGCGTGCTTGGAATGTCGGATCCTGATCTCCTGGAAGTCCTCGACGCCCCAGAGATTGCGGTTCTGGCACACGGCGCGGAGATAGAAACTGGCGATGCCGAGCGTCTTCGCGCCGACCTCCGAGTTCCAGCAGTAGAACCCCCGGAAGAACAGGTCCGGTGAGCCGTCCGGCAATGTCCCGGCCTCGATCGGATTGCGATCGTCGACGAGAAACAGGAACACGTCCCGATCCGAGGCATAGAGCGTCGTCGTGTCCTTGGTCACGTCGACATTCGGATTGTAGATACCCGTCGACCAGTCGAGCACGCCCGGAACCTTCCAGCGCGTATCGCTGACGCCATCGCCCGCGATCCGCTGAACGGCCGACACCAGCTCATGATCGTAGATCCGGCCGTAATCGGGACCGGTGACGGCCCGCAGTTCGGCGCGTCCGTCGGTGGTCTCGAGCATTTTGACCTGTTCAGCGTGATGCGAGGTCAGGCCGTATTGCAGGTTGATCCCCGCAAGCGCCGCCGGCAGCTGGCGCAGATAGGTCGCCGGTGCACCCACGAGGCTCGTGAGCTGGCCGAAGCTCCAATGGGTCGGGGCAATCGGCCCGTCGGCTCCGGGCACGATCAGCGCCAGCGCCTCGGGGTCGTCGCGACTGGCCTCGACGCGGATCGCTGCGCTCTCGACGATGCGCGTCCGGCTCCGCTCTGCGCGCCCCTTGACCGCCGCCTGCAGCGCCGACAGCGACAGGTAGCGCTGGTCGTCGGGGCGCGCGAACCATTCCGACGAGACGCGGCCGTCGTGGCCTCCGCGGGACACATCCACCCTGTAGCCGCTCGACGCGTTGCGAGGGCCGTCCTGAACTTCGATATCGGTCATGTCGTAATCTCCGTGACGGGCGGCCGCGAGGAACTCTCCCGACCTCCAGACCCGTCACGGCGACAGCCGCAGGCCTCTGACTCTCGGACTGAAACGCGCGCGCTACGATCAGTTTCCGTACTACGACGGGAGATGCCTTCTCGATTTAATGATCAAGCTGATCGACAGTCTCCATCGAGGTTGTCGAAGGAGACACTCTTGATATGCTGGAGCGAAAGTCGGCGAACAGTAGCTATTGCTTGCCCCCGGAGCGGCGCGGCCTTTCCCGGCGCGAGGCTGCCGAGTACATTGGAGTGGGTGCGTCGAAATTCGACGCGTTGACGGCGGATGGCCGGATGCCGCCACCAAAGCGCATCGATGGCCGCCGGGTCTGGGATCGAAAGCAAGTCGACCGAGCCTTTGATCGTCTCGAAGGCGGAGCAGAAATGGTAGATAACCCGTGGGACAAATAGGCCTCTCGCTGACATGAAGATGCGCCGCATGAAATATGTGGTGGAGGACACCGATCGTCATGGCAACGTTCGCATTTATTATCGGCCGCCGGGACAGCGGAAGACCAGGTTGCGAGGTCCGGTCGGTTCGCCCGAATTTCTTTCAGATTATCAGGCAGCCGCATCGGCACAGAAACAGTCTTCCAGAAATCGTGCTGCAACGGGGGCCAAGAAGGTTCAGCCGAAGACGCTTCGTTGGCTCTGCGTCCAATACTTCAAATCGCCGATGTATCGGCAGCTTGATCCCTCGACGCGCCGAACCCGTCGTTCCATCCTCGAGAGATTTTGCGATACGAACAACGATGGCGATAAGCCTTACGCGTTTCTCCTGCCGCGACATGTGAGATCGCGCCGAGATGCGATGATGGATACGCCGTCAGCGGCGAACACGATGATCAAGACCCTGCGCCAGCTCTTTAGATTTGCCACGCGTTACGACCTTCACGACACCAATCCAGCTGGGCAGGTCGAGTATCTTGCGACGAACGCCGATGGATATCATTCATGGACGCTCGACGAAATCGAGGCCTACGAGCTGACCCACCCGGTTGGAAGCATGGCCCGGCTGGCGTTGTCTTTAGCGCTCTACACCGGCCAGCGCCGATCCGACCTGGTTCGGTTTGGCTGGCAGGATCTCCGGCAAGGCAGCGATGGGGTCCTGTGGTTGTCGTTCACCCAGCACAAGGGACGCAACCGGCATCCGATCACCCTCGAGATCCCGATCATCCCGGAATTGCAGTGCCATCTAGCAACTGAGGGGACTGGCGATACGACGTTCCTCGTGAACGATTATGGCCGTCCATTCACGGCGGCTGGGTTTGGCAACAGGTTCCGCAAATGGTGTGACGCGGCGAACCTGGGAAACTGCTCGGTGCACGGTCTCCGCAAGGCCGCCGCTGCGCGTCTGGCGGAGCTCGGGTGCAGCGAGTTCGAGATCATGGCGATCACCGGCCACCAGACATCCAAGGAGGTGACGCGCTACACGAAGGGGGCGTCCCAGAAGTTGCGCGCTGCCAGCGCGCTTCGGAAGCTCACTGGACCGACATCCGCCACGAAAAGTGTCCCACTTTTCACGGCCCAACCGACCGGTGGGACTATTTCTAGTCCTAAGCCTATGATAATAAAGGATAATTTTGAAAAGTGGCAGCCCGTAGGGGAATCGAACCCCTCTTTCCAGGTTGAAAACCTGGCGTCCTAACCGATAGACGAACGGGCCACGTTTCGGCGTGAGGGGTGTTTAGGCGAGGGGTTGGGGCGCCGCAAGGCTTTTTCTCCGGTTTTCGCGAGGAGATTCGACGCTCTGCGCGGCAGCGATCCGGTGCCGTCATCCGCGCCCTGACCGGCGGCATTTCGGCGGAGGAGAGGGTCTTCGTCCTGATTGGTTTCCGGGCCGTTGGTCCACCGCGCGAACGGGATGGACCCTGCGTCAGGTATCTTCGAGTTCGGACACCACGGCGACGTCCTCCAGTTTCAGCTGGATGGCTTCGCGCCCTTGCCACCGATTCATCTCCAGACGTCCCGCGACATGCAGGGGGGCGCCCGCGGCGCGATCGATGGCGTTCGACACGCCGTTTCCGCCGGCCCCGAAGGCGATCGCGTCCAATCGAGTTGGCCCGCCATCCGTGAACGTCACCTTCAGATGACCGTCACCGACCGGCCGCGCATGCGCCACACGCAGATCGGGAAACGCGAAACGCGGGGCGGGGGCGCCCTGTCCGAAGGGGCCGGCGGTCTCGAGCATATCTACCAGATCGCGCGTCGCCGCACCGGGCATCAGCGTCCCGTCGAGATGCAGGTCACGCGGGCCATCGCGGCCCGCACCTTGGCGGGCGAGCAGTTCGGCCAACCGTTCCATCGCCGGTTCGAGCTTGCCCGCCTCGACCGTTAACCCGGCCGCCATTCGGTGCCCGCCGCCCTTGAGAAGCAACCCTTCGGCAACCAGACGCTGCACCGAGGCGCCGAGGTCGACGCCCGCGACGGACCGGGCGGATCCCTGACCCTTTCCGTCCTGGCCCAGGCCGATGACGACCGCCGGACGATTCAACGCCTCCTTCAGGCGCGAGGCGACGATGCCGACCACGCCGGGATGCCAGCCGTCGCCCACCGCCCATGCCAATGGTCCGCCGCGTGCCTCGGCCTGGGCCAGTGCGGCTTCGGTCACCTGCATCTCGATGGCGCGGCGTTCGGCGTTCAACGCGTCAAGTCGCTGCGCCAGGGCCTCGGCCTCGGCATCCGAGGTCGTCGAAAGGAGGCGCGCGCCCAGATCGGCGGCACCGATCCGTCCGCCGGCATTGATGCGCGGCCCGAGGAGATAGCCGAGGTGATATCCGGTCGGCGGCCCGTCCATACGGGCGACGTCGGCCAGCGCCCGCAGGCCCGGCCGCGCGCGGTTGCGCAGCACGCGAAGGCCTTGCTGCACCAGCGCGCGGTTCACCCCCAGCAGCGGCGCCACATCGGCCACGGTCGCCAGCGCCACAAGATCCAGAAGCGCCATCAGGTCAGGGCAGGGAGCCCCCTGCGCGCGGCGGCGGCGGTTCGCCTCCACCAGCGTCAGGAAGACGACGGCGGCCGCGCAGAGATGGCCCAGCTCTCCGGTCTCGTCCATGCGGTTGGGGTTCACCACGGCGAGGACCGGCGGAAGCGTTTCGCCCCCGAGATGGTGGTCGAGCACGATGACGTCGGTGCCCTTGGCCGCCGACAGCGCCGCATGCGCGAGGGTTCCGCAATCAACGCAGACGATCAGGTCATGGTCGGCCGCCAGGTGCGCGATCGCCTTGGGGTTCGGCCCATATCCCTCGTCGATCCGGTCGGGAACATAGAGCGTCGCCGCATGCCCCAGGTCGCGCAGCCACCAGACCAACAGGGCAGCGGACGCGCCCCCGTCCACGTCGTAATCCGCGAAGATGGCGATCCGATCGCGGGCGTCGACGGCGCGGCACAGGCGTTCGGAGGCGACATCCATGTCGCGCAGACCGCGCGGATCGGGCAGCAGGTCGCGCAGCTTGGGGTCCAGGAACGCGGCCGCCTCGGCCGCATCCACGCCCCGACGCGCGAGGTGGCGGGCCATGGCCAGCGGCAGGCCGGTCTGGGCGATCGCCTCGGCCGCGCGGTCGGCGGCCGCATCCGGCCCGACCCAACACCGGCCGGTCGCCGAACGCGCGACGCCCAGCCAGCCCATCTCAGACGGGGTTGCGATAGACCATCCGGCGAACGGACCCCGTCTTGGACCGCATCAGGATCGTCTCGGCGGTCAGGTACCCGACCTCGCGCTTGATGCCGGCCAGGATCGACCCGTCGGTCACGCCCGTGGCGGCGAAGATCACGTCGTCGGTCACCATGTCGTCGCGCGTGTAGACCCGGTCCAGGTTCGTGATGCCGGCCTTCGCCGCACGGCCCCGTTCGTCGTCATCGCGGAAGGTCAGACGACCGAACATCTGTCCGCCCATGCATTTTAATGCGGCCGCGGCCAGCACGCCCTCGGGCGCACCGCCGGAACCCATGTACATGTCGATACCGGTGGTCGCGGCCTCGGCACAATGGATGATGCCGGCGACGTCGCCGTCGGTGATCAGACGGATGGCGGCGCCTGTGCCGCGGATCTCGTCGATCAGGTCCTGGTGGCGCGGCCGTTCCAGCACGCAGACGGTGATATCCTCCGTCGAGCATCCCTTCGCCGCCGCAAGCGCGTTGACACGTTCGGCCGGCGACATGTCCATGGTGACCACGCCCGTGCGATAGCCGGGACCGATGGCCAGCTTGTCCATGTAGACGTCGGGCGCATGCAGCATGGATCCGCGCGGACCCATCGCGATGACGGTCAGGGCGTTCGGCATGTCCTTGGCGGTCAGTGTCGTTCCCTCCAGCGGGTCGAGCGCGATATCCACGTCCGGGCCGTTGCCGGTTCCGACCTTCTCGCCGATGAATAGCATGGGGGCCTCGTCCCGCTCTCCCTCGCCGATGACGACGGTGCCCGAGATGTCCAGCAGGTTGAGCTGGTCGCGCATGGCGTTCACGGCGGCCTGGTCGGCGGCCTTCTCGTCACCGCGGCCGATCAGCCGGGCCGAGGCGAGCGCGGCGGCTTCGGACACGCGGGCGAGGCCCAGTGACAGCATCCGGTCGTTGAAATCGGTCTTTGGCATCGAGGCAATCCTGGTGGGGGGCGGGTCACCGCCCTGTTAGCGGGCCGAGCAGCCCGATACAAACCCGATAGCGCAACCACGAGCCAAAGCCCCGGCTTGCAGAGTTCAGACGCCTTCGGAAGAGGCCGCCCAGAGGTTCACGCCCCGATCTCCGGTCAGGGCGTCGATCCGGTTCAGCTCGTCATCCGTGAACGCGAGGTTGTCCACCGCACCGGCGCAATCCACGACCTGTTCCGGCCGCGACGCGCCGATCAGCGCGCTGGTGACGCCGGCGCGCAGAACCCAGGCCAAGGCCATCTGCGCGAGCGTTTGCCCGCGCGCGACCGCGATGTCGTTCAACTCATTCAGGGCGGCGACCATTTCGGGCGTGACGCCGTCCGGATCCAGCGACTTGCCCTGCGTGGCCCGGCTGCCGGCGGGCACGCCGCCGAGGTACTTGCCGGTCAACAGTCCCTGCGCAAGCGGCGTAAAGGCGATGGATCCGATGCCCAGGTCGCTCAATGCGTCGAGCAGGCCGTCCCGCTCCACCCAGCGGTTCAGCATGTTATAGCTGGGCTGGTGGATCAGGCAGGGCGTACCAAGGTCCTGCAGGATCGCGGCGGCGGCGCGGGTCCGTTCGGCGTTGTAGCTGCTGATCCCGACATAAAGGGCGCGGCCCGACCGCACGATGTGATCCAGCGCCGCCATCGTCTCCTCCAATGGCGTGTTGGGGTCGAAACGATGGCTGTAGAAGATATCGACATAATCGAGCCCGAGCCGGCGGAGCGAGGCGTCGCAGGATGCGATCAGGTACTTGCGGCTGCCCCATTCGCCATAGGGTCCGGGCCACATGTCATAGCCGGCCTTGGACGAGATGATCATCTCGTCGCGGTAGGGCGCGAAATCCTCGCGCAGGAGGCGACCGAAGGCCAGTTCCGCACTGCCGGGCGGGGGGCCGTAATTGTTGGCCAGATCGAAATGCGTGATCCCGTGATCGAAGGCCGCGCGACAGATGTCGCGTTTGCGCGCATGGGGCGTGTCGTCGCCGAAATTGTGCCAAAGCCCGAGCGAGATCGCCGGCAGCCGAAGCCCGGAGGTCCCGCACCGCCGATAGGTCATCCGGTCATAGCGATCGGATGCGGCGCGATAGGCGGGTTCGAAGGTCTTGGGCTTGCGCGCGGTCATCGGAACCTCAGGGCGTCTGGATCTGCAGGGCCACCGGGTCGCCCGCCACGACCCCGGTGGCGGCGACGTCGTCCAGCGCGCGGGCCAGGTCGCCGGGCGCGCAGGGATGCGTGACGATCAGCACGGGGGCATCCGTACCCGGGTGGTCGTACTGCCGCATCCGGTCGATGGAAATGCCGGACCGGCCCAAGGCGGTCGCCACCTGCGCCAGGGCCCCGGGTTCGTCACGCAGCGACAGGCGCAGGTAATGCGCGCATTCCGTGGTTGCGTTCGCCCGCACCGGCGCCTGAAGGGTAGCGGCCGGCTGGCCGAAGGGCGGCAATGCCATGCCGCGCGCGATATCGCAGACGTCGCCCATGACGGCGGAGGCAGTCGGCCCTTCGCCCGCCCCGGCGCCGCGAAGGACGACCTGGCCCACGGCATCCCCCTCGATCACGACCATGTTCGTTCCACCCTCGAGCTGCCCCAGCGGGCTGTCTTCGGGAACGAGGGTGGGCCGCATCGACTGTTCGATCCCGCCGGGCGTGCGCCGCGCCTCGCCCAGCAGCTTGATGCGATATCCCATGTCGCGGGCGCGGCGGATGTCGTCGATCGTCACCCGCTCGATCCCCTGAAGTTGCACGCCGTCGAAATCGACCCGCGTGCCGAAGGCAATGGCGGACAGGATGGCCAGCTTGTGCCCCGCGTCGATGCCGCCCACGTCCAGCGACGGGTCGGCCTCCAGATAACCCAGCGCGCGAGCTTCCTCGAACACGTCGGCATAGGGCAAACCGGCCGATTCCATCCGCGTCAGGATGTAGTTGCAGGTCCCGTTCATGACGCCGGACACGCGCGTGATGCGGTTGCCGGCCAGACCTTCGGTCAGGGCTTTGACGCAAGGGATGCCGCCCGCCACCGCCGCCTCGAAGCGCAGGGGGGCGTCGTTCTCCTCGGCCAGTTCGGCCAGCGCCTGGCCATGCAGCGCCAGCATCGCCTTGTTCGCGGTGACCACGGCCTTGCCGGCGGCCAGCGCCGCCTCGGTCGCCGCCTTGGCCGGGCCGTCGGACCCGCCCATCAGTTCCACGAACACATCCACGTCGTCGCGGCGCGCCAGCGCGACGGGGTCGTCCTCCCAAACGAAACCGGACAGATCGACGCCCCGGTCCTTGTCGCGCGATCGGGCCGAGACGGCGGAGATCGTCACGTCCCGCCCGGTGCGCGCGCGCAGGATGTCGGAATTGTCCCGCACCATGCGCAGGACGCCGACGCCGACGGTGCCGAGGCCCGCGATTCCGAGGCGAAGGGGCGTGGTCATGTCGTTGGCTCCGGGGGTTGTGCGTGTGGGCTGGGGTTAGCGGCTGGCGGAGGGCGGTGCAATGCGGCTCAGATCTCGACCGCCCGCAGGCGTTCGGCGCGTTCCCGCAGGCGACGCCCACGTTCGGCCAGATCGTCGGTTTCGGGTGCCGCGACGCCCGCTTGCGAAAGGGCCGCGCCGCGCGCGCGCAGGTCGCCCTCCGCCGCGGCGGCACGCGACACCCGCCGGCCTTCGGCCAGAAGCGGGTCGAGCGGCGCAAGCTCCGGCGCCGGTTGCCGTTGCGCGGCCGCCGAGATCGTCCCTTCCACCGGCGGCAATTCCGCGCAGGCCGACAGCATCAGGAAGGGAAGAAATCGGATCATGCCGCGAACCGTAGGGCCGTCGCAGCCGCCCCACAAGGCGACTGGAATTGAACGCCCGTTCGGTTTATTCCGGGGGCATGGCGAGGCCAAGTGGATCCGATGCCGGCGTGACCGGCCCGCGTGTGCGCTCCGCGGCCGAGCGGCTGTTCGCGCGCTACGGGTATGCCGCCGTGTCGATGCGCCAGATCGCCGCCGAGGTCGGGATCGGCGCGGGCGCGCTCTATCACTACACGCCCGACAAGCAGACCCTTCTGGTCGGCATGATGCGCGATCATCTGCAGGCGCTTCTGACGGCTTGGGCGAAGGCCGACCCCGGTGGGGCGGCCACCGGACGGTTGGAGGCGTTCGCCCGGTTTCACATCCGTTTCCACCTCGACCGGCCGGACGCGGTGTTCATCGCCTATATGGAATTGCGCTCGCTGGAGCCCGAAGCATTCGCGACGATCGAGGAACTGCGCCGACGCTATGAGGCGATCCCCGAGAAAATCCTGCGCGATGGCGCGCGGGACGGCACGATGCGTGTGCCGGACGTTCGGCTGGCCGGCATGGCGCTGATCGCCATGTTGACGGGGGTGACGACGTGGTTCCGGGACGGCGGGCGCCTCGACCGTGGCGATGTCGAGGCGATCTATGCCGATATGGCTCTGGGCATGGTCGGGGTCACGCCCGTTCGGCGTATTCCATCGTCTCGGTGTTGACGACGATCTCCTCGTCCTGGCCGACGAAGGGGGGCACCATGACCCGGACGCCGTTGTCCAGAAGGGCGGGCTTGAAGCTGTTGGCCGCGGTCTGACCCTTCACGACCGGCTCGGTCTCGACGATCTTGCAGGTGACCTTCTGCGGAAGCGACGCGTTCAGCGCCTCGTCCTCGTAATATTCGATCTGGACCATCATCCCGTCCTGCAGGAACGGGCGCCGCTCGCCCAGGATGTCGGCGTCCAGCTCGATCTGGTCGTAGGTCGTGGTATCCATGAAGACGAGCTTGCCATCGGTCTCATAGAGGAACTGCTGGTCCTTCTGCTCCAGCCGCACGCGTTCCACCTTGTCGGCGGACCGGAAACGCTCGTTCAGCTTGGACCCGTTGCGGAGATTCTTCATCTCGACCTGCGCGAAGGCGCCGCCCTTGCCGGGCTTGACGTGGTCGACCTTGACCGCCGACCAGAGGTGGCCGTCGTGTTCGAGCACGTTTCCGGGACGAATTTCGTTGCCGTTGATCTTGGGCATGTCTGGCTTCCGCTGGGCTGTTCGGGCGTGTGTCGCCCCGGGCTTTAGCCTTTGGGCCCGTTGCAGACAAGCCGGCCCCGCGTCCGTCTTGCCAAGCGCGCCGTGGTGCGGAATAGAGCAACGTCAGACGCGCCGGTGGGGCGGGGCCGGGGGGACGACATGAAGACATGCATCCTGCATATCGGTGGCCCGAAAACGGGTTCGACCGCCTTGCAGGACACGTTCCGGGAGGCGGCGCCCGAGCTGTTGCGTTCGCATGGGATCCTCTATCCGACGATCTACAAGCAGCACACGCCGTTCTGGTTTGCGCATATGCCGCAGTTCCAGACGAACACCATCGCCAGCCGCCGCGACCTGGTCCATGTCCGTCGCGATGGCGGGTCGTTTCACGAGGCGGTGCTGCGCGACTATGCCCGCCTGCTGGACGAGACGCCGGCGTCGACGGTCGTCTTTTCGGCCGAGGCGATGATGCGGGTCCGCGATTCCGAACAGGTGACGCGTCTCGCGGCGTTCCTGCGCCCCCGCTTCGATGCGATCCGCGTCGTGGGCTATGTAAGGCCCCCCATCGAATGGGTGTCGAGCATGGCGCAGCAACTCATCAAGGCGGGCCGGACATTCGATGAGATCCGGTCGCTGATGCGGCAGCGCGATCGCGGGGCAGGGGGCATACGGATCGACTACCGCATGTGGGTCGAGGCCTATTCGGACGCGTTCGGGCCCGAGAACGTGCTGATCCGCGATGGCCGCCGGGGGCAGCTCGTGGGCGGCGACGTGGTCGAGGATTTCGTCTCCGTCGGTCTGGATGCCCGGGCCGATGCGCTGGGCCTAGAGAACCGGAACGCGAACGAGTCGCTGTCGGGCGAGGGGGCGCATTTGCTGGAACACGTGAACCGTCACCGTTCGGTCCGGCTGGGCGGACCGGCCCGTCGCAAACGCCGCGCGAACCGTCTGATCGGGCATATGCGCCGGACGGGCCGTGGAACGCGCTTCGTGCTGGATGGGATCGATCTGGCCGCCTGGGCCCGGCCGTTCGGGGAGCAGCTGGCCTGGCTGAGCGATCGGACCGACGGGCGCATCGATTTCCGACCGACGATCACGGACGCCCCCGACGTGCCGGCGCCGCGTATCGACGACGTGGACCGGGACATGGTCCTGGCCCTGAACGATGCGTTGGCCGAAGGGGAGCGGTTGCGCGCGCAGGCCAACGAGCGTCAGGCGTGGCAGGCCTTCTTGCGCGGTGCGCAGGATGATCCGCTGCCGCTGTTGCGGGCATTGGCGCAGTTGGACGACGGGCGCGTCACGCTGGACCGCGCGCGACGGCTGATGGATCGCGGGCACCCCGAATGCGCGCTGCAAGTGCTCGACCTGATCCTGAACCCGACAGGCGACCCGGTCGGAGCGGCACTACAGCGCAAGGCACGACGATTGCGGCAGGAAGCCGAAGCTGCAGCCGACGCCTGAACGGGTCAGGCGCCGTCCTCGACCGTTGTCAATACGTCAAAAAGTTGACGGAAGGTTGAAGGATTCACGACGAACCCCATATCTAGTCGGAAGTTTGCCCCGTGGCGGCCTAGACTTGGTATATGCGTGAACGATGACATGATCCCATAGCATATGGGGTATTCCGAGAACGCATAACCGCACGGGCGAGGTCGTGTTAGTTCGGCCCATCGGGGAAGAAGCAAGAGCACTACGGAGAGAGCGGTATGACTGATTTTGTCGATGCAACGGCGTTCAATTTCGAACAGGGACAGCGGTCCCGCAAGCTGTTTGCTGCCGTGGTCCTCGCCGCTCTGGACGATGCGATCTCGGACGACAAGAAATTCGGCAACGGCCCCGAGCAGATCGCTCGCTGGGCCCGGTCCCGCGACGGCCGTGAGGTCCTGTCCTGCGCTGGCATCGACCCGAACGAGCGTGTCGTCGGCGGCTTGATGGAGTTCGTCAGCCGCGGCGTCCGCACCTCGGTCGCCCTGTCGCGCGAGGAGAGCGAGCGTCGCCAGGCCGCCGAACTGGCGGAGGCGGCCGAAGCGGCCTGATCACGTTCCGATCGTTATCATCCCGAAGGACCGCGTCGGTACGCCCGGCGCGGTTTTCGTTTGCCTGAAGGGGCCGGTTCAGTTGCCTGAAGGGGCCGGTTCAGTCGAATTCGCCCGAGGCGAGCGTCTGCCGTATCTCGCGCCGAACCAGCTTACGCACGTTCCGGGTGATCCGCTCGCCCAGGTCGCCGGCCAGTTCCTGCCTCACGATCTCGACTATCAGGCGGCGCAGGGCTTCGTCGTCCGGCGCGCGCCGCGCGATCTCCTCGAAGCCCTCGGACATGTCGATGGCTTCCTCTTGCGGCGCCTCGTCCGATGGCTCGCCGCTATCTTCGACGGTCTCGTAGTCCGTATCCTCGGCATAAGCGTCGGGGACTGCGGCCGCGGTTTCGATCTCGCTCGTCCAGGTCGTCGCGTCCTGCTCCGCCTCGCGGTCGGTTCCATCCAGCGTGGTCTGCCGCGTGTGGGCCTCGATCTCGGCGGCGGTCTCCTGCTCTGCCATGGCCTCTGTCAGATCGCGCGCGATGTCCGCGATGTCGTCGGACACGGCATCGGTGAAATGCTCGGCATCGCGCCCGTCACGCTCTTCCTGTTCCAGGGAGCGGATCATCTGGAACGGGTCCTCGGGCTCGGTCACGCGCTGCGCGGGGTCCAGCACCAAGGTCGGGCCCTCGGAAACGGGACGGGCGGCTTGTGCCGCCTCCACCGCGCTCTGAACCTGGCCGGTGTCGTTGGCCACCAGGCGGCGGATGGAGGACAGCACATCCTCGATATCATGATTGTTCTGCGTCATCGGCCCGTCCCCCGCGATCTGCCCCGTTCGTCGGGCGGTCTTCGTCGCCGCCCATGCCGCACGCTAACACGCGGTTCGCGCCACCCGAAAGGCGATCCCCGCTGCGGCGCGGGGATCGGCTGTCAGTTGCGACCGAAACGACGCAGGACCCGGTCGAGCCGGCCGCCGCGTTCGGTCGGCTGGCCGACCCCCGTGACCTGCGGGGCATTGGAGGCCAGGTTGTAGTAGACCGACGGATCGTAGCGTTCGACCGACAGACCAAGATGCTCGGTCGTCAGCAGACCGATTGCGGCCAGTACGTTGTAGACCGCCAGTTGGGCATCGCTTTCGGCCTGAAGTTGATCGGTCCGCGCGTCGAGCAGTTCCTGTTCCGCGTCCAGCACGTCGAGCGTGGTGCGCGCGCCGAGCTGCGCCTCCTCGCGGAACCCCTCGAAGGCCAACTGCGCAGAGCGGACGCCCTGGCGCGTCGCGACGATCTGTGCGCGCGCGACCTCCAGGCCGGCCCAAGCGCGCCCGACGCCATCGACGATGGTGCGGCTGGTCTGCCCCAGATCGCTGCGCGCGGCTTGCGCCACCGCGGTGGCCTGTCGTTGCAAGGCAGGCAGGCGACCGCCGGTGTAGATCGGAATCCGTCCGGTCAACTCGATGCTGGCCGAGTCGCTGCGGCGCCCGCCGATGGGAAGGTTGTTGTTGCGCGAACGGCCAAGCTGACCTTCCAAGGCGACCTGCGGCAACCGGTCGGCGGCGCGCGCATTCGCCAGCAGGCT
Organism: Jannaschia sp. S6380; assembly: GCF_023015695.1. NCBI lineage: Bacteria > Pseudomonadati > Pseudomonadota > Alphaproteobacteria > Rhodobacterales > Roseobacteraceae > Jannaschia > Jannaschia sp. S6380. Next base: position 309,205 of record NZ_JALKAS010000001.1, read on the forward strand.
GGCCGACACGACCTCGTGCTGTCCGGCCGAAATCAGGGGGTGGACCTGCAGGGCGAGTTGCTGCGCACGCTCGACCGTCGGCGGCAGAGCGGGCGGCTGCGGCGGGTTGGCGAGCGTCCCCGTCGGCAGCACGCCGATGGCCAGGCGGTACTGTTCGCGCGCGATATCGACCTGTCCGCGTGCCGCGGCCAGCGCGGACCGCGCGCTCGCCAGCCGGGATTGGGCGATGGCCACATCCGTCCGCGTCACCTCGCCGACCTCGAACCGGTCGTCGGCGGCGCGCAATTGCTGCGTGATCAGCCGGACGTTGCTTTCGCGGACGTCGACGATGCGCAGCGCGAGGCGCAGGTTCAGGTAGGCCGTCACCGCGTCCAGCAGCACGCCCTGTTCCGCCTGGATGAGCGAGAAACGCGCGCCGAGAACGGCCTCCTTGGCCGCGCTGACGCGCAGGTGCCGCTGGCCCCCATCGAAGAGCGTGTAGTCGAGGACAAGGCCCAGCGACGCCGTCGTGTTGGTCGACTGGCCCGAAAAATCGTTGAATCCCGTGACCTTGCCATAGCTGGCCGCGAAATTGATCGCCGGGCGCAGGGCGGCCACGGCAATGGCCACGTCCTCGTCCGTGGCGCGCAGCAGATAGCGCTGCTGATCCAGCAGCGGCGAACTGCGATAGGCTTGGACGAACGCGTCGCTGAGGGTCTCCGCCCGGACGGGCAGGGCGGCGATCACGGCGACCGAGATGATGGCTAGGGTCCGACGCAACATCGTTGACCTCCTAAAGGGCGAAGCCGCGTGCGGCGGCGAAACCGGGCAGCACTGGGGCACCGGCGTTGAATGCGAAGCGCCAGACGACGTGGCCTTCGATGCGGCGCCCGATCCGGACCTCGCCCAGGGCGCCCTCCTGGAAGACGGCGGCTATGCGGCCGCCTTCGGCAAGTTGGTCCAGGATGGTATCGGGCACGGTCTCGACCCCGCCTTCGATCAGGATGATGTCGAACGGGCCGGCCTTAGCCGCACCGGCGACCGGATCGCCCTGCAAGACGACGGCGTTGTCGGCCTCGACCGAGGTCAGGGCGGCTTCGGCCTCGGCGGCGAGCGCGGCATCCGGCTCCACCATGACGACGGACTCGGCCATTCGGGCCAGGATCGCGGCCGAATAGCCCAGCCCGCCGGCGAGGATCAGCGCCGTATCCGTACGGCGGACGTCCAGCGCGTCCAGCATCTTCGACAGCGTACGCGCATCCGGGATCTCGCGCCCTTCGCCCAGCGGAACGGGCGCATCCATGTAGGCCACGGCCTTCGAGGCGTTTGGCACGAACACCTCGCGCGGGACATCGAGCATGGCCGAGATGATCGGAAACTTGGTGACGTCGGATGGTCGGACCTGCGTATCCACCATCATTGTCCGGAGGTCGTGGGAGGCGGCCATCGGCAACTGAACCTATCGGTCTATTTATGTTTCGTTCCAGAAAGCACGTCTTCCGAAACCCTGCAACGCCTAAGCCCGAAGGGGGCGCTTGCGGGCCGTCGGAACTGGCGCTAATGCAACGGTATCCCCGGCGGCGAGTTGGCGGAGTGGTTACGCAGCGGATTGCAAATCCGTGTACAGGAGTTCGATTCTCCTACTCGCCTCCAATAAAATCAATGGGTTAAGAATATTTCTGCTCATTGGGTATCACCTCTAGTATCAGTTTCACGTTCTGTGCCTGTTCTGTTCTGGGTCATTTGCGTTTAGCTACCGCCTGTCGCGCTCGCATGATTTGGCGCGCTTCCCCAGCATATTTGATAATCATCGCTTTGGATGTGTGGCCGCTGTAGCTGGCGATTTCATCATCAGTACATCCAGCCCACGCCAATTCCATCACCCCGCGATACCGCAGCGCGTGCTGATCATAGGCCATCAGGCCCAACCGTTTGCGCTCACGAACCATGACACGCGCCATCGCGTGATAGTCCATTTTAGACCCATCAGCGCGCGTCAGGATATGGCGCGATGGATGAGGCGCGAACCCTAGATCAGCCTTCGCAACGTCCAGTGCCGCCTTGAGCGCAATCGTGCAAGGCAAAGAAAGGGCTGTGTCAGTCTTGTTTTGGCGCAGCTTGAGGGTGTCGCCGTCATAGTCGCCCCACTGGAAGTCCACCCAGTCACCGGGGCGCTGCACACTGCCCACGCCAATCTCGAAAATCAGCCGGGGCAATGGCTCGCCCTCTTCCCGCATCTTCTCCACCGCCCAATCTGTCCACGGCAGGTGTGGCTTCTTGCGGTCCTTCGGAACCCTCAACGGCTCGATATCAATCGCGGGATTGTCGCTGCGCCAGCGCTTGCGCATCGCCATTTTGGATAACATGCTGATCGCGGTCGGGATGTAATTGGCGAACCTGACCCGATGTCGGTTCTTTTCCATGGCGTCATAAATGTCAGCTTGGGTCAGGCGTGCCACGTCAGCGCGCCCTATCTTTTCGGTCAAATACTCAAAAACTTGCTCAAGGTCGCGCCGATAGCGAGGCGAAAAATCTTTCCATTTGTCGGTCTCACGCAGCGCGTCAATCAAAGCGCCCCATGATGTCTTGGAGACCGCTTTCTTCCCGCTGACGATCTCCCAGTACTGCTGGTCGAACTCTGCCGTGCCTTCCTCCGCCGTGATCCGCCCCAGATAGAACATCTTGCCGTTGACGCTCTTGCGCACATACCAACGGCCCGACGGATGCTGCCAAAGGTATTTCTTGCGTCGACCTACCACTGAATTTGATCCCATAGCTGCGTCACGTCCCCTGCTGATATCCGTTTGAGAACCTCGGTATCCGAACGAACAACGCCGGGCGCAATTTCATGCCCGGGCGGTAGGTGACCTTTATCGACCAAAGCCTTGAACTCGTTTGTGCGCAGATCGAGCAAGCGGGCTGCGGTCGTCTCGCTGGCCATGATGGGGGTGTGTCGTGTCATTTGTCAGACCCCATTTCTTGGCCGGCTCTGCGCGGCGCAGGCTTTTGCGCTTTGACCGTGAATTGAGAGACATACTTTTCCCAAGCGCCGCTCGGAATCTTGGGGTTTCGCTGCCCGGGCGCGGTAAAGATATGGTCCAGCATATCTTCGCGGATCAGATATCGGATGTTGGTCACGGGCAGACCAACGCGCTCGGCCAGTTCCTTTGGTGTTTCGAGAGGTTTGGTCACGGCTCACCTTTCCGTTGGATTTCGGTTGAAAACACTGCAAGAGTGAACAGGATCGCCCAAATCACTCTAGAAGTGCACATATGGGTGAATTATTAACTCATAGGTGCATCGTGTCAACGGACTTGAGCGGCATTGGCCTTCGTTTGCGAGAAATTCGCAAAATAAACGATATTACTCAGCCTGTTATGGCCGCGGCCATCGATGTGTCTGACCGCGCGTATAAAAACTATGAGCAGGAAAAACGGGATTTGCCCGCGCTTACAGCTCTGAACATCAGCGAGGCGTTCAGAGTGAATCTTGACTGGCTGCTGGCGGGGCGCGGCAAAATCCACAAGAGTGACGACCCCGAACTGGCTGAGGCAAGTGCCATCGCTGTCTTGTCCGAGGCTGAAAGGCGCGGAACAAACCTGCCTATCGCCAAGCTCGGCAAAATCATCGGGTTTGTCGCCGCGCAGGCCGCACAGACGGGCGAAAGCCCCGCGCAGGTCGCCAGCCACTACTTTGAAACCCTTTAATCAGGAGACCGACATGACCGACACATATCAGCCGCTGAAATCCTCAAAGTCAGACTTGGACCCCTGCGACCACGACGTGTTCACATTCGCCCGCCAAATCGGTGTTGTAGGCGCCATTTCACTTTTGGTTGGCGGCACCGGGATGATCGCGACATCAGGTCAGCCGGATTGGGATATCGCACGATCGCTCTATCTGGCGCTGGTCGTCCTCGGTCCTGTGGTCATTATGATCGCACAGAAATTCTTGCGAATTTTAATGAAACATCGGCGCAGAGAGCTAAACATTTTCGAAGGCTAGAATGCGCTTTCTGTCTCAACTCGCCGAAATGGTGCTGGCAATGCCAACACCATCGGTAGCGATTGAGACGGACCAACCCATAGGTGGAAACTGATCTCCGTTGCCAGATCAGCTCCCCAATAGGTGGGCCAATTCGACGATTTCGGTCGCATCCGCTCCGGTCGAGACCCTATTACCAAACATCTGCCCTATGATCATCCGCAGCCTTTGCACATCGCCTGATTTTGCGGCCTCGACTCCTGCGTCGACCAATTGAGCATGAAGCGCTTCATCGACTGCCAGGTAATGCTCTTCTGCCAAGCGCCGGAAGATTTCGATCAAGAAATCAGGGCTTTCAGAGAGCACCTTCATGCGAATGCCCTGCATCTCATCAAGTGATCGGCGCGCGGCATCATAGTTCTTTTCCCGAATCGAGCGACGGGTCGTCACCAAAAGCTTGTCGTGCCGCTCAGTATCTACTGGCTGCGCAATGTCTCGCAATTCGTCGAAAGAAGTTTCAGCCTTGGCGACTTCATCGTCCAGCACTCGCTCTTCGTTCTCAGGTGACATTCTCAGCAACGCCACCTCCTGGCGCAGTTTGCGCGCTTCTTCGGCTACCGAGCGATGTGTGTCCGCGTCAACAGAGGTCGAAAGTGCCGCGTGCTGGCGCTCAATCCGCTTGCGGATGTCACCGCTGGGATCAGCATCTTCATCGAGCGTGGTTTCAAGCTCGTCTAGATCACTCTCAACACGGGCGAGCATAGTTGTGGCAACCTCTGCCCCGCGCTGGCCGTCATAGTTAATGCCGCCATCTTCGGATCGGTAAAGATTGGTGGCGTCGATAACACGTCCCAAAGATGGCAATTCGACCGAAAAGCTGAGCGTACCATTGTCACTCATTCTCCAATCGATGACAAAATCATCCCCACGATTGATCCGCTCGCCACGTTCCAATTCGTCGCGGCTGTTCAAACGGAAGTTGCCGATATGTAGGTTGTGCTCTGGTGTGTCGATGTCATCTGCCATCTCATAAAACTCGACCGCGATGAAATCATCTTCGCCTCCGACTAGTGTCTTGCCAGTTCGGAAGGTTTGCTTGCCTTGTGCAGGCAATGCTGTCCCTTTCTTCACAAGGACCTCTAACTTGTTCCGCTCGTATCCGACAAAGCCATGCTGAATCTTGACCGCGAGAGTGTAGGTCATCGGGACACTTGCAGCACTTGCTTCCGCTCGGGTAATGACGATTTCGCGTGACGCGTCCTCGACTGCCTTGCCCTGTTGGTCGAATACGGTCACTTTGAACCGGTTTTCGCCGTTCTTGCGAACATTTACGTTGATGCTGAGCGGCCCATCAATTGGAATTCTGCCTGTCGAAGACCCTTCTTCGTCAAGGATTTCCACCTCATGCCCCGTAGGCATGTCCGCCGCCGGTTTCAGCCGGACCTTGGCCGCTTCACTTGCGACGCGGGACTTAAAGTCTAGGGCCAATGAGACGCTGCCAGTGACCGCTTCCCTTTGTTTCCCACTCTTCTGCGTAGAGCTTTCACCAGCCCATTCCCGGCTTTCCGCAAAAATTGCAGCGCCGGTCGCAACTGCGGTCATTGGATCAAGTCCGCTTTCCACTTCGATTGCGAGACCGGCCTCTAGCATGTCTCGTATGATAGGCATCTTTGACGGGCCGCCAATCGGAACGATTTTCGAGATGTCGTCATTCTTGTATCCGTTAGCCGTGATAATCTTTCGGCAAAGAGCTATCGAGTCATCAATCCGATCTTTGATCAGGTCGGTCATCTGCTCTCTCGTCAAATCGATTGAAATATAGATTTCTTCACCGTCTTCATCAGTCGCGCGCACTTCATCCTCTGTCGCAAAGATTGAGGCCGTCGAAGACGCCGAAAGCTGGATCTTCGCTTTTTCTGCGGCATGGCGGCAGACGTCCGTCAGGTGCTTGTATTTTTCGTTGCGCTGAAAATCCGCTGGAAGGTTGAAGGTCTGTGAAAGCCAAGGCCGCACAATGCTGTCGAATATGATTCTGTCGAAGTCACGACCACCAAGCATGTTTATGCCCTCATGAGCGATCACGTTGACCACGCCCGCGGTGCTCATAACCAATGCCAAGTCAAACGTCCCGCCTCCGAGATCGTAGACCAAGAAAACACCGTCCTTTTGTTTGCTGTGTGCGATTGCGGCCAAAGCGGCGGCAACTGGTTCCTGCAACAGGCTTACTTTCTCCAAACCGGCCAATCGCGCGGCGGCAATCGTGTCCTCGCTCTGCATTTGGTTGAATGCGGCGGGGGTCGTGATGACCACGCCCTCAACTTCCTGGTTGCCAGCCTCGGTCATCGCTTGACCTACCAGCGCTTTGATTATTTCGGCACTACACTCAACTGGCGTCCAAGTTTGCCCAGCAAAGGAGATCGGATTCTTGGTCCCCATCGAGCGCTTGAAGCCTTGGGCGACATTCTGCGGAGCTGAAAGCAAGCGGTCATAGGCCGATTTCCCGATGAACCTATGCCCGCGCTTGTCCAGATAGATGACACTGGGCAACACATCAGTGCCGTCCGATGTCTTGAAGAGACGCGTCGCACCATCGATATGGCCAACGACTGCTGAGTTCGAAGTTCCGAGATCAATACCAAGATACAATTCTTATTCCTTTTCACTTTTGGCTGGCTCAACAAGAACGCGTCCTAGCCTTATTACTTTCATATCCGCCATTACGGTCGGCTCCAGTGTTTTTGAGACGATGAGATCAGCTTCATCGGGATAGTCTCCGGCATTATCGGCGGAAGTGGCCAATCCAGCATGGAACCCCTCCGTTTCGAAATCGATTAGCTTTAAACCGAGCTGATCGACAAGCATAGCCAACTGGCGATCTGAGAAGTTCAACTGGCCCTTCAATCGGCGGCTTTCACTTTCGGGAAGGCGCTCGATAGCCTTCTTGGTTGCGTTTGATAATTTCCAAAACTCAACGCACAACTGCGCAACACTTTCAGCGTTCATGGACATAGGAGGCGAGCTTACCATGAAGAAACGATCCTTCTTGCATCTGCTCGCAAATCAGCGGCATTTTCACGGGCCTCGCGCTCAGCAGCGCTTAGATCGCCGCTTCTATATCGAAAACTTGAACATCGTGAATTGAAGTCGCCAATCAGCGCATTGAAACGGTCAATTTGATTGTCCGTTGTGGTCAGTGTTCTGATGATATCAAGCCGTTGCCCCTGAAAAACACAGTAGCGGATTTGAGAGCGATTGAGTGTTAGGCCCTGCCCGACCGGCGGGATAGTCTCAACCGCCGCGCTTGTCGCTGGCGCGGGCGTTGGGGTTGGCGTCGCGACACGTGGAGCGGATGGCTGATAGGTTGAACGGTTAGATGGTCTGTCCATCTCATCTGCAATCACAAAGAACCCTATGACTGCTGCGATTGAGGCATAAATTCCCCACTTCACCTTTTTGCCGAGCCTCTTTCGATCCAGCTTAGTCTTTAGCTGCTGAAGTTCGGCACGCTCCGATCCACGTGCATATTTCAGCAAATCCTCCACAGTTTGCGACATCGCGGTCAAATTGCCCGAATTCTTTTCAAGCTCGTTCATTTTCCAATTTCGGTGCAAAACCGCCCGCTCTTCTTCAAGCGTTTTTTTAAGTTCCTGAGGCGGTCGAGCGCCAGCAAATGTCAGAGCCCCGTCAAGCAGTTTGAAAGCGGTCTGCGGGTCATTGCAATCGTTGTTGATGTGCAATGCAAGGTCGCGCAGGATGTTAAAGGCAATGGGGTCATTTCCCCCCTTGGATACCGTATCCTTGAATATCTTGAGGACAGTGGAAACCGGTGTCGGCAGCTTTGTTTTAGCCGCCTCGCATGCATCAATAAGCGGCTTGTATTCCTCGTGTAGTTTTTGTTGTTCGTCTAAGTTTTCAAGTGCCGCCACATCCCCTTTCAGGACTTCGGCGACGGATTCAAGCTCAGGGAAGGTCCGCAACAAAGCCTCAGAAAGCCTACGTGCTTCAGTAAATTCGCTGCGATTGTTGGCGAGATCCAAGCAAAGCGATCTCAGTTTTTCGTAGATCCGCTTTGATCGCCCTTCTTCATGGCCTTGATGCTGTTCATAGACCTGAACCGGCTGATTCACGTCATCCCAACGAACCAGAAGGTCAGATGCTCTTGTTACAAGTGCTGCTAGATCGGCGTCGGTATTTTCAGCGTCCGATATGACCTCGTCGATCTCATCGCTTATGCGGGCTAAGTCAGGTTCACTTAACGTATCATAACCGCGAACAAACTGCTCCAAGAACGTACTCGAAGGATGCCTTCTAAGCTCTGCTTCGACAATTCGGTCCATGACTTCACCAGGGCGATCTAGGCTCCAAATCCCCACCGCCGCCGATCTGGCATGCTGTCTTTCGAGCTCCACAAGCGCGTTCCGCATCTGCGGGCGCTCGACACTTGGAAATCCTGCGCTCAGACGATTGTCATTGAGGAAAGTGAGGATGTTCTCTTGATCGATCTCGTCCCACGCCGACACCAGTGCATGAAACAGGGTGTCGTTAACGTTTCCCGTGCCCGCGAAATGTGCCAAAATGTTAGCCTTGGCCAGTTCAGGGGCGTGCTTTGATGTTTCAATAAGCGCCTCAAGGTCACCAGAACCGACAAGGCTCAGGACATTGGTCGTTTGAGCTAGGCTCAACTCTGGCAGCCATGAGATTTCTTGTTCTAATCGAGAATTTGGTGCCAACAGGCTTTGCTGGGCGCGTTGGATTTCTTGAGGCGCAAAAACCTCATCAAACTCGGCATCTTCAACTAATTCGGCGATGTCTGATCTATCTGCGTCGTAGCCTGCCTTCAAAATATGATACGCGTTACTCGTAAGGTCGAAACATCCGTTATTCATCAGTAATTTCTCAAGTCAAAATTGGCCAAGCTTGCTCAGACCGTTGCACGCAAGCGTTGTATTGAAAACATCCAAACCGCGGCTATGCGTGAAATTCAGTATTCTGAGTGATTGAAAAGGACATACCCTCACGCTGCTTCAACCGCGATACCATCGCCAGCAAATTGTCCGCGCGCGGGTTTCCCTTGGCGCTGAGCATCCGCATCAGGCTCTTGGGGTCTTTTTGCATGTCTTGGGCCAAGGCCTCGAACCCCACCGTGGCGTTGACATAGTCGCGCAGCAGCACCTTACCGGTCTCCAGATCGTCGCTGAGCATCGCCTCGATAGCTTCGCGGAACAGACCCGCGCGGAACTCAGGATCGCGATCGGCGCGGGCTTTGATCGTGTCTTTGAAGTCTTTGGTCAGTGGCATGTCAGTCATCTTTCTCTTTGCGGGCCTTGTAGTCGTCCCAATATGCTTTTGCCTGCTCGATATCTTTCGACTGGCGCTTTTTCGTGCCGCCACAGAGCAGGATCACAAGCGTATCGCCGTCTTTGCCAAAATAGACGCGGTAGCCGGGGCCGAGGGTGATGCGCCGCTCTGACACGCCTTGCCCGACTGGCTTCACGTCGCCAAGGTTTCCAGTCTCGATCCGTGCAAGCGCCGTTCGAACCTTCAATGCCGCCGCCGTATCCAGACCATTGAACCAATCGTCGAACGGAGTTTTCCCCGTTTCGGTGACATAGACAACAAGCTTATTCATCTGACCCCTTAGTGACACATGTGTTACCAAATGTCAAGCGCGTGAGGTTCTTGTCATACACCTCAGTCAGCCCACACATCTTTTACGAAAGCCTCGATTTCATCTCTCCTCCGAGCAACATCTGCTTTAGTCCACTTTTGGCTTTTCGTGATTTCCTTCCCAACCTGGATCGTCCCGCGCAGCCCAGAATCTGTATACCGCTCCGCCTTTTCACTTGGCGACTTTCCACCCAGAGATGAATTTACTTTAGGCGGTAACATCGTCAAATTGCCAATGTTGTGAATGTCGGAACGGCCACTGTTTTGTGGTACAATGTGCTCAATCGAACTTGATGCGTCGTTTTGCCAAATTTTTTCCCACTGAAGCGCATTGATCTCTTCCCCCGCGTTTGCCGCTAGATGTTCATCATATCGAAACAACACGTATCTCAACTCTTCCGTCCAGCCCTTGTAGCAGTCATCCCAAT